>JAGRFZ010000157.1 GCA_020445785.1 Rhodocyclaceae bacterium
GGTCCTTGCTGCGTTGGGTGCTGACGCCGAAGTCGTGCACCCGGCCGTCCGAGGTGTTCACAAAGCTGCCGAGGTAGCTGGTGCGCTGCTCTGCGAAGTGGTGGCTGGTGGAGGCGGCGTCTTGCTGGACGATGTCGCCGCCGACCGCCAGGTCGAGGTTGTCGTCGGCTCGGATGTCGGCGCCGGCGAGCACCAGGTCGCCGCCGGTTTCACTGTCGACGGTGCCGGCGTCGATCTGCGTTGCGCGAGCACCGCTGTGCTCGTCGATGGTGGTGTCTTCGGTGTTCTTGCCGAGCTTCGGGTCGAACCCGTCGATGCCGCCGAGGGTGAAGCTGCGCTCGACCTCCTGGGTGCGCTCGAGGTCATAGACCGCTTCCAGCCGCAGCGTGCCGCCGACGGTGAGCGTCATCACGTTTTCACCGAGATCGATGCGGGTGCCGGCCAGCGTGGTGTCGCCGCCGCTTTCCGACAGCACGTCGGCCTCGGACTGCAGCACCGTGGGCAGCGCCACGAGTTGTTCGTGCGTGATCTCGGTGGCGCGTTCGCTCAGGCGGATGCCGGCGATCGAGAGGCTCTTCTTGTCGAAGTGGGTTCGGTGTTCCTGGTCGTGCACGGCAGCGTAGCGGACGTCGCCGCCGGCAACGATGCGGCTCTCGGTGGGACGGCCAGCCTGGTCGCCCTCGGTGCGCTCGCCGCGGATCGCGATGCGGGTGGCGGTGAAGCTGACATCGCCCAGAGCTTCGAGCTCCAGGGAGCCGACGTCGATGCTGCTGGTGGCGGCACGCAGAACGGTGCGCTCGTCGATGCGCACCCGCTTGGAGAGGAGGCCGGAACTCTTGCGGCGGCGGTAGTCGTGTTCGAACTCGGCGCCCGGGGTGATGGCAATGTCGCCGGTGGCGCTGATATGCGTAGTGCCGCGCGACTGGATGGCGACGTGGTCGAGGTGGACGGTGCTCGCGGTGGTGGTCGTCTCCGCGTCCCCGTCCTCGACCTCGATTTCGCGACCCACGCCCTGGATGGTGACGGTGTCGGCGTCGATGCGGGCGGCGACGGCTTGGATGCGAGTGTGGCGCTCACGACCGTTGCGGGTGGTCGCCTCTTCGATGGTCCGGCTGCCAACGATCGAGAGGTCGCCGCCGGCCACGGCGATGAACTCGGTGGCGGCGTAGTCGCTGCCCGAGGAAAACAGCGCGCCACCGGCCGCGAGCGTCAGCCGGCCGCCGGCGCTGAAGCGGCCCTCTCCGGTACGGGCGAAGCGATCGGCGTGTGCCGGGTCGGTGTGCTCCCGCGCCCTGGGTGCGTCGAAGGCGGCCAGCGGGTCGGCAGCCTCGACGCCCGACTCGGCGGCGTCGCGCTGCAGCGCGAGCGGTTGCCGACTGTGCCGGCCGCCTTCGATGATCAGGTGCCCGGCGGCCTGGGCAGTGAGATCGGCCTCGGCGGCCAGGGTGACACTGGCCAGTACGAGATCGCCGCCGGATTCGAGGCCGAGGCTGGCGCCGGCCTCGATGGTGCTGTCGGCGGCGGCGAGCCCGTCGACGCCAGACAGGCCGACGTCGCCGGCGGCGGTGAGCGTGACGGCGTCGGCACGCAGCACGCCGGGGGTGTCGCGGGTGGGCGCCCCAGCGAGGCCGAAGCGGGTGAGCAGATCGTCGCCGAACGGCGTGTCGAGCCCGGCGGCGAGGGTGATGTCGCCGCCGGCGACGAACCGGCCACCGTGCTGGCGCTCGCGCGGTCCGCTGTCGTATTCGTCGCGGTATCGGGTGAGGTAACCGCCGTCGCCCACGTCGACCCAGGCGCTGCGCATGCCGCTGCGCTGGCTGGTTTCGGTGAGCGACAGCGATGCGACGATGATGTCTCCGCCGGCGAGCGCGGTGATGTCGCCACCGGCGGAGAGCTCGGCGCCGCTCACGGTGAGCGTGCTTCCTGCGACCAGCATGAGCTGCTCGGCAGTGAGCGCGGTGGCGGCGCCGTGCTGGCGCTGGTGGTACTCGCTGACGTCGGTCAAGCCGTCGAGGCGGTCGGCGACCAGGCTTCGGGTGTCGGTAAGGGCGAGCGCCGAGAACTCGAGCGCACCGCCAACGGCGCCCAGCGTGAGGGTTTCGCCAGCGGCGAGGAGGCTGCCCTGGTAGCGGGCGTCGCCGCCGGCGATCAGGCTGAGATTCCCCCCTGCCGTGAGTTCGCTCGCCCGGGCGGTAAGCGCGTCGGTGGTGTCGAGCTGACGCTCGCGACTGCCCGGTTCATCGTAGCGGTACCGACCATAGGTGGTCCCGGTGTGCCGGCTGGCGAGGGTGAGGGCGGTCACGTCGACTGCGCCGCCGACCAAGCCATCGAAATCGCCTCCGGCGCCGATCGTCGCGCCCCGGACGCTGAAATTTCCGCCAGCGCGCAGGCGCAACTCGCCCGTGGCGCTGAGGGTGGGCGGGCTTTCGGCGTACTGCACGCGGGTCTCGGTGGTGGTGACGGTGCCGGCGTCGAAGTCGCGGCTTAGGGTGGTGTCTGTCCGGGTGCGGGTGTGAGCGAGGATCGAAACGTCGCCGCCGACGGTGAGGTCGACGGTGTCGCCGTGGATGCTGCCGCCTCGCAGGTCGAGGTTTCCGGCAAGGTCGAAGTCGGCCCGCCCGCTCGCTTCGATCCGCCCGGCGAGCTGGGCGGCGTCGCCACGCAGCATCAGTTCGAGGTCGCGGGCGCGCACTTCGCCGTCGTTGTCGAGGCTGCCCGCAGAGACGCTGAGGGTCTGGCCGGTGATCTCCCCGTGGTTCACGAGTGCCCCGTCGATCCGCAGCACGGTGATGCCGTCCGAGCCCAGGTGGCCGGTGTTCTCGAGGCTGCCGGCTTCGACCGAGAGGCTCTGGTCGGCGTGGACGGTGGCTTCATTGGCGAAGTGGCCGCCGACTTGCAGCCGGGCGTGTTCGGCCGATTCGAACAGCAGGTCGTCGGGGCCGAGGCTGAGGTCGTCCTGGGTGTAAAGCGTAAAGCTGGCTTCCGAGCGGACCAGGCCGGCGCTGTCGGTGTGGGTGGCGTCGATCAGAACGCCGTCGCCGCGGATCTCGCCGCCGGCGTTCATCAGGCTCAGGCTGCCACTGTCGAGCACGGCCAGCGCGCCGTCGGCCACGAGGCGGCCGTTGCGATTGTCGAAACTGTCGCGCACCGAGAGGATGGCACGGCCGGCGCTGGTGATGCTGCCGTCGCCATTGGTGAGTTGATCGGTCCACAGACCGAGGCGCCCAGCGGAGACGGTGCCGCCGGTGTTGTCGAAGCGGCCGACGGCGAAGAGCGCTTCGGCGCCGGTGATGGCACCCCGGTTGCTGAGGGCGTCGCTGTGGATCGAAAAGGCGAGCCCGGCGGCGCCGATCACCCCGGCGTTGTCGATGAT
>JAGRFZ010000033.1:0-332 GCA_020445785.1 Rhodocyclaceae bacterium
GACAACATCATGACCGGCCGCAACCTGCAGATGAAGTGTGGCCTGCTGGCCCATGCCCTGTACTGGGGCAGGGCGCAGAAGGAAGAGATTGCCCACCGCATCAAGGTCGAGGAGGTGATCGACTTCCTCGAGATCCAGGGGATCCGCAAGACCCCGGTCGGGCGCCTTCCCTATGGCCTGCAGAAGCGGGTCGAGCTGGGCCGGGCGCTGGCCGCGGAACCGTCGATGCTGCTGCTCGACGAGCCGATGGCCGGCATGAATGTCGAGGAAAAGCAGGACATGTGCCGCTTCATTCTCGACATCAACGACCAGTTCGGCACCACCATCGTGCT
>JAGRFZ010000033.1:373-16542 GCA_020445785.1 Rhodocyclaceae bacterium
TGGACTACGGCAAGAAGATCGGTGACGGCTCGCCGGACGAAGTGAAGAACAACCCGGAAGTGATCGCGGCCTATCTCGGCACGTCTCACTGAGCGCGGACAAGGGAGCTCACGCAATGCAGTTCTTTCTCGAAGTATTGATCGGTGGCCTGCTCTCCGGTGTCCTTTACTCGCTGGTGGCGCTCGGCTTCGTGCTGATCTTCAAGGCGTCCGGGGTGTTCAACTTCGCCCAGGGGGCGATGGTGTTCTTCGCCGCGCTGACCTTCGTCGGTTTCACCGAGGTACTGCCTGGCTGGACCGGTCTCGAGGCGGGCGGCACGGCGGTGTTCTGGCTGGCCTTCGTGCTCGCGCTGGCATCGATGGTCGTGCTCGGCATCGCCACCGAGAAGATCGTGCTGCGGCCCTTGGTCAATCAGCCGCCGATCACGCTCTTCATGGCCACGATCGGCCTGACCTACCTGGTGGAGGGTATCGCCCAGGGTATCTGGGGCGCCAACGTGCGCGGACTCGATCTCGGTATCGAGGACGTGCCCATCGAGTACATGCTGGAGCAGCACAACATCCTGATCTCGACCTTCGATCTGTTTGCGGCGTTGCTGGCCGGGCTGCTGGTCGGCTCACTGGCGCTGTTCTTCCAATACACCAAGGTCGGCCGTGCCCTGCGGGCGGTTGCGGACGACCACCAGGCGGCCCTGTCGATCGGCATCCCGCTGCAGCACATCTGGGCCATTGTGTGGGGCGTCGCGGGTTTCGTGGCGCTCGTCGCGGGCCTGATCTGGGGCGCCCGCAACGGCGTCCAGTTCGCCCTGACCTTCACGGCCCTGAAGGCCCTGCCGGTGTTGATCCTGGGCGGCTTCACGTCGGTGCCGGGGGCGATCGTCGGCGGCCTTATCATCGGGGCCTCGGAGAAGCTGGCCGAGGTCTATGTCGGCCCATTCGTCGGTGGCGGCATCGAATCCTGGTTCCCGTACGTGCTGGCGCTGCTGTTCCTGCTGGTCCGGCCCGAGGGCCTGTTCGGCGAACGGCACATCGACCGCGTCTGACCCGACGACGACACGCATTCCGGAGACAAACGCATGTTCTATCGTGAAGCCGGCCAGTTCAAACCGAGTTACGAGGCCGACCAGCAGATCTTTCCGATCATCCAGGATCGGGTCGGGATCGCCATCATCATCGCCTTCGCGGCGTTGGTGGTGCCCATGATCGCCAGCGAGTACTGGCTCAACTCTATCCTCGTACCGGTCCTGATCTTCTCGCTTGCGGCCATCGGCCTCAACATCCTGACCGGATACGCCGGCCAGTTGTCCCTCGGTTCGGCGGCCTTCATGGCGGTGGGGGCCTTCGGCGCCTACAATTTCATGCTGCGCATCGACGGCATGCCCTTCCTTGTGGCTCTGGTGCTCGGCGGCCTGGCCGCCGCGGCGGTGGGCGTGGTTTTCGGTCTTCCCAGCCTGCGGATCAAGGGCTTCTATCTGGCGGTCGCCACCCTAGCCGCGCAGTTCTTCATCGTCTGGGCGCTGGTCAAGTTCCCGTGGTTCTCCAACCACTCGACCTCGGGCGTCATCACGGCCCAGGACATCGTGATTCTCGGCTTCGCCTTCGACGGACCGGTCGCCAAGTACCTGCTGACCTTGGCCATAGTGATCGTGCTGGCATTGATGGCGAAGAATCTGGTGCGCACGTCCACCGGGCGCTCGTGGATGGCGGTGCGGGACATGGACGTGGCGGCCGAGGTGATCGGCATCCGGCCGATGCGCACCAAGCTGATCGCCTTCGCGGTTTCGTCCTTCTACTGCGGCGTCGCCGGTGGCCTGTATGCCTTCACCTACCTGGGCACCGTCGAGCCGGAAGGCTTCAACCTCGACCTGTCGTTCCGCATCCTGTTCATGATCATCATCGGCGGGGTCGGTTCGATCATGGGGTCCTTCCTCGGCGCGGCCTTCATCGTGCTGCTGCCGATCTTCATGAACGTGATGATGCATGGCCTGCTCGGCGACTATATTTCGGCCAGCTTCGGCTCGAACCTCGAGCTGATGATCTTCGGTGGATTGATCATCTTCTTCCTCATCGTCGAACCCCATGGCCTCGCGCGGCTGTGGCAGATCGGCAAGGAGAAGCTGCGGCTGTGGCCTTTCCCCCACTAAGCTGCGAACCTATGGCCGGCGGGGCGCTCCGCGGCCCGACCAGCTTGTTGCAAGTGAAGCACCACACACCACAAAGAAGGAGGCAATCCATGGAAATCAAGAAGACCGTCATGCTCGGCGCGCTGGTGACCGGCACGCTGGCAGCCGGCGTCGCAATGGCCGCGGAGCAGTTCATCGGCCTGCCGAGCTACCGGGTAGGCGCCTACGCCGCGGGCGGTTCCGGCATCTTCGGCGGCTGGATCGACTACATGAACCTGATCAACGAGCGCGACGGCGGCGTCGGTGGCGTCAAGCTGGTCTATGAAGAGTGCGAAACCGAATACAACAACGCCCGTGGTGTCGAGTGCTACGAGCGCATGAAGAACAAGGGCGAGACCGGCAACTCGATGTTCTCGCCCCTGTCGACCGGCATCACCTACTCGGTTCTGGACAAGGTGCCCGACGACAAGATTCCGCTCGTGACGATCGGCTACGGCCGTACCGACGCGGCCGACGGACGCGTATTCCCGTGGGTGTTTCCGCTGATCACGACCTACTGGTCCCAGGCGACGACGATGATCAAGTACATCGAGTCGAAGGAAGGCGAGTTGAAGGGCAAGAAGATCGTGCTGCTCTACCACGACTCGGCCTACGGCAAGGAGCCTCACGCGGTGCTCGACAAGATGGCCGCGGCCAAGGGCTTCGAAGTGACCAAGATCGCGGTCGCCCACCCCGGCAACGAACAGCAGTCGCAGTGGCTGCAGATCCGCCAGATCCGTCCCGACTGGGTGATCTTGTGGGGCTGGGGGGTGATGAACCCGACTGCCCTGAAGGCTGCCGCCAAGACCGGTTTTTCGCGCGCCAAGATGCTGGGTGTGTGGTGGTCCGGCGCCGAGGAGGACACCATCCCGGCCGGCTCCGCCGCCAAGGGCTTCACGGCGGCCGGCTTCAATGTCGCCGGCGCCGAATACCCGGTGATCAAGGACATCAAGAAGCATGTCTACGGCAAGGACAAGGGCAACATGGAGGATGAGTCCCGCGTCGGTAGCGTCTATTACAACCGTGGCGTGGTGCACGGCATCATCGCCGTCGAGGCGATCCGCAAGGCCCAAGAGAAATTCGGCCAGGGCAAGGCGCTGACCGGCGAGCAGGTGCGCTGGGGCTACGAAAATCTCGACATCGACGACAAGCGACTGGCCGAGCTGGGCGCGGCCGGATTTATGCCGGCGCTGAAGACTTCCTGCATGGACCACGAAGGCTCGGGCAAGGTCAAATACCAGACCTGGGACGGCGCCAAATGGAAAGTCGTGACCGACTGGATCGACGCCGACAAGCAGCTCGTGCGCGGCATGATCGAGGAGTCGGCCGCCAAGTACGCGCAGGAGAAGGGCATCACCCCGCGCGACTGCTCGAAGGAGATGTAACGGAGCGCGGCGCGGCCCTCTGGCGTCGCGCCGTACCTTTCCGACCGGACGACCTTTGCCGGGCCCGTCTCGACGGCGGGCCGCGGGGAGCGCGTGCCTCCATCCGGCGGCCCCGGTCCGCCACTAGCGAGCTGGAAATTCGAGATGAGTACAGAATCCGTGAGCGATGGCCCGAGCGCCACGCCGTATCTGACGATCAACAACATCGAGGTGATCTACGATCATGTCATCCTGGTGCTGAAGGGTGTATCGATGTCGGTGCCCAAAGGGGGGATCGTTGCTCTGCTCGGGGCCAACGGCGCCGGCAAGAGCACCACGCTGAAATCGATCTCGAATCTGTTGCGGGCGGAACGCGGCGATGTCACCAAGGGCAGCATCGAATTCAAGGGCGCGCGCGTCGACCAGATGACGCCCAACGATCTGGTCAAGCGCGGCGTCGTCCAGGTCATGGAGGGACGCCACTGCTTCGGTCACCTGACGATCGAAGAGAACCTGCTGACCGGTGCCTATACGCGCCGGGCTTCCCGTTCGGACATCCGCAACTCCCTCGATCTCGTCTACAACTACTTCCCGCGTTTGCGGGAGCGCCGCGGCTCGCAGGCCGGCTATACCTCGGGCGGCGAGCAGCAGATGTGTGCCATCGGCCGGGCCATCATGGCGAATCCGGAAATGGTGCTGCTCGACGAACCGTCGATGGGGCTGGCGCCGCAGATCGTCGAGGAGATCTTCGAGATAGTCAAGGATCTCAATGCCAAGGAACAGGTGAGCTTCCTGCTGGCGGAGCAGAACACGATGGTAGCGCTGCGCTACGCCGATTTCGGCTACATCCTCGAAAACGGCCGCATCGTCATGGAAGGCGAAGCCAAGGAGCTTGCCGACAACGAGGACGTCAAGGAATTCTATCTCGGCCTTTCCGGCGAGGGGCGCAAGAGCTTCCGCGAGGTCAAGCACTACCGCCGGCGCAAGCGCTGGCTGTCGTGAATGCCGACCTCGGCCAATCGAACACGACGGGCGAAAAATGACACATTTCGAGGCAAGAGAGGCACGTGATCCGATCGAGCGGGAACGCGACCTGATGTCGCGCCTGCCTGCGCAGTTGGTCCACGCCGCGGCCAAGGCACCGGCCTACGGCGAGCGCCTGGCCGGCATCGACCTGGCCGCGGTGGACAGCCGCGCGGCGCTGGCGGCGTTGCCGGTGACCCGCAAGTCCGAACTGCTGTCGCTGCAGAAGGCTCGACGCCCGTTCGGCGGATTCGCCGCGGTCGGCTGGGGCGGCGACTGTGCGCGGGTGTTCGCCTCGCCGGGCCCGATCTACGAGCCCGAGGGCAGGCGTGCCGACTACTGGCGTTTGGCGCGCGCCATGTATGCGGCCGGCTTTCGTCCCGGTGACCTCGTGCATAACACCTTCTCCTACCATATGACACCTGCCGGCTCGATGATGGAAACCGCCGCGCACGCCCTCGGCTGCACGGTTTTTCCGGCCGGTGTAGGCCAGACCGAACAACAGCTCGCGGCGGTCGCCGACCTGGCGCCGAACGCCTATGCCGGCACGCCTTCCTTCTTGCGCATCCTGCTCGAAAAAGCCGACGAGGCCGGCATCGCCATCGGTTTCACCAAGGCGCTGGTGTCGGGCGAGGCCTTTCCGCCGAGCATGCGCGAACAATTGCAGGCGCGGGGCATCGAGGCCTTCCAGGCGTATGCCAGTGCCGATCTCGGCCTCATCGCCTACGAAACCGCTGCCCGCGAAGGGCTGGTGGTGGACGAGGAGGTCATCGTCGAGATCGTGCGGCCGGGTACCGGCGATCCGGTGGCGGAGGGCGAAGTCGGCGAGGTGTTGGTAACCACCTTCAATCCGGACTATCCGCTGCTCCGCTTCGCCACCGGCGATCTGTCGGCGGTGCTGCCCGGCACGTCGCCCTGCGGCCGGACCAACCAGCGGATTCGCGGCTGGCTCGGACGGGCGGACCAGACCACCAAGATTCGCGGCATGTTCGTCCATCCATCCCAGGTCGCTGCGGTCGTCGCTCGTCACCCGGGAGTGCGCCGCGCGCGCCTGGTGGTGGACAATCCGGACGGTATCGATCGGATGGTCCTGCGCTGCGAATGCGGACAGGCGGCGGACGGGCTGGTGGACGCGATCGCCGCGTCGGTGCGCGACCTGACCAAACTGCGGGCCGAGGTGGTCTTGTGTGAAGCCGACAGCCTGCCCAACGACGGCAAGGTCATCGAAGACTTGCGAAGCTACGAGTGATGCCTCCGGTGTGATTTGAACCCGGCCCGCTCCCGCGGGCCGTTTTTTTCGCGCTGCGGATGATGCGGATATCGGCGGCATTGCCGGCCGACGATAATGGGGCGATGCAAACGCTGTGGCTCCTGCTTCCCGATTTTTCGCTGATCCTGCTCGGCGCGGTGCTCCATCGTGCGGCGGGCCTGCCGGAGAGTTTCTGGCCGGGACTCGAAAAGCTGGTGTACTTCGTGCTGTTCCCGGCCCTGCTGTTTCTGGCGCTGGCCCGCGTCGACCTGGACGTGGGCCAGACGCTGCCGATGTTCGCGGTCGGCCTGGCGAGCATGGCAGCAGCCTTCGTGCTGGGCTTGGCCGGGCAGCCATTGATGGGGCTGTCGCCGATGGGCTTCGCCTCGCGACTGCAATGCGCATTCCGTTTCAATACGTACATCGGCATTGCCATTGCCGGCAAGCTCCATGGCGCGGCCGGCGTTGCCTCGATGGGGGCCCTGTGCGGCGTGATGGTGCCCTTTGCCAACATCGCCGCCGTGAGTCTGATGGCGCGCCATGGCCAGGGTCGGTTGCTGCGCGAACTGGTGCGCAATCCCCTGGTCCTGGCGACGCTTGTGGGGCTGACGTTCAATCTTGCCGGCGGTACGCTGGCGCAGCCGCTGCAGCAATTTCTGCAGCGGCTGGCCGATGCCTCGGTGGCACTCGGGCTGCTGGCGGTGGGCGCCGCCCTGCGATGGGGGGATACCGGCGGGCGGTTGGTAGGCTCGCTGTGGATCGCCGCGGTAAAGCTCGTGCTGATGCCGACGGCCGCGTGGTGGCTTGCGCCGCGTCTGGGCGTAGACGGCTTGCAGCGCGACATCGTGGTGATCTTTGCAGCACTGCCGTCGGCGTCTTCCGCCTACATTCTGGCGATGCGCATGGGCGGGGACGGAAAGGGCGTGGCCTGGCTGATCTCGGCCACGACCCTCGGTGCAGTGCTCACGATGTGGGCTTGGCTGGCCGCCATCGCCCGCGCCTGAGCGGCGCGCTACTTGCCGGCGTTCTTGGCGGTCTTGGGCGGGGCCTGCTCGGCGCTGCCGCCTTCCTCCGCGGCACCCTGCTGCATCAGGTTCCACGGCCAGATCGCGCTGGCGAAGGGATTTGCCATCGGTTCGCCGTCTTCCTGCGCTCTGCCGATCTGCCCCATGGACTGCACGGCAGCGATCGTGTTGCGCTGCATCTCGAGACCCTGGGTCGTCATCTGCAGCATGTTGAGGTTCATCTTGAGCCAGCCCTCGACGGCCTTCATGTCGGCGATGCGCTTGTCGAGTTCGTCGATGTCCAGGGTCGGGGTGACCATACCCGGGAGCGAAAAGCCCATGTTGCTCCACATGCCGCGCATGAATTCCATCGGATCCTGCGACATCTTGTCTTCGGACATGCTCCCTCCGCGTGTTCGTGGTGTGTCTGCGATCATAAACCAAGGGCCGGCCGCTTGCATGGGTGCCGGTGCGGCGCGGGGTGAGCGTCACGAATACCATCGCTCCAGGCGGCGCCCGGCGTCTTCGTGCCGGTCTCGAGCTGCGTCCCCGGTTCAGCCGCGTTCGGGGGCCGAATTGAGCTGGCGTTGCAGCAGCGCCCGCAGCTTGGCCGGGCGAACCGGCTTGTGCAGCAAGGCGATGCCTTCGTGCTGGGCCAGTTGCAAAGTCTCGGGCCCGGTGTCCCCGGTGACGATCATCGCGGGCAACTCCGTGCCGTAGCGTCGGCGCACCAGATGGACGACGTCGATGCCGTCGTGCGGGCCCCTCAGCCGGTAGTCGGAAATGATCGCCTGGGGCGGCGTGCCGCGCAGCGCCAAGGCCATCTGGAGGCGCTCGAGATTTTCCGCGGCGATCACCTCGCAGCCCCAGGAGGTCAGCAGGCTGACGATGCCGGCCAGCGCCAGTTCATCGTCATCCACGACCGCCAGTGCCAGTCCGGCAAGGCTGCCCGGCGCGCGCGGCCATTCCTCGCTGCGGCGCGGCGGCTCCGGCTCACAGCGCCGCGCGCGCAGGGCGAATACCGAGCCGCGCGATTGTTCCGAACGAATCGTCAGCGGCAGGTCGAGCAGATCGGTGAGTCGGCGCACGATCGCGAGGCCCAGTCCCAGGCCCTTGTGGCGCGCGCGCTCCGGATTGTCGAGCTGGACGAACTCGTGGAAGATCTGCTCCTGGGCCTGGGCCGGTATGCCGATACCGCTGTCGCGGATCTCGATGCGCCAGCCCGCGCGGGCGTGGCGGCAGCAAACCATCACCCCCCCGAACGAGGTGTAGCGCAGGGCATTGGCCACGAGGTTGCTGAGAATGCGCTCGACCAGCACCGGATCACTGTGGATCCAGGCCTTGGTCGGCCGAACCCGCAGGCGCAGGCCCTTGTCACGTGCGAGCTTTGCGAAGTCGTCCTCGATGCGCTGGAAGATGTGCTGCACCGCGAACGGGCGAAGTTCGGGCTGCAGCACGCCGGCATCGAGCTTGGAGATGTCGAGCAGGCTGTCGAGCAGGGTTTCCATCGCTTCGGCGCTGGCGGCGATCTGGCGGACCAGCCGGGACGTGCGGGGTGGGTGCTCGAGCGCCGAAAGTTCCGAGATGAATAGCACGAGGGCGTGCATCGGCTGCCGGAGGTCGTGGCTCGCGGCTGCGAGGAAGCGCGATTTGGCCAAGTTGGCACGCTCGGCATCGTCGGTGCGGCTCCGCATCGTTGCGGTGGCTTCGTCGATGCGGCGTTCCATCGTGCGCTGCGCTTCCTGCAGGCGCGACGCCATATCATTGACGCCGCCGGCCAAGCGCGCCAGGCTGCCGCCGCCGGTCACCGGCACCCGTTCCTCGAGGTTGCCGTGGCCGATGCGCGCGACCGCGGCGGAGATCTCGCGAATCGGACCGCTGACACTGTTGCTGATGCGGCGTGCCAGCAGTACCCCGCCGACCAGCACCGCGGTCATGATCAGCATGCCGTTGCCGAGCAGTTCGTTGCGCCGCTGGGCCAGGGCGTTCAACGAGATGTCGAGGACGACGGTGCCGAGTTGTTTGGGATCGGCGTTGGGTGAGGGCGCGAGGATCTCGGACAGCTCGTCGGTGACCGTCAGTTGGCTCGCGCTGACCGGCTCGATGATGCGGTAGCGGTCGGTCCTGCGCAGTACGCGATGGCCGCGCAGCTGCCCGACCTCCGGGGGCGGGTAGGTGCCGCTCGCGGCCAGCAGCAGGCCTTTGCTGTCGAGCACGCTGACGCCCTGGACATCGCTCTCGTCCGCGACTGCGTCGGACAGCCGTTGCAGCAGTTCGCCGTTGCCGGCAAATACGCCGAATTCGCTTGCCACGGCGAGCTGCCTCGCGAGCGCCTTGCCGCGCAGCAGATGGGCCTGTTCGATTTCACTGATGCGCGCGCTGGTAAAGTAGGCGATCAGGACCACCGCCAGGATCGACGGCGGCAGCAAGGTCACCAGCGTGAGTCGGGCACGGATGCCCCAGCGACGCATCACGATTGTCTCCGGTGGGGGGGCTTGCCCGTCAAACGCGGGCTCAGACGGATTTTCACCCGTCACAGGTCGAACAACAATGTCGAAATGTCCTTCGCATGACAATCGGCAGCGTCGGCGTACTGCGCAAAACCGGCGACGCGATCGATCCGATGACCTGCCGCACATTGGCGCCCGAATCCAGGTTGTGATTTTGCGGGGTATGCGTTATTCATGTGCGGCGACTTTTCGCTGATGCTGAGGCAATGCCGAGATGACCCGGATCCTGATCGTTGAAGACCACGCCCTGGTGCGCGAGGCAATGGCGCAGACCCTGCAGCACCTGGAGCCGGGCGTCGAATGTGTCGAGGCATCGACTGCCGACAATGCGTTGGAGCGATTGTCCGAAGCGAAGGATTGGGATCTCGCCGTGATCGACCTGATGTTGCCCGACATGAACGGCTTTTCGTTGCTCGGCGTGATGGCCAAGCGGTTTCCCGACATCCCGGCGATCGTCGTTTCGGCGCTCGACGATCAGGCCTCGGTGCAGCGCGCGCTGAAGGCCGGGGCTTCGGGCTTCGTGCCCAAGGCCAGTTCCGGAGCGGATCTGCTCAAGGCGATCCGCATCGTGCTCGACGGGGGCGTCTTCACCCCCACCGGCCTGAAGGATCAGACCGACAAGCGTCCGAGCGTCGGGCTCAACGAAAAATTCGGTCTCACTGCGGCCCAGATGCGGGTGCTCGATCTGCTGACCCAGGGCAAGACCAATAAGGAGATTGCGGATCTGCTGGGCCTCTCGGAGGGCACCGTCAAGGTGCACGTCTCCGCCATCTTCAAGGCCATGAAGGTGTCCAGCCGGGCCCAGGCGCTGGTCGTCATCGCGCGCCATGGGGTGCGCCTGTAGCGCGCCTCCACGGCCGGCGCCGTTCAGTGGGGGTGGGCCAGCCGATCGACTTCGGCACGCGGCGGCGGGCGGCTGCCTTCGGTCGCTTCCGCGCTGTCTGCCCACTGTCGATACTCCAGTTCCATCAGGTCCATGACCTGACCGGCCACCGCGCGGCAGGCATTGGACAGCGGTGTCGGCATGCTGTCCGGCACTTGGCGTTGCAGCAGCAGTTTCGATGAGGACAGGGCGATCACCGGCCGCAGGATGCGGTGTTTGTAGTCGGCCATCAGTTGGGCCACGCTGCGGTCGGCCACGCGCCGCTGCCAGGCGTTGCTCGGCCACTGGGTCGGCACCGCGTAGGCCCGTGGGAACAGGTCGAGATCCTTGATCACGGTGCGAATGTCTTCGTGGGAATCGCGAAAGGGCAGCAGGACGATGTCGGCGATGCCGTAAAGCCGGCGATCCATCTCGGTACGGTTGCCGCCACCGTCGATGACGCCGAGCCAGTCGTCCATTCCGCGCAGCTTGTCGACGACCTTGCGCAGCGCTTCGGGCGTGCGAGCGTCGGCCGTGATGTAGCGCCGGCCGACGGGCTGGAGCGGCTCGCGCGTGGTGTCCGTGAGAATGCAGGCAGAGCGTCGACCGAGCAGACCCATGCCCTGGCAGAGCATGTGCGACAAGGTGGTCTTTCCGGTGCCGCCCTTGTTTCCGATGATGCAGACGATTTCAGCCATGTGGGGAACCTCCTTGGCCCCGGGATCGCTGCCGGCGGTGCGCGTTCGTGCGCGCATGGCAGTCGATCAGGCGCCATTGCCCGGATATTCTGGCCCGCCCGCCGATGCCGCCGGGGGTGGAACAGAATCCGTTTTATCGGCCAGTTCTTCCTTTTCCTGAGCTCGGGCGATAGAGCAGCAGCTCGGTCCCGCGGCGGTCGTCGACCGGAATCCTGCGGTAGGGCCGGACGCCGGGAATTTCGAAGGAGTTGGAAATCAACAGGCTGCCGGGCGGCATTTCGGCGCAGGCCTTGGACCACACCTGGGCCATCGGTACCGGCGACAGGAAGGCGTAGATGACATCGAACTCCCGCCAGTCCAGGGCAAAAAAATCGCCGCGTGCGAAACGGACGTTGCCGCTGCCGCGCCCCCGCCAGCGGGACGCCAGATAGGGCAGCGGAGAAGACTCGACGCCGGTGAATCGCCAGTCGGGCAGGTGCGCTGCGAGGATTTTCAGGAAACCGCCCGTACCGCTGCCGAGGTCGAGCATCCGGGCCGGCGAGCGTGATGCCAGCAGACCGGCGACGGCTTCCGCGGTGGCGCGGTTCGAGAGATAGAGGGGCACCCTCGTCCGATAGCTGCTCCAGAACACCAGGGCAGTGAGGACGAAGGCGGCGAGGTACCAAAGCGGGGGAATCCCGAGGCCTTGGGCCAGCGCCAGTGCAGGGACGAAGCACAGGTGGATCGGCAGCCACCAGCGCTCGGACCGGAATGCCGCGGCCAGCCCAACGGCCATCACCGCCTGGGCCAGTACCGGCCGCCAGATCGGGGTGAGGGGGAGTAGGCCGGCCTTGATTGCGATGGCCGCGAGCAGACAAGCGCCGAACTGGACGGCGAGGGCTTTGGCGAGTGGCATCGGACTGCCGGCAGGGATGACCGCCGCATGATAAACCCGCGGGCAAGCCCCCGCGAGGGCCGTCAGGCGGCCTTTCTCGCGCTCCGATGGAGTGGTGCCGAGGGGTCCCGCCAGCGCGCCAGCAAGCGCTCGCGCTGGGCGTCGCTGGCGGCCAGCGCGGCCAGTTTGACGTGGCCGAAGCCACGGATCGTCGCTGGCAAATCGGCGATCTCGATCGCCAGCGGCAGGCGGTCGAACGAGAGGTGGTCGATCAATTCGCCCACGTCGCGCTCGTAGCGATCGATCAGTGCCCGCTCGATGCGGCGCTCCTCGGATCTGCCGAAGAGGTCCCAGCGGCTGCCGCGCAGGCCCTTGAGTCGGTGCAACAGGCGGAAGACGCGCCGCATGCCCTGGCCGAAGCTTCGCTTGGTGATGCGTCCGGTGTTGGGGTCGGGACGGCTGAGCAGCGGTGCCGCAAGATGGAAGCGCACCTCGTAGTCGCCGGCGAAGGTCTCTTCGATCTGCTGCCAGAAGCGTTCGTCGCAGTACAGGCGTGCGACCTCGTATTCGTCCTTGATCGCCATCAGGCGGAAGAACTGGTGGGCCACGGTCTCGGTCAGGGCGGTCGAACCGAGGACCGCTTCGGCGCCACGCACCTGCGACACCAGCTTGCGATAACGCTCGGCGTAGGCCGCGTCCTGGTATTCGACGAGCGCGGACACCCGGCGCTCGATGCGTTCGTCGAGATTCTGCGAATCCTCCGTCGCCGTCCCGGCCGGCGCCACGCTCGCGGCGACCGCCGTCAGGTCGATGGCGGCACGCCGCCCCCACAGAAACGCCTTGCGGTTCATGTCCACCGCCACCCCGTTGAGATCGATCGCCTGCTGCAGCGCTTCGAAGGAGACGGGAACCATGCCTCGCTGCCATGCGAAGCCGAGCAGAAACAGGTTGGTCGCGATCGCGTCGCCGAGCAGGGTGGTGGCCAGTGTTTCGGCGTCGAGGAACTCGCAGTGCTCGCGGCCGACTGCTTCGACCACGCTCGCCTGCATCTTGTCGAGCGGAAACTGCCAGTCCGGATTTCGCGTGAAATCGGAGGTCGGGGTCTCCGAGCAATTGACCACGGCCCGGGTCCTGTCGCGTGCCATCTTGGCAAGGGCCTCGACGCTCGCGCTGACGATGACGTCGCCGCCGATCACTGCGTCGGCCTCTCCCGCAGCGATGCGCACGGCATGGAGATCGTCGGCGCGATCGGCGATGCGGATGTGACTGAATACCGAGCCGCCCTTTTGCGCGAGCCCGGTCATGTCGAGCACGGTGACGCCCTTGCCGTCGAGATGCGCGGCCATGCCGATGAGCGCCCCGATGGTCACGACGCCGGTGCCGCCGACGCCGGTGACCATGATGCCGTAGGGCCGATCGGTGGCCGGCAGGGTGGGCGCGGGTGGTTCGCCGAAGCGCGATTCATCGATCACGGCGGCGCCGCCACGCCGCAGGTGCCCCCCCTCGATCGTGACGAAACTCGGGCAGAAACCTTCGAGACAGGAATAGTCCTTGTTGCACGAACTCTGGTCGATTGCCCGCTTGCGGCCGAATTCGGTCTCGACCGGGACCACCGACATGCAGTTGGACTGGGTGCTGCAATCGCCGCAGCCCTCGCACACGGCCTGATTGATGAAGACCCGCCGCGCAGGGTCGGGAAACTGGCCGCGCTTGCGACGCCGGCGCTTCTCGGCAGCGCAGGTCTGGTCGTAGATCAGGGCCGAAACGCCGGGTGTTTCGCGCAGGTCGCGCTGGATCGACTCCAGGTCCTGGCGGTGGCGGACCGGAATGCCGTGGGGCAGGTCTGCCGCGCCGTAGGCCCGCTCGCTGCCGTCGGTGACGATGACGATGTTGTGCACACCTTCGGCCTCGAGCTGGCGCACGATCATCGGTACCGTGAGCTGACCGTCCACCGGCTGACCGCCGGTCATCGCGACCGCATCGTTGTACAGGATCTTGTAGGTGATGTTGACCCCGGCGGACACCGCCTGCCGGATCGCCAGCAATCCGGAGTGGAAATAAGTGCCGTCCCCGAGGTTGGCGAAGATGTGCGGTTCGCTGGTGAATGGTGCCTGACCGATCCAGGGCACCCCCTCGCCACCCATCTGGGTGAAGGTGCCGGTGCGCCGCTCCGGCATCCAGGTCACCATGTAGTGGCAGCCGATGCCGGCCAGGGCACGGGAGCCTTCCGGTACCCGCGTCGACGTATTGTGGGGGCACCCCGAGCAGAAGGTAGGCACCCGATCGATCGCAAACACGCGCTTCGACAGCGCCTCTTCCTTGGTCTCGAGAAAGGCCAGGCGCGCCTTGATCCGGTCCGACGTGAAGAAGCGCGCGATACGGCCGGCGATGGCGCGAGCGATCATTGCCGGGGTCAGTTCTCCGGCCGCCGGCAAAAGCCAGTCACCGTGGTCCACCGTCCCGTCCGCGGACGGGATCATCGCCCATTCACCCTTCTCGTCGAACTTGCCGACGACCCGCGGGCGCACGTCTTCGCGCCAGTTGTAGAGTTCTTCCTTCAACTGGTACTCGAGCAACTGCCGTTTTTCTTCCACCACCAGGATTTCGTCGAGCCCTTCGGCGAAGTGGCGAACACCTTCGGCCTCGAGCGGCCACACCATACCGACTTTGTACAGCCGGATACCGATCTCGGCGGCCCGCACCTCGTCGATGCCCAGGTCGTCCAGCGCCTGACGTACGTCGAGGTAGCTCTTGCCCGAGGTGATGATGCCGAGCCGGGCGGCGGGCGAGTCGATCACCACCCGGTTGAGGCCGTTGGCCCGACAGTAGGCGAGGGCCGCGTAGAGCTTGAAGTTCAGCAGCCGGCGCTCTTGCACGAGCGGCGGATCCGGCCAGCGGATGTTCAATCCGTCGGTCGGTAGTGCGAAGTCGGTCGGGATCTTCACCTGCACCCGTTGTGGGTCCACATCGACCGAGGCCGAAGTCTCGACGGTGTCGGCGAGCGCCTTGAACGCTACCCAGCAGCCGGAATAGCGCGACAGCGCCCAGCCATGGACGCCGTAGTCCACATACTCCTGGACGCCGGCCGGCGCCAGCACGGGCATCATCATCGACTTGAAGAAATGATCGGTCTGATGGGGGAAGGTGGACGACTTCGCGGCGTGGTCGTCGCCGGCGATCACCAGTACGCCCCCGAATTTGGACGATCCCGCGGCGTTGGCATGGCGGAAGACATCGCCGCAGCGGTCGACCCCCGGACCCTTGCCATACCACATCGCAAACACGCCATCCGTCGTGGCGTGGGGCGACAGACTGACCTGCTGAGAGCCCCACACCGCGGTCGCCGCCATGTCCTCGTTGATGCCGGGCTGAAATACGATATTGCGCTGCTCGAGATGCGCCCGGGCCTTCCACAGGGTCTGGTCGAGGCCGCCCAAGGGCGAGCCGCGATAGCCGGAAACGAATCCGGCGGTTTCGAGGCCGGCGCTGCGGTCGCGCTCCTGCTGGATCATCAGCAGCCGCACCAGTGCCTGGTAGCCGGTGACGTACACCCGGCCGCTCGGGCTGGTGTACTTGTCGTCGAGCGAAGCGCCGGGCTTCGCCGCTTGCGGGGTCGGGGACATGTCGAACTCCACGCTTGGTGTCGGTTGCCTCGCTTCGGCGGCTGCCGCCCTTTTGGGGTCCGCGCCGCCGCGTTCGCACCCTCATTGTAGCCAGCACGCTCCGTCACCGGAGCGGGCCGCCACCCCTGCTGTGCAAGGATTGCACTCCCGACGTGCGGTGGTTTGGAGAAATTGCAATTCGATGTTTGACAGGGGTCAATCCGGCGACTAGAATTCGGCGCTTTCCGCTAGGAGGGGTTCCCGAGCGGTCAAAGGGAGCAGACTGTAAATCTGCCGGCTCAGCCTTCGAAGGTTCGAATCCTTCCCCCTCCACCAGAAGATTGACTGAATCGCGTCGTCCGAGGTTTTGGGGGCGCGGGTTGCGGTTGAGGCGTCGGCAGCGTGGTGTGCGGGTGTAGCTCAATGGTAGAGCAGAAGCCTTCCAAGCTTACGACGAGGGTTCGATTCCCTTCACCCGCTCCAGTTTCAAGCTTTGCGGGCCCATGTAGCTCAGTGGTAGAGCACTCCCTTGGTAAGGGAGAGGCCACGTGTTCAATCCACGTCATGGGCACCACTTTCATCGCTTGAGTGCGTTGGGAACTTTGGGCGTAATCCTGTACTTCCTTCTCTCTGATTGAGGTTTTGACATGGCTAAGGGTAAGTTCGAGCGGACGAAGCCGCACGTGAACGTAGGGACGATTGGTCACGTTGACCATGGCAAGACGACGCTGACGGCGGCGATCACGACACACCAGGCGAAGAAGTTTGGTGGTGAGTCGAAGGCGTACGACCAGATTGACAACGCCCCGGAAGAGCGCGAGC
>JAGRFZ010000158.1 GCA_020445785.1 Rhodocyclaceae bacterium
GCTGCATGGCCGGCATCTCGCTGGCCGATCAAGGCGTCGACGCGGAAGTCGTGCCACCGTACTACTCGGTCAAGGAGGCGGTCTTCCCCTTCGTCAAGTTTCCAGGGGTCGACACCATCCTCGGGCCCGAGATGAAATCCACCGGTGAAGTGATGGGTGTCGGCCGCAGCTTCGCGGAGGCCTTCGTCAAGTCGCAATTGGCTGCCGGCACCAACCTGCCCCGCTCGGGGCAGGCCTTCATCAGCGTCAAGGCCACCGACCGCAAGGCGGCGGTGGAGGTCGCTCGGGAGTTGCACGCGCTCGGCTTCTCACTGCTCGGCACGCGCGGTACGGCCGCCGCGATCGAGGCCGACGGTCTGCCGGTGGGCGTCGTCAACAAGGTCACCGAGGGCCGCCCGAACATCGTCGACGTGATCAAGAACAACGAGGTGTGCATGGTCATCAACACGGTCGATGAGAAGCGACAGGCGATTGCCGACTCGCGCTCGATCCGGACCAGCGCGCTGGCGGCCAAACTCACCATCTTCACGACCATCGAGGGCGCTCGGGCAGCGTGCATGGGCATGCGCCACCTGGCCGGTCTCGAGGTCTATTCCGTGCAGTCGCTGCACGCCGAATTGAGCTGAACATGATCAAGACACCATTGACCCTGCATGGCGCGGAGTTGCTGCGGCAGGAACTGCACCGGATGAAGACCGTCGATCGGCCCGAAGTGATTGCGGCGATTGCCGAGGCCCGCTCCCACGGGGATCTCTCCGAAAACGCCGAATACGATGCGGCGAAGGAGCGGCAAGGGTTCATCGAGGGGCGTATCAAGGAACTCGAAGGCAAGCTCGCCACCGCACAGATCATCGATCCCAAGTTGCTCGATGCGGATGGCAAGTGCGTGTTCGGCGCCACCGTCGATCTCGAAGACCTCGATACCGGGCAGGCCGTCACCTATCAGATCGTCGGTGACGACGAGGCCGATCTCAAGCAGGGCAAGATCTCGATCAGCTCGCCGATCGCACGGGCGCTGATCGGCAAGTTCGCGGGTGACGTCGCGGAAGTCCAGGCGCCGGGCGGTATTCGTGAATACGAGGTCATCGACGTCCGCTACGAGTGAGCACGGCGGCCGCCTCGGGTGGTGCGCCGGCCTGTTCCAACTGGTCGCGAGCCTGTGGGCCGGTGCCCAGTGGACGGTCGGCTATCTGGTTGCGCCGACCCTGTTTGCGCTGCTCGACGATCGTCGCGAGGCCGGTCGCATCGCCGGCTGGCTGTTCGAGCGGGTCCATCTGCTCGGGCTCGGCTGCGCGGCGCTACTGCTTGTGATGCTGGCCGTTCGTCGGCGTTCCGCGGTGGTTCGCGAACGTCTGTTGGCGGTCGTCGCCGCGATGCTCGTCCTGAGCCTGATGCTGCAATTCTGGATCCAGCCGACCATGCATGGGCTGAAACTCGCAGGTGAAGTCGCCGGCGGCGCCTTCGCGACGTGGCATGGCGTGTCGAGCGGGCTGTACCTGCTGCAGTCACTGCTCGCCGCGGTCCTGGTGGTCGGCGCCCAGCGCAGGCCCCCGTGCTGAATCGGCGTGGCGACTCGATCGCAGGTGACCGGCAACGCCGGCGATCAGCGACGTCTCGGGCGGGCGGGTGCCGAGGTCGCCTTGCCTGCCGCCTTTTGCGCGTTGCGCCGGGCCTTCGGTGGGCCGCCGCCCTCGGCGAGGGTCTGCGCCGCTCTCTTGGTCAGAGGGGCCGCCGAGCGCGACCTGCGCCGTGCCGGGCGGCTGGCCGGCTCGTCTTCTTCGGCCCGCTCGCGCCACACCACCAGCAGTTTGCCGATGGACTGCACCGCTTGCGCGCCGGTCACACGGCAGATCTCGTCGAGATAGCGGCGGCGGACTTCGCGATCGTCGCCGAAGACGCGGATCTTGATCAGTTCGTGGGCCTCGAGCGCGGTCTCGATCTCCTTCAGGACGGCATCGGAGAGGCCGTTAGCGGAAATGGCGACGACGGGATCGAGGTGGTGGGCGAGGGCTTTGAGTTGCCGTCGACGGGCAGGCGAAATTTCGTTCATGGTGGCAGATTACGGGCAAGGGGCGCGATTCTACTCCGATGAAACCGAGCAAGACCAGCAAGGCGTGGCTCAACGAGCACGTCCATGATCACTACGTGCAGCGCGCCCGCAGCGAAGGCTATCGCGCGCGTGCGGCCTACAAGCTGGTCGAGATCGATGATCGGGATCGACTGCTGCGGCCGGGCATGGCGGTGGTCGACCTGGGGGCGGCGCCGGGATCCTGGAGTCAGGTCGTGTCACAACGTCTGGGCGGACGCGGCCAGGTGATCGCCCTCGACCTGCTGCCGATGGCGCCGATCGCGGGTGTGGAATTCATCGAGGGCGATTTCGAGGACGACGCCGTGCTGCGCCGGCTCGAAGGCCTGCTCGGCCCGCGGTCGGTGGACCTTGTATTGTCCGACATGGCCCCCAACTTGTCCGGTGTCGCAAGCGTCGACCAGGCGCGGGCGTATGCGCTCGCGGAACTGGCGCTGGAGTTTGCCGAGCAGCGGCTGGCACCTTCCGGTCGATTTGTGGTCAAGGTCTTTCAGGGGGCGGGATTCGACGACTTTCGCCGTCACTTGGCCACGGTGTTCGCGACGGTGGCCGTGCGCAAGCCGAAGGCCTCGCGCGACCGCAGCAGCGAGGTGTATTTCCTCGCCAGCGGTAGAAAGTAGGTGGGGCGTTTGCCCGCTTTGAACGTTAGCACATAGAATCAGTCCATTGAGCAGCCGGCCCCTGTCGGGCCTTCGGGAGCGCAGCTTGAACAATCTCTTCAAAAATCTGGCGATCTGGGTTGTGATCGGCATCGTCCTGATGACCGTTTTCAACCAGTTCAATACGCGTCAGGTCGCCCAGAACACGATGGAGTACTCCCAGTTCATGGAAGAGGCGCGCTCCGGGCGGATCTCCAAGGTGCTGGTGGATGGGCGCGTGCTCAAGGCCACCACCCAGGAAGGGCGCCAGATCACCGTCTATACGCCGGGCGTGCAGGACATCTGGATGGTTTCCGACCTGATGAAGTACGGCGTCAAGGTCACCGCCGCCAAGCCCGAGGAAGAGCAGTCCTTCCTGATGAACATCTTCGTGTCCTGGTTCCCGATGCTGCTGCTGATCGGGGTCTGGATATTCTTCATGCGCCAGATGCAGGGCGGCGGTCGCGGCGGCGCCTTCTCGTTCGGCAAGTCGCGGGCGAGGATGCTCGATGATTCGGCCAACTCCATCACCTTTGCCGACGTCGCCGGTTGCGACGAGGCCAAGGAAGAGGTGTCCGAACTGGTGGACTTCCTGCGTGATCCGTCCAAGTTTCAGAAGCTCGGCGGACGGATCCCGAAGGGCGTGCTGATGGTCGGTTCGCCGGGTACCGGCAAGACCCTGCTGGC
>JAGRFZ010000159.1 GCA_020445785.1 Rhodocyclaceae bacterium
TAGCGTTTCATCGTGTGCTCGCTCCCATCGTAGGTGTCGCGGTCGCCTCGGGCTCCGCGGTGCGCGGCGGCGACGGCTGCGCGGTCACGACATTCGACGTCGGCCGCAGCACGGACCTTACGACTCGCATGCCTTCCGGCAAGGCCTCGGCTGCTGCACCGCAGCCCGCGCAGCGGCGCAGCCACGGACCGTCTCGGACCGGCGCGCAAACGGACTCGTAGCCGCCCTCGGCCAGCGCCTCATAGGGACGACCGCCACGCCGAGGCGGCGTTCATCCGCCGGCCGTAGATCGTACTGGTGAAACCGGAAAAATCGGCATTGTCGATGTTCTTCAGCACCATCTGACCCGCCTGCTCGCGCACGGCCTGCAAGCGCTCGTCGCCGGGCCCGACCCGTTCGGTGACTGCAAACACGGCTGGCGCCTGCCGGCGCGGCAAGCACGGCGGAACATCATAGAAGCCGCATGGGCGCGACGCAACGCCCGCAGCCCCGCCCGTCCGCTGCTGCGGCGCGCACCGGGCGGTGCCGGCCTAGGACAATGGCACGGGCCGAAAAAAAGGCCCGGAATCCAGGATTCCGGGCCTAATCCACACCATTGGAGGAGGGTGGAGGAGACAACTGCACTCTAGCAGAGAAAATGCTGCAATGCAACAAATAAATTGCTTTCATGCGCCGTCCCGAGCGCAACCCTGCTGCCACAAGCCGATCAGGTGACCTCGGTGGGGCACCAGATCGGCCACATCCACCGCGAGTACCGGCCCACTCAGGGTATGGCCCGAGAGCGTTGCCCGAAGGTTCCCGGCAAGGCCCTCGACAGTGACCGGGATCGCACCCTGGTCGCCCTTCAGGCGGACTTTTCGGAAGCCCTCGTCGAGCATCACCGAGCCATTGGTCAGGTTCAGCTTTCCCTCCTGCACGCCGCTGGCGCCGGAGGTCTGCACGGCGTTCAGGCGGCATGGAACCAATCGGTATTCGCTGACCAGCGCCAACGCCTGGCGGCGTAGGTAACGCAGCAGCTCGTCGTCCGCGCTGGGCGCCTGGGCGGCAGCCTTGCGACACAGCGACTGGATTTCGTCGTCGGTCAGATGGGCCGCCACGCGGGCTACCACCGCCGGGTCGAGGGCCGGTGCGGCCAGGTTCTCGACGGTGGCGTGGTGGTGGTGGCCGAGCAGGCTGACGCCGGCCTTGGCCAGTTGCTTGGTGCTGATCGCGGGCAAGCCCTTGATCACCGTGGCGCCGAGCATCTCGCACAACTCCTGGCAAAGGGCACCATGGTCGTGGCCGGTCATGGCGTCGGGCACGCGCAGATCGAGGGCGAATTCGAGGGTCAGGCGGGCGTTGGGCTTGCTCATCGGGAAAACGGCACTCCGGGAGGCGGTCTCCTACGACTACGACCGCCACCGCCGCGGCTTTAGCGGCGGTGGCGCCGACACACGCCGCATCAGCTCGAACAACTCACCTCGATGCCGTCGGCCCAGTCCGGTGGGGGCGTCGCGAAACGCTCGAATTCCGGCTGCTCGTCGAAGGGCCGGGCGAGGCAGTGCAGCACGTCGTGCAATTCTGCGAATTCGCCCTGGCGGGCCGCGCGGATGGCCGACTCGGCCACCCAGTTGCGCAGCACGTACTTGGGATTGCTGCGCGTCATCGACGCCTGGCGCTCGCGCTCCGGTCTCGCCTCGCCCGCCAACCGGGTTCGCCATTCCCGCAGCCAGGCCGCGCCCGCCTCGCGATCGATGCACAGATCGAGCACCGGCGCGTCGCCGGCGACACCGGCTTCGACCTGGGCCGGCAGCACCGACAGCCGGCGGAAAAAGCTGGTGTAGTCGCAGCGATTGCGTTGCAGCAGCAGGTACAACCCGGTCAACAGGGCCTCGTCGGCCGGCGCCGCGAGCCCCAGCTTGGCGCCCATCAATCGTGCGAAGCACTCGTCGTAGGCCGGGCCGTAGGCCTCATCGACCGCGGCGCGGGCGCGCTCGCGGTCGCCATCGAGCAGGGGCAGCAAGGCGCCGGCCAGCGCCAGCAGGTTCCAGTGGGCGACCTGCGGCTGATGCGAGAATCGATAGCGGCCGGCACTGTCCGAGTGGTTGCAGACGTGACCGCCATCGAAGCCGTCCATGAATCCGAACGGTCCATAATCGATCGTCAGCCCGAGGATCGACATGTTGTCGGTATTCATGACGCCGTGCATGAAGCCCACCGCCTGCCACTGGGCGAGCAATTCGCCGGTCAGCCGCGACACCGTCTGCAACAGCGCTTCGACCGGTTGGGGCGCCTCGCGCAGGGCCGGAAAGTGGCGATCGATGACGTAGTCGGCGAGGATCTGCAGGGCCTCGACGTCGCCCGCCGCCGCCCAGTGCTCGAACGAGCCGAAGCGCACGAAGCTCGGCGACATCCGCATCACCACCGCCGCGGTCTCGGTCTCCTCACGTTGCACCGGCAGGTCGGAGCCGACGATCGCCAATGCACGGGTGCTCGGGATGCCGAGCCCCGCCATCGCCTCCGAGCATAGGAACTCGCGGATCGACGAGCGCAGCACGGCGCGGCCGTCGCCCATGCGCGAGTATGGCGTGCGGCCGGCACCCTTCCACTGTAGCTCCCAGGGCCCGCCCGCACCGCGCACCTCGCCCGCCAGGTGGGCGCGGCCGTCACCGAGGCGACCGGCCCAGACGCCGAACTGGTGGCCGGAATACACGGCCGCCAGCGACTCGGCACCATCCGGCAGGCGGTTGCCGGCCAGCCACTGCAGGGCCTCCGGCGCGGTCAATGCGGAAGGGTCGAGCCCGATCAGGGCAGCCGCTGCGGCGCTGGTCGCGACCAGTCGTGGTTCGGGCAGGCCCCACGGCGCCAGTCGCGTGTGGAAGCGGGCCGGCAGTCGGGCGAAGCTGTTGTCGAACGCCAGCGCGTCGATCGAGCGCAGCGGAAATTCGGGGTCGGGAGCGTTCATCGAGTCGTCGGTTCGGGCACGGATGCTGCATAAGCGGGATTCACACCGATCCCCGCGCGCCCCTATCATGACAGCGATGAACCCCAGCGAACAGCTACGCGACCGCCTCGAAGGCCTGCTGGCCGACCTCGAAGGCGGCCTGATCGAACGCCACCGCGAAGTGCGGCTGATTCTGCTGGCGGCGCTGGCCGGCGAGCACAGCCTGCTGCTCGGCCCGCCCGGTACCGCCAAGAGCGAACTGGCGCGTCGCCTGCACCTGGCCTTCGCCGAGGCCCGCTACTTCGAGCGGCTGCTGACCCGCTTCTCGGTGCCCGAGGAGCTGTTCGGCCCGCTGTCGATCCGTGCACTCGAGGAGGACCGCTACGAGCGCCACACCGCCGGCTTCCTGCCGGAGGCATCGATCGCCTTCATCGACGAGGTGTTCAAGGCCAACAGCGCGATCCTCAATGCCCTCCTGACGCTGCTCAACGAGCGCGAGTTCGACAACGGCGCCGGACGCATCCATTGCCCGCTGATCAGCACGATCGGCGCCAGCAACGAGGTGCCGGACGACGAGGTCGCGGCGGCCTTCTTCGACCGCTTCCTGCTGCGCATCCCGGTCTCACCGGTGAGCGGCGAGGGATTCCGAGCGCTGCTGGCGCTGCCGCCGCTCGACGCCGGCCGGACCATCTTCGACGGCGCCCTCCGCGCCGCCGAGCGCGAGGCGCTGATCCGGCGCGCGATCGGGGTGGCGCTGCCGCCCGAGGTCACCGACCGCATGGTCGAGCTGCGCGCCTGGCTGGCCGGCCACGACATCGCGGTGTCCGACCGTCGTTGGGTCAAGGTGGCCGGCCTGTTGCGCACCGCCGCGGCGAGCGAGGCGCGCGACACGGTGAGCCCCTGGGACCTGACGCTGCTGCCGGGCTGCCTCGGCCGCGACGAGGCCGAGCAGCAGTTGGTGCGCGACTGGCTCACCGCCCGCCTCGGCGTGCGCGAGGCCTACGCGCCGCCGCGCCTCGAGCGCGTGGTCGCCGCCTTCGAGGCTCAGTTGCTGGCGGAGCGCAACGCCGACGACCTCGATTACGACGAAGAAGGCCGGCTGCGGATGACCGATGCCCAGCTCGCCGGCGAGGTCAACGACATGAAGGGCGGCAGCCAGGCCCTGCGCATGACCTACACCCGCAAGCGCCGTTACGGCGATACCCACATTGGCGCCCGCACCGGCCAACTCGACGCGCTGCTGGCACGCATCGACGGCTACCGCACAGAACTGGCCGAGGTCCGCGACGATTTTGTGCACTACCGCGCCGGCAGTCTGTGGCTGGACCGGCCACTGGCCGACGCGATCGACGCCAACCTGACCGCGATCGCCGCCGCCCTCGACGATTTCACGGTGCGGGCCCGCGCTTGTCATGCCGGCTTCGAGGCCCTGCCCCGTCTGCCCGACGATCCCGGCATCGCCCCCGAACCGGTGATCTGCGAGCCCTTCGAAGAGTGACGTCGGCCGAGATCCCGAGCCTGTTGTTCGCCGCGCGCGAGGCGCGGCTGGCGGACATGGACGCGCTGCCGCTGCGTCTGCGCAGCGGCAGCCTCACCCATTCCAGCGCGGGCCTCGAGGAACGGCTGGCCGGCCTGCGGCGGCTACTCGAAGGGCTGCTCGCGGGCCGACTCGCCGCCGCCGACGACTGGCCCTGGCCGCCACCAGTGCTGGCCTCGGCGCTGGCCACGGCGCTGGATGCCCTGGAATTGCCCGCGTTCTGCCGCGGCAACGACGAGTTGGCCGAGACCGTGCTGATGGGCCTGCTGTTCCACACCGACTTCATCCCCGGATATCTCGACCGTGGCGTGCCCGAAACACGCGCGATCGCCTTCGCGGTCGATGCGTTCTCGGCCGACTGGCAGCAGCGCTGCGGTGACATGAAATCGCTGGTGGAGGTCTTCGGTGATCTCGGGGACCTGCCGAAGAACGCCCGCTGGGACCGACTGCGCGGCCTGTTGCGCTCCGACGGCTGGCAGGAGGTGGTGCGCATCCGCCAGTTGCTCGAGCGCCTTCCCGAACTCGCCCGCATCATCCGCGGCCTCGGCCGTGCCCGGGTCACCGACGTGCCCGACAGCGTCGGCCAGCAGACCGAGACGGTGGTCGAGCCGTCCCAGGCGCGTGTGCCCGAGGCGCGCACCGTGCACGTACCCGACCTGCCGGGCGAGACCCGCGGCGTGTGCCGCTCCGACCGCATCGCGCGGATGCTGCCGGCCGAAGCGATGCTGCTCGGCCATCCCCGCCTGCGCCTGGTGTGGCACGCACGCCGCGCCGAGCGCAGCCTGCTGGCCTACGAGGACGACGACCGGATGAGCGAGACGGTATGCCACGACGCCCGCGTCGAGCGTCCGATCAACCGTCCCAAGCCCGATCGCCGGCTCGAAATGGGGCCGCTGATCGTCTGCGTCGACACTTCCGGTTCGATGCAGGGCGGCGCCGAAGCAGTGGCCAAAGCGGTGGTACTCGAGGCGATGCGCACCGCCCACGCCCAGCAACGGGACTGCCGGGTGGTGACCTTCGGCGGCGAGGGCGAGCTGATCGAGATGGACCTGCCGCTCGACCCGGACGGGCTCGAACGCTTGACCCGCTTTCTCGGCCAGGCCTACCGCGGCGGCACCGACATCTGCGGCCCGTTGGCCCACTGCATCGACCGCATCGCCGAAGCGCGCTGGCAGCTCGCCGACCTGCTGGTGGCCAGCGACGGCGAGTTCGGCGCCACGCCGGACGTGGTCGAGCGACTCGAAACCGCCAA
>JAGRFZ010000034.1 GCA_020445785.1 Rhodocyclaceae bacterium
AACAACCAACGGTCGCGCCACTTCCGCCAGTCGTTGCAAAAATACGACAGCCGATCCGAAACCGATCGGATGCCGCGAATTCATGGTTTGAGTTGGATCCACCACTGACCGTCTTCCAGCAGCCACTTTTCATTCACGGTGGTCGACAATCCCTTGAAGCCCTTCTGCACCGCAGGCTCGAATGCGACTTCGACCTGGACGTCGCAGATCTCGTCTCCGCACTCGGAACTGACCCCCTTGACGCCCTGCCAGACCACCGCGCCACCGGAGTGACGCGACTTGAATCCATTGAGGTCGATCGCGGACCGGTAAGCGGGGGACGCGAAACTATAGGCCTTTTCCCAATCTTGGGCAACCAGAGCCTCCCAGCGGGTCCGGGCCCGCTCGCCAACCCGTTCTTCGGTGGTCGGGGGTGGGCTCGAGAGACTGGCGCAGGCACCTAGGCCCGCTACCAGCAGTAGGGAAAGTAGGCGACCAGCCGGCCGTCCATTCGGTTTCATCAGGTGACAACTCCGTTTCGATTGCATGAACGTGAGGCCGTGCACGCAATCCAGCCCATGCTTTCGGCCTCGTTTGAAAAAACTTTAGCGCTGACCGGGCACCGCGTCGTCGGTGCGCTCGGACAGGAAACTGCGCAGCGAGAACATGCGGCGCTTCATCTCCTCGGTGACGTCGCGCACGTCGCGCTCGGTACGTACCACCCGTGGCGTGATCATCACCAGCAGTTCGGTGCGATCCGAATTGACCGTGGTGGTGCCGAACAGGGCGCCGACGATCGGCAGATCGGCCAGCAGCGGGACGCCCTGGCGACCACGCGAGGCATTGTCGCGAATCAGGCCGCCGAGCACGACCGTGTCGCCCGAAGGCACCGCGACCTTGCTGGCGATCTGGCGCTGCAGAAAAGCGCGCTGGCCGGTTGCCGGGTCCAACTCTTCACCGACGTCGGTCACGCTCTGGTCGATTTCCATCGTAATGATGTTGCCGGCATTGACCGAGGGCGTGACCTTTAGGACCACGCCGGTGTCCTTGAAACTGATCGAATCGGTCGTGGTACCACCGTCGGTGACGGTTCGGGCGTTGCGCACCGGCTGCTGGTCGCCGACCTTGATCTCGGCGGTCTGGTTGTCGAGCACCATCACCGACGGCGACGAGATCACCTTCAGCAGTTGCTTGTTGGCCAGCGCGTTCAGCACCGCCCGCACCTCGCCGAGCGGGTTGGTGATGGTGTAGGAAAATCCGCTTCGGCTGACGAATCCGCCGTCATCGCCCAACCCGAGCTGGCCGCTGCCGGTCCAGCCTCGGCCCCGGACATTGTCGGTGAAGAACCACTGCAGGCCGTAGCGGGTTTCGTCGGTGAGGCTGACCTCGACGATGCTGGCCTCGATCAGCACCTGGGACGGCGCCACGTCGATCTGTCGCAGGGCGGATTCGATCTTGTTGTACTCGGTGCGCGGCGCGTAGATCAAGAGCGCGTTGTTCTGGTCGTCGGCAACCACCCGCACGTCGCCGAACGTAAGTTGGCTCACCTGACCTGCGGACGAGGCCGTCGCGCCGCTGCCGGTCGTACCGGTGGCCGATGTCGTCGTCGGGCTGGCGGTGGCGCCCAGCGCGCTGGCGGTCGATGTGCCGAGCCCGGGGGCGACACCACTGTCGCGCGCACTGCGACGCGTATCCAGTGCGCCGCCGCCGAAGATGCCGTTCAACAAAGTCGCGAGGTGCGCTGCCGAACCGTTCTGCACGGGGTATACATATAGGCGCGGCCCGCCGTCGTTGTCCGGCCGGTCGAAGCGCTCGATCCACTCGCGAGCGATGTCGAGGTAGGCCGCGCGCGGCGTCACCACCAGGATCGCGTTGAGGCGTTCGATCGGCAGAATCTTCATGGCACCGCCGATCGGGGTGGCGACGGCAGCGGCGCCGGCGCCCTCGGGCCTGCCGGTCGCGATCCGCGCGGGCGAGGCCGAGCGCTCGTTACCGGTCACCAGCCGCAAGGCCTCCTCGACCTCGTCCACGGAGGTGTTCTGGAGCGGGAAAAGACCTACCGACATGCCCTTCAGCAGGTCCACATCGAAGATCTCGACGATCTCCATCCAGCCCTGAAGCTGGCCGCGGGAGCCGGCGAGAATCAACAGATTGCGAAAGTTGTCCACACGCACGAAGGCGGCGGGGCCCGCCACCGGCGCAAGGATCTCGGCCATCTCGGACGCGCCGACGTACTGCAGGGGCACGATCAGCAACGAGTTGCCGGCCGGCAGGCGGCCGACCCGTCGCGGCTGCGGCGCAAAGGCCTTGAGCGCTTCCGGCCGGCCGATGTGGTAGATGCCGGTTGCATCCTGGGCGATGGCGAGGCCGTTGGCCTGCAGCATCGACTCGAGCACCGTCAGGATCTGATCCGGTGGCAGCGGCGCCAGGGTATGCAGCGTCACCTCGCCCGCCACCGGTGGGTGAATCGTGTAGTTTTGCTCGAGCATGTCGCCGAGAATCGCATGCACGACCTCGGCGATCGGCGCCTGCTCGAACCGCAAGGCCACCGCTTCGCCACGCAGCGGCCTGGCTGACGTGCCCGGCAACTTGACCATCGTGTCGTTGCCCCGGTAGATCCGTGGCGCAGAGCGCCCGGAGGCATCCGCGGCCGCGCGCTCGCCATCGGCGAGGGTCGTTCCTCCGGGCCCGGCCGGCGCATCGGCAACCGACAGGCGATCGGCACGGGCGGCCACCGAGGCGGTCGTGTCCTGCGCTCGGGCGGCGCGCCGAAGGGCCTCCTCGAGGGTAGATTCGGGGGGGCTTGCGAGACTGGCGCACCCGCCCAGCAGCAACGCCGCCGCGAGCCCGGCCCATCCCCTGCGATGAAACAATCGATTCACGTAAGCCCTCATCCTTCGGTCATTGGCGCGGAAGCCCGCGCTGCTGTTCGCGGCGCGCCTGGAGCCGCTCGCGCGCTTCCCGGATCGCCGCAATGCGTCGGGCGCGGCGATCGCGGATTTCGTCGGCAATGCTGCCGCTTGCCGGCGCGGCGGATGCCGCCACCGGCGCCGCGCCGGCGGGCACCGGCAACCCCGCCGCGCGCCCCCCACCCTCGGCCTTTCCGCTCGCGGCCGGCGCCAGCCCCGCATGCTTCAGCAGCAGCCGGGTCTCTTCCTCGTCGCGACGGAAGCGCGCCTCGAGCCCGTCCAGTTCGACCAGGGTCCAGTCGCCGACCTTGCCGCCGACGGCGACTCGCCGGCTGACGCCATCCCGGCGCACGATCAACCCACCGCCGCCGCCCGCGGAGAAGAGTCCGAGCAACTGCAGATCGCCGAGCGCATCTTCTGCGTCGGCTGCCACCGTCGCGGCGTCGGCGCCTTCCGCAGGCAACGGCCGGCGGGACGCAAAGAACAACGGCCGCGCCAGCGTCGCCTGTAGCAAGGCGGGGTCGACCGCGGTCTCGACCTCGCGGGGCACGTCGAAGGCCGCCGGATCGGGCGCGATCGGCGCCGGTGCCTGCCAGTCGCGCATGCTGGCCGGTCCCATCGAAACCAACGCGGCGACCAGCGCTGCGTCCGCCGCCAGCCAAAGCAGCAGAGGCCGGGCGTTCAAGAGCCGATCCTCATGGCGGTGAGCGCCAGGTCGCAGATCAGGCGGTGCTCACTCTCGCTGCGGCCGAGTCGCGGATCGGGGGAGATCCGCAGCGTCGCGACCTGCACCCTCGGATCGTGCTCGCCGACCGCGGCCAGGAAGCGGCTCAGGGACTCGAGACTGGTGGTCAGCTTGACGCTGACCCGGAGCACATCGTAGCCGTCTTCCTCGCGGCTTTGCATCAACTGGCTGCCGGTCACGGTCGCGCCGGCGGCCTCGGCCAGTTCCCGCATCGACTTCTGCAAGGCGGCGCCCGCCTGGGTGGCATCGACACTCGCCGGGTAGGCCAGGCGGGAGGTCAGATCGAGCGCCTTGGCGAGCGCCGCATCGAGCGCCTCGCCAGCGGCGCCCAGGCCGGCCAGCCGGGCATGACGCGGCTCGACCCGATCGATGCGCGCGCTCGCCTGGTCGTACGCCTCTTTCATCCACACGGCCCAAGTGGCCAGCAGCGCGCCGATCAGCAGCAGCACGGATCCGATCGCGAACACGGGCCGGGAAAGCAGGCGCGTCATGGCTCGTTCCCAGAGAGCTGGAATTCGATCATGAAGGCCTCCTTGCCGGTCAACGCATTGCGGGTGATCGCACCGGGCGCCCGCACGCCAGCGAATCCCGGCTGCCGGCTCAGTACCTGCAGCAACTGGGCGGCATCGTCGGCCAGCCCGTTCAACTGCACGCGGTCGCCGTCGAACGCGAGCCTTCTCGCCACCGCCCCGTCCGGTACCGCCTCGGTGATGCGGCCCAGCACGGCCAGCAATTCACGCGCCCCGCGATCCGAGCCGGACAACTCGGACACCAGCCGGGTCAGCCGGCCGAGGCGTTCCTTCGTCGCCATTTCGTCGCGCACCGAATCCTGGAGCCGAGCGACGGATGCCTCGGCCTGCTCGGCCTGCCGCCGTTTCTCCCAGGCCGGCAGCGCGATCATCGACCCCACGAGGACCACCGCCAGCCCGATCAGACCCGCCATCAGAGCGGTCCGACGGCCCGTGCGGCGGGCGCGGGCTGCTTCGCCGAAGCCCTGCAGCACGATCGGCGCATCGGCATCGACCCACAGTTCGAGTTCGCCGGCCCGATCGACGGCGGCCGGCCGACTTTCCAGCCACGAAGTCAACTGGGTTCGGGATGCCATGGCGACGTCTACGGTCAGACGTTCGCCAGCCGCGTCGCAGCGCCAGCCGGAAACCGTGTCGTCGAATGCGAAGGGGCTCAATTGCTGGACGCGCAGCGACACCGCCCGCGACAAGGCCTCGTCATCGAGCAACGGCATGACGCTGCGGGCGCGCAAGACCAACTCGTCCGGCACCTCGATCGCCCTCGCCCGGGCGTCGTGCCGGCCGGCCGTGCGCGCGGGAAAGCGGCCGTCGCGCACGCTCTCCTCGCCGCCGAGGGTCAACAGGCGCACCGGTTCGTCGGGTGCCAGCCACGCGAACGCGGGCATGCGCATGGCCTGGTTCCAACCAGCGCGATAGGAATGCCAATACCTGCGCAAGTCGAGCCCGAACAGATTGAGCGAATCAGTACGCGAATTCAGTTCTGCCTTCCTCAAACGTCGCCAATGCGGACCGTGACCGGGTCCCTGCGCAATACCGTGACGGCCGCCGCTCCCCGTCGTGCGCGATCGACGCGCAGCCAGACAGCGCGCGACAGGCGGCGTCCATCCGGCAGCGCGAGCTGCGCTTCGAGCCGATAGCTGGCGGCAGGCGCCCGGTCGATGAACCGGCTGTCCAGGGCCGACAGATCGAGCAGCGGATCACCCTCGGCCCGGCGGGCGACGATCGCGGCTGCCCGTCGCGCGTCCCCGCCGGTCAGGATCTGCAACACCTGAACCGGCGCCGCCAGCGGATTTATTCCGCCACCATCGGCACCGGTGACGGCAATGCAATCCCTTATGCTATCAAAGACATCGAAGCTCATGCCCAGAACTTGCAACAAGTCTTCGGGGGCCTGGAACGCGCCATTGAAGGGCAAGTAGGGCGAACCCGCCGCTCGATAGGCATCGTCCTCGCCGCCATCGGCCTGAGCGGCCGGGTCCAGATCGCGCCAATCGAGGATGGCTGCCGCCAGATGGGCCGCGTCGGATTCCGCGAGGCCGGCGCGAATCACCAGCATCGCCTGCAGCAGTTCGCGCCCTGCGGCATTGAGATTGATCCAGCCCGAGCTGGGACTGACCTCGACCCGCACGCTACGGCCATCCACCTGATAGCGGCCGACGACGGGCGTGCTCAGTGCCCCCGTGGCCGCAGCCAGATCGCGGGCGGCCAACAGGATCGCTCCATCGGCGAGTGCGGTCGCCGCGATGCGACTGCGGAATCCGTCCGCACTGCGAACGTCGCCCTTCGCCGACGCGCTGATGCCGGCAACGATCAACACCAGCGCAGCGACGATCCACAGCACTGCAACCAGGACCACGCCGCGCTGCCGGCGACGTCGATCTACCGAGGCCGCTCTCACCGCACCGGCCCGTGCACGATTTTCTCGCCGGCACCGGCGCCGCCTTCCGCACTCGGCGCGACGACGATATCGGGCCAGACCCGGCCATCGACCCATAATCTGAGCAACACCCGGCGCGGCAGTTCGTCGGTGGCATCCCACGACTCCAGCCACTGCTCGTCGTCGGCCTGGTAGCGCACCAGCATGCGATCGACGTGGTCGATCGACACCGCCGGCGCGATTGCACCCCAGTCCGGCGCCTGTGGCCCGCGCTGGCGCGGGGCAAAGTGGATCTTCAGGCTTGCCGGCTGACTTCGGCCATCGAACTCGAGCAGGAAGCGATGCATGCCGCCGGCGCCGAAGCGGGCGGGGAACAGACCGACCCACTCGAACCCCTCCGGGCCACCCCACAGCGACGGGCGCTCGGTGGCAACGCCGGCCACCGGCGGCAAAGGCGGCTGAATCACCGCCAGGCTGGCGCGCAGGAAATCGGAGGCGGCACGCATCCGCTCGCCGCGCTCGACCAGGGCGTCAACGCGCTCGGCGGTACCCCCGAGCGTGCGCATCGCCGAGATCATGCCCAACAGCACCACCGAAACCAATGACACCGCGACGACGACCTCCACCAGCGTAAAGCCCGAGACCGCGCCCGAGCGGTGCCGCGCACGGCGGTCGCCGGGTTCAGCGCACATCGTCGTCGGCCTGCGGCAGCACCGTAGCGATTCTGAATTCGCGCCTGCGACCACGATCGGTCCAGTCGATCGTGACCGCGACCTCGTGCAGCGGCATCAGGGTGTTCAGCTCGGATGGATCCTGCAGCGGCCGGCTGCCGATCTGCCAATGGAAGCCGTCCTCGGTACTGCCCGATTCGTGCCATCCATCGGCCGGCACCGCCTCCCGCGCTTCGAGCAGGCTCCGCCCCCACAGGGCGGCACGGGTGGTCTGATCGGCCAGCACGGCGGCGCGCAGCGAGCCCGCGCCGCTCTGGTAGAGCACGCCGAGGGCAAGCGCCATGATCGAGAAGGCCACGAGCACTTCGATCAGCGAGAAGCCGCTCGCACGCCTCATCCGGATCGGCCCTCGTCCGGCGGTTCCTGGGTGATCCTGCCGAACAGCCAGTCCACCCGCAGCCGCACCCCCTGGCCGCTGGGCCGCGTGATCGTGATGCTGCCACCGGTCGAACCGCCATCGGGGAAGAAGCGGATGCCGCCGATGCCATCACCGTCGCGTTCGGTCGCCGCAAGTGTCGCATCGACCCGGTAGTCGTCGGGAAATCGCTCCGGAGGTCGCCCCGCTTCACCATAGTGTCGGCCCCTCAGATCCAGTTCGAATCGCACGGGTCTGCCTTCGGCCGCAGCGCGTTCCCGTGCGGCCCGCAAGGCGCCGAGCACCGAACGCACGGTCGCGCGGTATTCGACCGACTCGTAGAGCTTGCCCGCGGCCATCGGCACGACCCCCAGCAGCAGGCCGGCGATGGCCAGCGCGACGATCATCTCGAGCAGCGTGAAACCAGCAGCAACGCGCCGCCCCTCGCGGCGTTCGTCGCGTGGGCGGCGAAGCGGCTCAGTTCCAGTTGCCGACGTCGGCGTTCTCACCTTCCCCGCCTGCGCTGCCATCGGCGCCGTAGGAGTAGATGTCCACCTCACCATGTTGCCCGGGTGCGGCGTACTGGTAGGCGCGACCCCACGGATCCGTCGGGATGTCCTTGCGCTTCAGGTACGGGCCATTCCAGCCGGTGGCGGACGCCGGCTTGGCGACCAGCGCAGAAAGGCCTTCGTCGCTGCTCGGGAAGCGGCCGACATCCAGCTTGTAGAGTTCGAGCGCCTGCTCGAAGTCCTTGATCTGGACGTTGGCGGTCTTGCTCTTGGCACCACCGAGCTGATTGAGCACGCGCGGCCCCACGAGCCCGGCCAACAGTCCGAGAATGGCCAGCACGACCAGCAGTTCCACCAGCGTGAAGCCCTGGCGACGGGAAATTGCGAAATCAGTCATCGGTTTACTCGAGGTGATTGGAATGCACCGGTGCGTGCCGCACTCAGGCGGCCAGATCGTTCACCGACAGGATGCCCATCAGGATCGACACGATGATCGCCGCGATCACCACGCCGAGGGTCAAAATCAGGACCGGCTCGATCAGGGTCAGCGCCCGCTTGATGCCGGCCTGCACTTCCGCGTCGTGCACGCGCGCGAGTTCCAGCAGCATCGTGTCCAGCCGCCCGGTTTCCTCGCCCAGACGCACCATGTTCAGCGCGAGCGGGGTGAACAGGCCCGTCTCGGTCAGTGCATCGGCCATTCTGCCGCCCTTCTTGATGAACGGCGCGACGCCTTGCAGCGCCTGTCGGAGCGCCGAGTTTGCCACAGTCTGCGCGGCGATACGAACCGCCTGCACGATCGAGACACCGCCGCCGAGCAGCGTCCCCATGCTGCGCGAGAAGCGCGTGACCTCGTACTTGCGGATCAGCTCGCCGAGCAGTGGCAGCGCCAGCAGCTTGGCGTCTTTCCAGGCGCGCCCCTGCTCGGTGCCGACGTAGCGCCGCCAGCCCCACACCAGAGCCGCGACCAACAGCGCCAGCAACCACCACCAGTCGCCGAGAAAATGGCCGGCCGCGACGATGATCGCGGTCGGCAGCGGAAGGGCATCGCCCATATCCTCGAACAAGGCCTCGAACTGCGGGACGACGAAGGTCAGCAGCAGGAACACGGAGAGCAACGCGACGATGACCAGAATCATCGGATAGATCATCGCCGACACCACGCCCTCGCGCAGTTGCCGAAATCGTTCCAGGTGCTCGCCGACCCGCGCCAGGACATCGGCCAACTGGCCACCGGCCTCACCCGCACGCACCATGTTGATGTAGAAATCTCCGAACAAGGATTGATGCGCGACGAGCGCGCCGCTGAAGGATTTTCCACCCTTGACCGCGGCATGCAGGTCGCCGACCACGCGCGCCATGTGTTCTTTCTGGGCCATGCCGGCGATCACCTTGAGGGCCCGGTCGAGGGGCACGCCGGAGCGCAGCATGACCGACAAGGAGCGTGTGAAATCCTCGATATCCACTGCGCGGATGCGGCTGCTGCCGAGCCGCCGGCCACGCTCGCTCCGGCCCGCCTGGGCGGCCCCGGCCAGCACCGCGCCCGATTCATGGAGATCGATCGGAGTCAGGCGCATGCGCTCGATCTGGGCCAGGGCGGCACTGCGGCTGTCGGCGCTGAGGCGGCCTTCGGTGAAGCTGCCGTCGCTACGCACGGCACGGTAGCGGAAGTCACTCATCCTGCTGATCCTGCGTCACCCGTGCCACCTCTTCGAGCGACGTGACACCTTCCGCGACCTTGCGCAGCCCGTCCTCGAACAGCGTTCTCATGCCACGCCGGCGCGCCAGCGCGTGCAGCGCCGTAGCGTCCTCGCCCTGCAGGATCGCCTGCACCATGGCGTCGTCGATCGGCAGCAGTTCGTGGATCGAGCTGCGGCCGAGATAACCGGTGTGCTTGCACGCGGTGCAGCCGGCGGCACGGTAGATGCGCGCCCCGTCCGGCCCGGTGAAGCGCGCGAGCCCCGCGGCCGATGCCTGGGCCGCGTCGAGCTCGACCGGCTGGCGGCAATCGGAACAGAGGCGACGCACCAGCCGCTGGGACAGGACGCCATTCAGCGTGGAGGTGATGAGGTACGGCTCGATGCCCATGTCCACCAGGCGCACCACCGCCCCTGCAGCGGTATTGGTGTGCAGCGTCGACAGCACCAGGTGGCCGGTCAGGGCCGATTGCACGGCGATCTGGGCGGTCTCGCCGTCGCGCATCTCGCCGATCATGATNNGTCCGGATCCTGGCGCAGGATGGAGCGAAGGGACTGGGCAAAATCCAGCCCGATCTGGGATTGCACTTGCACCTGGTTGATGCCGCCGAGCTGATACTCGACCGGATCTTCGACAGTGACGATCTTCAGCGCCGCCGAATCCAGCTTGGTCAGCGACGCATAGAGTGTCGTGGTCTTGCCGGAACCGGTCGGGCCGGTGACCAGCAGAATGCCGTGGGGGCGGGCCAGAAGCTCGCGGAAGCTGGTCAGGATGTCGCCGGCGAAGCCCATCTTTTCGAGTTCGATGCGTACGCTGGCACGGTCGAGCACCCGGATCACGACGCTTTCACCATGCACGGTCGGCAGGGTCGACACCCGCAGGTCGATCTCGCGCCCCTTGACCCGCGTCTTGATGCGCCCATCCTGGGGGAGGCGCCGTTCGGCGATGTTGAGATGGGCCATCAGCTTGATCCGCGACGTCACCGCGGCGGCCATGCCGATCGCGACGGGCGCGTCGTTTTGCAGCACGCCGTCGATGCGGTAGCGCACCTGCAAGGCGTCCTCGAACGGCTCCAGATGAATGTCCGAGGCACGCATATCGACCACGCGCCCGACGATCTGATTGACCAGCCGGATCACCGGCGCCTCGGTCGCGAGGTCTCGCAGGTGCTCGACGAATTCGCTGTCGCCGGCTTCGGGCGGGCTGCCGCCGGCCTCTTCGTCGTCTTCGGGCGCCTCGAAGTAACGCTCCAGGGCCGTCTCGATTTCGGATTCCAGACCCAGGGCCGGCAGCACCTCGAGACCGCTGGCCAGATGCACCGCCTTGACCAGAAACGCGTCCTGAGGCGATGCCATGGCGAGCCGGAGTGTCCCGGCTTCCAGCGCCAGCGGCAACAGCCGGTGCATCCTCAGGTACTCCGGCGACAACCCATTGACCGGCAGCAGATCCTCCGGAAACGCATCGGCCGTGACCAGCGGCACGCCGAGCTGGCGCGCCAGAACCTGGGCCAGATCGCTTTCGGCGAGCAGGCCCAGGCGCACCAGAATGCGTCCGAGCAGATCCTGCATCTCGGCCTGCGCCGCGAGCGCGTGCTCCAGATCGCGGGGCGCAAGCTTGCCGGCGTCCACCAGCATCTCGCCGATGCGGCTGCGCGCGCCGCCGTGCGCCCTCTCGTCCTCGCGGCTGTCCAGCGCCTCGTCCGTTGCCATCCTCACTGCTCCGTCTGCTGCTGTCGCTGCGCGGCGCCGTTGCGCCGCAGGTATCTCCTGGCGAAGCGTGACAGCCGCCAGGCGTGGCTGGCCGCGTACAGATAGGCGCCGGTCAGCGCCAGGAAACCGAGGAACATCGCCAACTCCGAGACGCGATAGTGCCAACCCGCAAGTCCGATCATCGCGAGAAATGCGTTGACCAGCATCAGGAAGAATACTACCCGTCTGTCGGAGAATCCGATGCGGATCAAGACGTGGTGGAGGTGGGTGCGATCCGGGTGCAGCGGATTGCGTCGCTTGCTCATGCGTCGCAAGGTCACGGCAAACATGTCGATCAGCGCCAGTCCGCACACCCAAAGCATCACCACCGGCGGCACGCGCAGTCGATCCGATGCGACCGGCTGGGTCAACTCGACCGAGAACCACACCACCAGAAAGCCGATCGCCATGCTGCCGGCATCGCCGAGGAACACGGCGGCGCGCAGGCGCCAGGGGTGGCGGAGGTTGAACACCAGGAAACCCGCAAGACAGCCGACGAGAATCATCGAGAACGACGCGAGTTCCTGCTGGCCGGTGATGTGCCCGAGATAGGCCATCATCGCGAAGGTGATGAGCGCCCAGCCGCCGGCCAGCCCGTCGACCCCGTCGCTCATGTTGTAGGCATTGACCACCGACAGTGCGGCGAACAGCGTGAAGGGGATGCCCCAGTCCTGCAGGTCGAAGACTGCATCGCCCCACAGCATGCCGAGATCGCGCAGATAATTTCCGCCCCAGGACGTCATCAGCACGGCGGCGATGAACTGGTGGGCGAGCTTGTTGCGTGGTGCCAACTCCCTCAGGTCGTCCATCACGCCGATGATGACGAGCAATGCCAGACCGACGAACAGGGGGCGATAGGGGGCGACGATCGGCACGAAGATCAAGCTCGCCAGGGCGAACGAGAGCACGACGGCAACCCCGCCGATCAGCGGGATCGAACCTTCGTGGCGCTTGCGACCGCCCGGCGCGTCCACCAGGCCGACGCGAAGCGCCGCCGGCCGCAGCGCCTGGATCAGCAAGGCGACGAACGCCGCCGAGGCCAGTACCATCACCGCCGCCTTCATTCAGGACCTCCCCACCACATGCGGACGGCCTGCCTCGGACAAGTCGACGAATCGGCGATAGGCGGGAGATCGCCAGAATCGAAGCAGACTCGCCACATGCCAGGCGAAATGCCGCGGGTCGCGCAGGCTGGCACGACGCGCCTCGTGCACGACCCCTTGTGCGGGCAGGCAGCGCACCGCCCAACCTGCCAGCCAAGCCCGTACACAAAGGTCCATGTCCTCGCAATACATGCGATAGCGGGCGTCGAACCCGCCCAGATCCTCGAACGTGCGGCGCCGGATCAGCAGGCACATGCCGGCGACCCATTCGGGCTCGCAGGCCCTCGCCGCGTCCGGATAGTCGCTCCGGCGTCGATCCGGGCGAAGCCGGTCGCGCAGCAGCCGGCGCGGTGTCAGCACGCGCCGCGCATTGTCGGCGAGTCGGCCGTCGGCCCCATAGATCCGCGGCGCGACGATGCCGGTCGCCGGATCGTCGAAGGCCGGCAGCAAACCCTCGAGCACGGCCGCGTCGATGCGCAGATCGGGATTGAGGACGGCGATCACGTCAGCCTTGCCGGCCGCCGCCAGCTGGTTGTGATTCGCCGCGAAGCCGCGGGGCCGGCGGTCGGCATGGCGCGCGCTCGGCAGTGCGGCGCAGGCGTCGGGGGTACCGGCGAGGTTTTCCAGCAGGTGCATGCGACCGGACGCGCCCCGCAAATCGGCGAGCAGCCGCCGCACCAGCTCCGGGGTGCCGTGGGATACGATTTGGATGTCCAGGGAAGTCGTCACGCGGGAAATTCGTGCGCCGCCGCCCGGCGGCGCCACCATCGCTAAAATCGGTCAATGGTAGCGCGTCGGACCGGCTCGGCGAAGCGCCGACCCTGCCGCCATTACGAGGCGAGTCGACGTTTTCGGGCGGACTCGCGAAACACCAAGCCGTCTTCGAGCCGCACGGCGGTCAGCTCACCGCCCCACAGGCAGCCACTGTCCAGCGCCAGCAAGCCCTGCTCACGGCGAAAACCGAGCGCCGACCAGTGACCGCAAACGATGGTGTGGCTCCTGCTTGCGCGATCCGGCACATCGAACCATGGCAGCAACCCCTTGGGCGCGGTTCCGGGGGGGCCCTTGGCGCGAAAGTCCAGGCGCCCGTCGGCGCTGCAGAAACGCATGCGCGTCATTGCATTGACGATGAAACGCAGGCGGTCTTGGCCGCGCAGGCGATGGTCCCAGCGATCCGGCTTGTTGCCAGCCAACTCCGCGAGAAACCGGTTGCGCTCCGCGCCGCGCAACGCGGCCTCGACTTCGGTCGCGAGGCCGCGGGCGGCGGCCACCGACCACTGTGGCACGAGGCCGGCGTGGACCATCGCGAACTCGTCCTCGACGTGCAGCAAAGGGCAGCCGGCCAGCCATGTAAGCAAGCTTTCGCGATCCGGCGCATCGAGCACGGGCGCCAGCGTGTCGTCCTTGCCGCGTTTGCGAAAGCCGGCCGCCACCATCAACAGGTAGAGATCGTGGTTGCCCAATACCACCGTCGCCGCCGGCCCCAGACTCCGCACCAGGCGCAGCACCTGGAGAGAAGCCGGCCCCCGATTGACCAGGTCGCCGACCAACCACAGGCGGTCGGCGGCAGGGTCGAACCGGACCCGGTCGAGCAGCGCGCGAAATTCGTCGTAGCAGCCCTGGATGTCGCCTATCGCATAGATCGCCATGGCTGCGCTGGATACCGTTCAGGCCCGGCCGTAGACGTCGCTGAAGCGCACGATGTCGTCTTCGCCGAGATACTCGCCGCTCTGCACCTCGATCATCACCAGATCGACGACACCGGGATTCTCGAGGCGATGCTTGTGGCCGGCGGGGATGTAGGTGGACTCGTTCGGACGGACGAAGAATTCGTCCTCGCCGTTGACCACCCGTGCCATGCCGCTGACCACGATCCAGTGTTCGGAGCGGTGATGGTGCATCTGCAGCGACAGGGATTCGCCCGGCTTGACCTCGATGCGCTTGATCTTGTAGCGGCTGCCATTCTCCAACACCGTATAGGCGCCCCACGGGCGAAACACCGTGCGGTGCAGCTTGTAGGCCTCGTGCCCGGTCTTCTTCAGGCGCGCGACGACTTCCTTGACTTCCTGCACCCGGTCGCGCTGGGCCACCAGCAAGGCGTCCGCGGTATCGATCACGACCAGATCCTCGACGCCGACGGTCGCCACCGTACGCTCTTCGCTCTGCACGAAGCAGCCACGGCTGTGGACCAGCACGGCGTCGCCGTGCACACGGTTGCCGTCGGCATCGGCCTCGGTCAATTCCGCCAGCGCGGTCCACGAGCCGATGTCGCTCCAGTCGAAACTCGCCGGCACGACCGCGACGTTGGCGGCCTTCTCCATGATCGCGTAGTCGATCGAGATGTTCTCCATCGCGGCGAATCCGTCCCGATCGAGTTCGACGAACCGCTGGCCCGGCTCCTCGATGGTCGCCGAACGGCATCGACCGGCAGCCGTGAGCATGTCCGGCGCAAGCTCGGCGAAGGCCGCGACGAGGCCGCCAGCGGTAAAGCAGAACATGCCCGAGTTCCAGTAGTGACCGCCATCCTCGACCATCCGCCGGGCCGTGCCCGCGTCGGGCTTCTCGACGAAGCCCCGCACCTCGTAGCCGTCGCTGCCGGTCACCTGCGCGCCGGCGTGCACATAACCGAATCCGGTCTCGGCTCGCGTCGGTCGAATGCCGAAGGTCACCAGATGACCGCCGAGGGCCAGACTGGCCGCGCGCGCCACGTCTTCGGCGAAGGTGCTCGCATCGCGGATCAGATGGTCGGCGGGAAGCACCAGTAGGACGGCGTCGTCGCCGTGGCGTGCCTGTACGTCGAGCGCCCCCGCAAGAATCGCCGGCGCGGTATTGCGCCCCATGGGCTCCAGCAGGTAGCGCGCGGCACAACTGGCCTCGGCGCCGACTTCGGACCAGACGTCGCGGGTCTGAAAATAGTAGTCGCGGTTGGTGATGGTGACGACTTCACCCACGTCGTGGCAGGTCAGCGCACGCCGGTAGGCGAGACCGAGTAGGGAATTGCCGTCGGCCAGGCGCATGAAGGGCTTGGGATGGCTTTCCCGCGAGACCGGCCACAGGCGCGTTCCGGCACCGCCGGAAAGAATCATCGGAATCAGCATGAAAATCGACTCGATTGGCAGTTGTGTCGAGCGCGTAGCTTGGACGATCGAACGGACATCCGAGCGTTGCGCGCCGACGCAATGATGACAAAGTATTGCGGCACGCGGGTTAGCCCGGCAGCAATCCAGCCAGGACCGCGACGATGCGCTCGGCGGCCCGTCCGTCCCACAGCTCGGGCCTGCGGCCGCTTTTTCCCCGCCCGTCACAGGCCGCCAGCGCCGCGGCGGCGATGCGTTCCGCGTCCGTACCGACCAGCACGTTGGTGCCTTCGTCGATGGTCACCGGCCGTTCGGTATTCTCCCGAACCGTCACGCAGGGGACCCCGAGGGCGGTGGTCTCCTCCTGCAGGCCACCGCTGTCGGTCAGTACCACCGCGGCATCCTTCCACAGGTTGAGGAATTCCATGTAGGCCCGGGGGCCGACCAGCGACACCCGCTCGCCGAGGTCGATGCCGAAGCGCTCCAGGTTGGCCCGCGTGCGCGGATGCACCGGGAAGATCAGCGGCAGACGCTCGGAAACGCGCCGCAGCGCGCCGCCGATGCGGGCGAAGGTCGCCGCTTCGTCGACATTGGACGGCCGGTGCAGCGTCACCACGCCGTAGGTCTCGTGGGCGGCCTTGAACGGTGCCGTCTCGAAACGCGCGGTTTCGATTTGCCCGAGTCGGGCGGCCTGGTAGAACAGGTTGTCCACCATGACGTGGCCGACGTAGTGCACGTCTTCGGAGGACTTGCCCTCGCGCAGCAGGTGGTCGCGCCCACTCGGCTCGGTGACGAAGAACCAGTCGCTGATCGCATCCGTGACCAGCCGGTTGATTTCCTCCGGCATCCTGCGGTCGCCGCTGCGCAATCCCGCCTCGACGTGGGCCACCGGGATGCACGCCTTCTTGGCGACGATCGAGCAGGCCAGCGTCGAGTTGACGTCCCCGACCACCAGCACACAGGCCGGCAGGCTGGTCTCGCACAGCGCCTCGAAGGCGGTCATGATGCGGGCGGTCTGCTGGGCGTGGCTGCCGCCCCCCGCCCCCATGAACAGATCCGGCGCCGGAATTCCCAGCTCCTCGAAAAACACCTCGTTCATCTCGCGATCGTAGTGCTGGCCGGTATGAATGATCTGGTAGGCCAGCCCACCGTGGGCGTCGAGCGCGCGCACGATCGGCGCGATCTTCATGAAGTTGGGGCGGGCCCCCGCCACCAGGTAGATCATCGGCTTGCCCATCGGGTCGCCCTCAGGCCTTGAAGTAGCCGCGATACCAATCGATGAAGCGGGCGACGCCCTGCTTGACGGGGGTTGCCGGCTGGAAGTCGGTCCATTGGCGCAGCTCCGCGGTATCGGCGTAGGTGGCCGGCACGTCGCCGTCCTGCATGGGCAGGAAGTTCTTCTCGGCGGTCTGTCCGAGGGCATCTTCGATCGCCTCGATGAAGGCCATCAGCTCGACCGGATTGTGGTTGCCGATGTTGAAGACGCGGAACGGCGCCTTGCTGCGGCCGGGGTCGGGCCGATCCGGATCGAATCCCGGATCACACTCGGCGATGCGGTCCATGGTGCGCACGACGCCCTGCACGATGTCGTCGATGTAGGTGAAATCGCGTCGCATCCGGCCGTGGTTGAAAACGTCGATGGGCCGCCCCTCGAGGATGGCCTTGGTAAACAGGAACAGCGCCATGTCGGGTCGTCCCCACGGTCCATAGACCGTGAAGAAGCGCAGCCCCGTGGTCGGCAGGCCGAACAGATGGCTGTAGGTGTGGGCCATCAGCTCGTTGGCCTTCTTGGTGGCCGCATACATGCTGATCGGGTGGTCGACGCTGTGGTGCTCGGAGAACGGCATCAAGGTGTTGCCACCATACACGCTCGAACTGCTGGCATAGACCAGGTGCTCGACCTGGTTGTGCCTGCAGCCCTCGAGAATGTTCATGAAACCGACCAGGTTGCTGTCCACGTAGGCGTGGGGGTTTTCGAGCGAGTAGCGCACACCGGCCTGGGCGGCCAGGTGGATCACGCGATCGAACTTCTCCGCGGCGAAGAGTCGCGCCATGCCGGAACGGTCGGCGACATCGAGCTTGACGAAGCGAAAATTCGCGTTGGGCACGAGTCGAGCGAGGCGTGCTTCCTTGAGAGTCGGGTCGTAGTAATCGTTGAGGTTGTCGATGCCGACCACCTCGTCGCCCCGCGCCAGCAGCACCTCGGACGTGTGCATGCCGATGAATCCGGCAGCGCCGGTCACCAGAATTTTCATCCAACCCTCGTCGATATCAGATTGCAACCGGCGAATTTTCGCACAGCCGCCGCAGGAAACCAGGAATCATGCCGCGGCGCATCGAAATCGCCGGCGCGACCGACTCCCGTCAGGGATAGGTCTCACAGGCTTCGAGTAGGCACCCCTGGCGGTCCTTGGCCGAGAGCAGCGGCTCACCGTCGATCGGCCAATGCACGCCGACGGCAGGGTCGTTCCACAGCAGGCAGCGCTCGTGCTCCGGTGCGTAGTAGTCCGTCGTCTTGTACAGGAAATCGGCCGCCTCCGACAGCACCACGAAGCCGTGGGCAAAACCCGGCGGCACCCACATCTGTCGGTGGTTCTCCGCGGACAGTTCGGCGCCGACCCAGCGCCCGAAGCTACCCGAGCCGCGGCGCAGATCCACCGCCACGTCGAACACCGCACCGCGCACCGCCCGCACCAATTTTCCCTGGGGCTGGCGGATCTGGTAGTGGAGCCCGCGCAGCACCCCGCGCGCGGAGCGCGAATGATTGTCCTGGACGAACGCCGGCGAGACGCCGGTCAGCTGGGCGAAGCGCTGCGCGTTGTAGCTCTCGAGAAAAAAGCCGCGCGCATCGCCATAGACCGTCGGCTCGAGGATCAATACGTCTGCGATCGCGGTTCGCCGCACCTGCATCAGAACACCCGCTCCTGCAGCAGCCGGCCCAGGTACCGCCCGTAGTCGTTGCGGCTGAACTGCTCCGCCAACCGTGCCAGCTCGGCGTCGTCGATCCAGCCCGCCCGCCACGCGATTTCCTCGAGGCAAGCCACCTTCAGCCCCTGGCGTTTTTCGATGGTCTGGATGAACAAGCCGGCCTCGAGCAGCGACTCATGGGTGCCGGTATCGAGCCACGCGTGCCCGCGGCCCATCACTTGCACCTCCAGCGCATCCCAGGACAGGTATTGGCGATTGACATCGGTGATCTCGAGTTCGCCACGCGCACTGGGGACCAGCCCGCGGGCCACCTCAACCACCCGTTCGTCATAGAAATAAAGCCCGGTCACGGCATAGCGGCTGCGGGGCGATGCGGGTTTTTCCTCGAGGCTCACGGCCTTGCCCTCGGCATCGAATTCGACCACGCCGTAGCGTTCCGGATCCTGCACCGGATAGGCGAACACGGTCGCGCCGCCGTCGCGCCTGGCGGCCATTTGCAGGCCCTTGGCAAAATCGTGGCCATAAAACAAATTGTCACCCAGGACCAGCACGCACGGACCGCCGTCGAGGAACGACTCGCCGATCAGGAAGGCCTGCGCCAGACCGTCCGGACTGGGCTGAACGGCATAGCTCAGCTCGATCCCCCAGCGCTTGCCATCGCCGAGCAATTGCTCGAAGCGGGGCGTGTCCTGGGGCGTCGAGATCACCAGGATTTCGCGGACACCGGCGAGCATCAGCGCCGACAGCGGATAGTAGATCATCGGCTTGTCATACACCGGCAGGAGCTGTTTGGAGACGGCGAGCGTCGCCGGATGCAGCCGCGTGCCGGAGCCGCCGGCGAGGATGATGCCCTTGCGGGTCTTTGTCCGACTGGTCATGCGTTCAAGATCTCCCGCAGCACACGCGCCACGCCATCTTGCCACGGCGGCATCGCGAGCCCGAATGTTTCCTGCAGCAGCGAGCAATCGAGCCGCGAATTGCGCGGCCGGGGTGCCGCTGCCGGGTACTCGGCGGTGGAAATTCCGGCGACCTCTTCGACAACCAGCTCGGCACCGCAGGCCCTGGCGAGGTCGAAGACATGACAGGCATAGTCCCGCCAACTGGTTTCACCGGCGGCGGCCAGATGATAGGTGCCACCGGCTTCCGACTGTTGCCGCAGAAAGCGCAGCAGGTGGGCCGATGTGTCCGCGATCAGTTCGGCGCCGGTCGGCGCCCCGACCTGGTCGTCCACCACGCCGAGCCGCGGGCGCTGTGCGCCGAGGCGCAACATGCTGCGGATGAAGTTGCCGCCGCGCGCCGAATACACCCAGCTGGTACGCAGGATCAGATGGCGGCAGCCACTGTCCCGGATCGCAATCTCCCCCGCCAGCTTGCTGCGTCCATACTCGTTCAGCGGTGCGGCCGGATCCCCCTCCCGCCATGGCCGCTGGCCACCGCCGTCGAAGACGTAGTCGGTCGAGTAGTGCAGCAGCCAGGCATCGACCGCACGCGCCAACTCGGCGAGTCTGGCCGGCGCCTCGGCATTGACCGCCTTCGCCAGCTCGGGCTCGGCCTCGGCACGGTCGACAGCGGTATACGCCGCTGCATTCACGATCGCTTGGGGGGCCAGCGCACGAACCGCGTGGGCCAGTGCATCCGTGTCTGCCAGATCCACGCCCGCCCGGTCGAACGCGAGCACTTCGCCCAGCGGCGCCAAGGCTCGCTGCAGTTCCCAGCCGACTTGGCCGTTGGCCCCCAGCAGCAGGATCTTCACGGGGCGGATCCGGCCCCGTCGTAGTGGCGGGCCATCCACTCGCGATAGGCACCGCTCTGTACGTGCCCGACCCAGTCGCCGTGATCGAGATACCAGCGCAGGGTCTTGGCGATGCCGCTGTCGAAAGTCTCCGCCGGACGCCAGCCGAGCTCCCGCTCGATCTTGCGCGCATCGATCGCATAGCGCCGGTCATGGCCGGGACGATCGGCCACGAAACGGATCAATTGCTCGTACGGCCCTGCGGACGACGGCCGCAGTCCGTCGAGCAGGCGACACACGGTATGCACGATGTCGATGTTGGCGATTTCGTTCCAGCCGCCGACGTTGTAGGTCTCGCCGATCCGACCAGAAGCCAGCACGGTGCGGATGGCCGCACAGTGGTCGCCGACGTAGAGCCAATCGCGCACCTGCCTGCCGTCCCCGTAGACTGGCAGCGGCTTGCCGGCGAGGGCGTTCACAATCACCAGCGGAATCAACTTCTCGGGAAACTGGAACGGGCCGTAGTTGTTCGAGCAGTTGGTCGTCAATACCGGCAGCCCGTAGGTCTGATGCCAGGCGCGCGCCAGGTGGTCGGACGCCGCCTTGCTCGCCGAATAGGGGCTGTTGGGTTCATACGCGTGCGTCTCGGCGAAAGGCGGCGCATCGGGCGCCAGCGAACCGTAGACCTCATCCGTACTGACGTGGAGAAAGCGGAATGCGTCCTTCGCACCGGTGTCGAGCCCGCTCCAATAGGCACGAGCGCACTCCAGCAGCGTATAGGTGCCTTCGATGTTGGTGCGGACGAATTCGCCCGGGCCGCGAATGGACCGATCGACGTGGCTCTCTGCGGCAAAATGCACGATCGATCGTGGGCGGTGGGTCTCCAGCAGACGGCCGACCAGTTGCGCGTCGCAGATATCCCCCGCGACGAATCGATGGCGCCCGTCGTCGACAACGGGTGCCAAGGACTCCAGATTGCCAGCGTAGGTGAGCTTGTCGAGGTTGACGACCGCCTCATCGGTGCACGCCAGCCAATCGAGCACGAAATTGGCTCCGATGAAACCTGCCCCTCCGGTCACCAGGATCGCCATGCCGCCAACTTGCTCCGTTTCATTCCAATCGATTTTCCCATACCTGGGCGTCACCGTGTAGCTGGACGCGAAGGCGAACGCGAACGAGCGGCGAATCGCCGCCTTCGGTCGCCGCGCGACGGCTCGAGAACCGCCGTCGCGACACGCCCGGTCGGAGGAGCCCCGCTAATCGAGGCTTCCGGCCTCACCGCCCGGCGTCGGCGGCTTCTGGGACAGGTGCCGCTGCGCCCAACGGACCGCCTGGATGCGCGAGCCGACCGCGAGCTTGCGATAGATGTTGCGCAGATGCCACTTGACCGTTTCGGGCGAGAGCGAAAGGCTGCGGGCGATCGCCTTGTTCGACAGCCCATCCGACAACAGGAGGAGGACGTCCCGCTCGCGCGGTCGGAGGTCGGCGAGACGGGCGTCTGCCTCGGCGCGTTCGCCGCCGGCGGCGTCATCCGGCCCCAGCCCGATCAGCCGCCCGAGATTTTCCGCATACCAACGATCCAGGCCTTGGGCGGCGAATCGCTCGGCCGGCATGCCGAGCATGCGAAGCATGATCGCGCCGAGTTCGTCACCGGCATCGACAAAGCTGCGCACCATGCCGTTCGCCTGGCCGTAGCGCAGCGCAGCCGCCAGCGAGGGCAAGGCGGCCCCGTACTCGCCGCAGCGCTCCTGAACACCGGCAAGCAGGATGCGCGCACGGGCCAGGTTGTAAGCACAACCCATCTCGTCGAGCTGTTCGCAGAGCTCGGAGAGGATGATGCGCGCATCGACAAGGTGTCCCTTCGCGACCATCAGCCGGGACATGCTGACCGAAACGTTGAAGTGCACCTCGATGAAGGATCCCAGCGGTGAGGGCGGACGGCGCGGCATGCTTCGCAGCAGCACGTCGAGCGTGCGATTGGCGCGCACCACTTCGCCGTCCTTCAGCATCAGCCGGATGGCCTCCGCCTGGCACGCCGTAAATAGGCGCAGCCAGCCGCGCTCACGGCCGACCCGGCTGGCCCGTTCGATCGTCTGGAAGGCTTGGTCCACCTTGCCCTGCAACGTCTGCAAGCGAATCAGCGAAACCGCGAAGCGGCTCGCCGAGCCGTTTGCGCAGACCCCGAGTGCGGTCGGCAGGCGACGCTTCAGCACGCCGTCGAGGCGCTCGAGCTCGTCCCACTCGTAGAGCACCGCACTGAGGTAACCGGCCGGCAGGGTCGCCGCTGCCGAGTCGAAGCCGACTTCGCTCTCGCCGCGCATCAGAGCATTCGAGAACACCACTTCGGCCTCCACCAGGTTGCCCGCCATCAACTCGCTCAGGCCGAACATGCAGCGCTGATAGACCGCCGCATAGGTCGGCTCGAATTCGCTGGCCGGATCCCGGCCTTCGACGACCTCCTGCAGGGCCCGCGCTTCGTCGTGACCGCGTTCATAGGCCAGTCCGAACACCAACGCCGTGTGGGCGATGCGCTCGACCCACGAGCCGGGCTCCGGCGCCAGGGCCAGCACTTGGCGGGCCAGTCTGAGGGATTGGGGCGAATCGTCGGTGAGGCCGGCGATGATCGCTCGCACCGACAGAATCTCCCGTCGCAGGGTGTCGTCCCCGTCGTCGTTCAGGCTGCCGGTGGACATGTCCTGCTCGAGGGCACCCAAGGTGCGCAGCGCGTCGTTCGGTCGCAGCGCGAGCGTGAATGCCCAGGCCTGGGCCAGTCGCAGGCGAATGCTGCCGGCAATCACCCGTTCGGGCAGCCGGCCGAGCCAGCCGATCACCGTGCGCAGGGCGCTGCGGCGGATCAGATCCATCGCGCATTGCTCCACCCAGGCGGCCGCCTTGGCCTCCCTACCCGCCGACAGCGCATGCTTGACGGCCTCCTGCCACCACCCTGCGCGGGCGAAGAACTCGCTCGCGCGATCATGCAGATCCGGCAGGGCATCCGAGATCTCGCGTCGCGCGCGCGCCCGCAGGTAGTCGAGGAACAGGGCATGGAAGCGATACCACTCGTGGGCATCGTCGAGGGGCGCCAGAAACAGATTGCTCTGTTCGAGCTGAGCGAGCAGCCCAGCCGCGTTCGGCATGCCGGTGACTTCGGCCGCAAGGGCGCCACTGACCCGGTCCAACACCGATATCCGGAGCATGAAGTCGAGCAGCGTCGGCGGCATGCTGGCCAGGACGTTCTCGGTCAGGTAGACCGAGATCTCGTGGCTCGCCCCCTCCAGCCCTTCGGCAAGGCTGCCTCGATTCGCCCGGCCGTGCCCCGCGATCGAGGCGAGCTGGATTCCCGCCACCCAGCCCTCCGTGGCGCGCCACAGCGCGCTGACTTCGAGCGGACTGAGGGACAAACCGACCACTTCGTCGAAGAAGCGCCGCGTGTCTTCCTCCGAGAAGCGCAGATCGTCGATGTCGAGCCGGAACAGTTGCCTTTCGGTCTGGAAGCGGCTGACGTGAATCATCGGCTCGGTCCTGCCGGCGGTCGCAACGTGCAGGTTGGTCGGCGCATAACGGACCAGCCGGTACAGCGCTTCATTGACCGGACGGGTCTCCAGCAGATGCACGTCGTCCAGGAACAGCACCACCGGCTCGCCGAGCGCCGAGATCTCGTTGAGCAACGCCGACAGGACCTGGCGGTACGGCAACAGCGGATCGTTGCGGATCAGCTCGCGAGCACGCTCGGCGGCGCTGGGACACGCCTGACGGACCGCCTCGAGCAAATAGGAGAAAAACTGGTGGATGTCGTCGTCGTCCGAATCGAGCGTCAGCCACGCGGTGGCGACGCCTTCGGCCGCGAACGCGTTGCACCAGCGCGCGAGCTGGGTCGTCTTGCCAAAACCGGCGGGCGCCACGAGGACGGTCAACGGCACTTCGAGGATGGCCGGCGAGGCGCGCTGTAGCCGGTCCAGCTCGATCCACGGATGGGAGCCGACCGGCGGGCTCAGCTTGGTCCTGATGAAGTCGCTACCGATTTCAGCCATGTCTCCGTTCACCCCGTTCTCATCCTGTCTGCGGCCCGGCGGCTCCGTAGCCCGCCCTGCCGCGTACCGCAAATCCGTACATTGTGTCCTGCTTCCGCCACTCGGCGGCGGCGTGGCATTCGCACCAACGAAAAAAGACGGCACATCGCTGTGCCGTCAAGAGGAGTCGCAGCGGCTGAGGCTGCGCATGGAGACGCGAGATACCGATTCGGGCACGCGGCCCAGACCGGTCGTTGGTCATGCTCCGCTACCGTTCGTGACGGCCGTGGGTATCGGCGGCCTCCATTTCTGCGGTCGAGTCCGCGATGATGCTGACGTCGGCGTCGTCGCGCGTGCCGATGCGGTGCGGGCGCTCGATGAGCAGATACAGGACCATGCCGATTACCACGGCATAGACGGTCGACTTCGGGTCGGGCATCGCCAGGGTCACGGCAACGATGCCGGCAACCCCGCGTTCGGTCGAGTGCTTGAGCTCTTCCATGCCGACCATGATGCAGATATAGGCGGTCAGGACCAGGGTCAGCGACAGGGCGATCGGCAGGACCGGTTTGAACACGCTCACCAAGGGCAGCGCGAACAGCGCGACGAAGCCGGTGATCCAGAACGTGCCGCCGCCGCTATAGATCGAATCCATCGCCTTGCGACCCAGCGCGTAGCGTTCGGCGACCGTGGCGTGGGCCGCCGTCCACAACGGGCCGGCGAGGCCGGGCCAGGGCGCGAAGAAGGCGTGCATCGCATTGCGAATGCCGGTCACCAGATGCACCCGGGTGACGCCTTCCTCGATCTTCTCGTCCTCGCGTAGGTGGTCGACCCGCTTGACCAAGGTGAAGCCGACAACGATGTCGCCGAATGCGATCACATAGGCGATCAACGCGGTCGGAATCGCCAGCAGGAAAGTGTTCACATCGGGCATGCCGGTGTTGAACACGAGGTAATCCCACATCAGGCCGAAGTCGGGCTGGGTGATGCCCCATTGCACGTCGGGCCACGGATATTCGCCGACCACCCAGCCGACCAGCATGGCGAGGACCATGCCGGGCACCATGCCGAAGTTGGAGATCTTCTTGGCCAGCGAATTCTTTTCGACAATGCTCTTGAACGACAGCGAGAACAGCACGTAGGCCGACACGATCGACCCGATGATCAGCGAAATCGGCGTGTTGTCGATGCGACCTCCGGTCTTCAGTTCGCCCATCATCGCGGCGATTCCGGCGCCGATGATGATGCCGGACTTGAGCGAGTTGGGGATCAACGTCACCAAGCGGTTGCCGAGGCCGGTGATGCCGAGGAACAGGAAGATGATGCAGACCTCGAGCTGCAGTGCGAAGAGCGCCTTGACCGCCTCCGGCCCGGGCTCGAAGCCCTGCAGGTAGAGGATCACCACCGGAATCGCCGGCGTGATCCAGCCAGGCACCAGCGGCACGCCGAGCAGGGCCGGCAACATGTAGCCGATACCGGCGATCACGCAGAATGCCAGCGCCGCCTCGTAGGGCATCGCGAGGTATTTCTGCAACAGCGGGATCATGGCCAGGCCGACCACGAACATGATCA
>JAGRFZ010000035.1 GCA_020445785.1 Rhodocyclaceae bacterium
GATCGGAATCTCTTCACCGGTCTTGGGGTTGCGCCCCGGCCGCTGGGGCTTGTCGCGCAACTGGAAATTGCCGAATCCGGAGAGCTTCACGGATTCGCCGCGCTCGAGCGCGAGGCGGATCTCCTCGAAGAAGCACTCCACCATGTCCTTGGCTTCGCGCTTGTTGAGGCCGACCTTTTCGAACAACAGGTCCGCGAGTTCAGCTTTGGTCAGGGTAACCATGTCAGCAGTTCATCCACGCAGTCTGGCACCGAATCGTTGTGCAGCTTGTGCCGTCAGTGCAGACGTCGCCGCCTCCACTTCCGCTTCCTCGAGTGTGCGGCGAGTATCTTGCATTAACACCCTGAAAGCAAGGCTCTTTTTCCCACTCTCGATGCCACTGCCCTGATACAGATCGAACAGTTCAATCGATTTAACGATTTCCGGGGCGGCCTCGCTCATGCTGCAGCGCAAATCTTCCACCCGCACCGCCTCGTCGACGATCAGCGCCAAGTCGCGGATCACCGCCGGTTGACGCGAGATGGGCTGGTAGGCGGGCAGACGCGCCCGCGTCAGGGCATCGACGCGCAGTTCGAAGACCACCGGCGCAGTGCCGAGATCGTATTTCTGCACGAGATTCGGATGAAGCTCGCCGAGCACACCGATGGTCTCGCCGTCGACGAGGACACTGGCGGCGCGGCCGGGATGCAGCGCCGCATGCGAGACGGCGACGAATTCCGCCGCGACCGGGGCCAACAGCGCCTCGACATCGCCTTTGACGTCGAAGAAGTCGATCCCCCGGGCTCCGGCGCCCCACTGCTCCGGCAGGGCCGGGCCGGCCGCGAGGCCGGCCAGCAGCAGCGGCTGATCGAAGCCCTTGACCGGCGCGCCGGCGGCATCGCGGCGGAAGCAGCGGCCGATCTCGAACACCCGCACCCGCATTTGCTGGCGGTTGCGGTTGGTGATCAAATTGCCGACCAGCCCGCCGAGCAGGGTCGAGCGCATCACCGCAAGCTGGCTGGCGATCGGATTGGCCAGGCGGATCGGCGCCGGGTTGCCGGCGAAATCGGTCTCCCAGGCCTCTTCGACGAAGGCAAAGTTGATCACCTCCTGGTAGTCCCGGTCGGCCAAGCGATGGCGCAGCGCCCAAGCCGGGCGCTGCGACTCGCTGTGGCTCAGCATCGCCAACGAGCCACGCGGCGGCGGCGTGGGAATGTTGTCGTAGCCGTGCACCCGTGCCAACTCCTCGACCAGGTCGACTTCGAGTTCGATGTCGAAGCGGTAGCTGGGCGGCGTCACGGTAAAGTCCTCACCGCTGCGTTCGACGTCGAGCGCAAGCCCTTCGAGGATGGCCGCGATGCGGGCGTCGTCGAGGTCGATGCCGAGCAGCTTGCGGGCACGAGCCGGTCGCAGGCGCACCGGCTCGCGACGGGGCAGATGTTCGGGCGAAACGGCCTCGATCACCGGGCCGGCGCGCCCCCCGCAGATGGCCAGGATCAGTTCCGTGGCACGCTCGATCGCCTTGGCCGGCAGCGCGAAATCGACGCCCCGTTCGTAGCGATGGGAGGCATCCGACGAGAAGCCGTAACTGCGGGCACGCCCGGCGATCGCGTCGGGCGCGAAGAACGCGCTCTCGAGGAACATGTCGGTGGTGTCGAGGGTGATGCCGCTGTGTTCGCCGCCCATGACACCGGCCATCGCCAGTGCGCAGGCCTCGTCGGCGATCAGCAGGGTGTCCGCGCTCGGCTCGACCACCTGCTCGTTGAGCAATTCGAGCTTCTCGCCGGCCTGCGGCAGACGCACGTGGATCGCGCCGCCGAGCCGGGCGTCGTCGAAGGCGTGCAGCGGTTGACCGAGTTCGAGCATGACGTAGTTGGTGACGTCCACCAGCGCGCTGATCGCGCGCACACCACATCGTTCGATGCGTTGGCGCATCCACTCCGGCGTCGGCGCCTTGGCATCGACGCCCCGGATGACGCGGCCACAATAGCGCGGACAGCCTTCGGGCGCGTCGAGCACGATGTCGCGGCGATCCTCGATGGTGGGCGCGACCGCGGTGATGGTCGGCAGGGTCAGCGGTGCACCGGTCAGCGCGGCGACCTCGCGGGCGATGCCGGCCAGGCTCAGGCAGTCGGCCCGGTTCGGCGTCAGCTTGATCGTGATCTTCGCGTCGTCGAGATCGAGATAGCCTCGAATGTCGGCGCCCACCGGGGCGTCGGCCGGCAACGGCAGCAGCCCGGCGTGGTCGTCCGACAGCCCCAGCTCGCGCGCCGAGCACAGCATGCCGAAGGATTCGACCCCGCGCAGCTTGGCCTGCTTGATGCGGAAGTCGCCCGGCAGCACGGCGCCGACCAGCGCGCAAGGCACCTTCATGCCGGCGGCGGCATTGGGGGCACCGCAGACGATCTGCAACGCCTCGCCCTGGCCGGCGTCGACGCGGCAGACCCGAAGCTTGTCGGCATCGGGATGCTTGTCGGCGGACAGGATCTCGGCCACGACGATGCCGGTGAACGGCGGCGCCACGGGCTCGAGTTCCTCCACTTCCAGGCCCGACATCGTCAACAGGTGGCTGAGGCCGTCGGTATCGAGGGCCGGGTCCACCATCGACCGCAGCCAGCGTTCGGAAAATTGCATTTTTCGCTTACCTGAATTGGCCGAGGAAGCGCAGATCGCCCTCGAAAAACAGTCGGAGATCGTTGATGCCGTAGCGCAGCATCGTCAGCCGGTCGGAACCCATCCCGAAAGCGAAACCGGTATAGCGCTCCGGGTCGATGCCGCCGTGGCGCAGCACGTTCGGGTGCACCATGCCGCAGCCGGCAATCTCCAGCCACTGGCCTTCCAGTTCGCCGCTCATGAAGGCCACGTCGATCTCGGCGCTGGGCTCGGTGAACGGGAAGAACGACGGCCGGAAGCGCACCTGCAAATCCTCGGTCTCGAAGAAATTGCGCAGGAAGTCGGTGACCACGCCCTTAAGATCGGCCAGACTGATGTCGGCGCCGACCCACAGGCCCTCGACCTGGTGGAACATCGGCGAGTGCGTGGCGTCGGAATCCACCCGGTACACCCGACCCGGCGTGATCACCCGCAGTTCCGGCATGCGCTCGAGCTGGCCGAAACGCTCCACATGGCGATGCATGCTGCGGATCTGCAGCGGGCTGGTATGGGTACGCAGCAACACCTCGCTCTCGCCTTCCAGGTAGAAGGTGTCGTGCATCGACCGCGCCGGGTGGTTCTCCGGCGTGTTGAGCGCGGTGAAGTTGTGGAAGTCGGTTTCGATCTCGGGGCCGTCGGCCACTTCGAAGCCGATCGAGGCGAACAAGGCCTCGATGCGCTCCAGCGTCCGGTTGATCGGATGCAGACCGCCGAGGCCGACGCCGCGGCCCGGCAGCGTCACGTCCAGTGCCTCGGCCGCGAGTTGGGCCGCCAGCTTGGCTTCACGAATCGCGCCTCGGCGGGCTTCGAGCGCCTGCTCGATCTGCCCCTTGGCCTGGTTGATGCGAGCGCCGGCTTCCCGGCGGGCGTCGGCGTCGAGCTTGCCGAGGGTCTTGAGCTGAGCGGTGACGCTGCCGCTCTTGCCGAGATAGCGTGCCTTGGCCTGCTCCAGCGCGGCCGCATCGGCGGCGGCGGCGAAATCCGCCTCGGCCTGCGCGACCATTTGCTCCAGATTTTCCATTGCTTGAATCGAGACTGAAGTGGAATCAAAAAAAAAGGAGGCCAGGCCTCCCTTTTTCGCGCTGCGTCGAATTACGCAGCGAGCTTGGCCCGGGCTTGCTCGGCAAGTGCCGCAAAAGCGGGCTTGTCGAACACCGCGAGGTCGGCCAGGACCTTGCGATCGACCTCGATCGCGGCCTTCTTGAGGCCGTTCATGAAGGTGCTGTAGGTCAGACCCAGTTCGCGCGAGGCCGCGTTGATGCGGGCAATCCAGAGGGCGCGGAACTGGCGCTTGCGCTGACGGCGATCCCGGTACTGGTACTGACCGGCCTTCATCACCGCCT
>JAGRFZ010000036.1 GCA_020445785.1 Rhodocyclaceae bacterium
CCGGGTCAGCGGGCCGTCGCACCAGCGGGTCTCGCCGTCGCCGATCAGATGACGGCCGACCAGGTCGGCCGCGGTCAGATCGTCGTGGCAGGCCACCGTGAACAGCGGCAGGCCCAGGCGTGCCGCCATGTGGGCGACGAAGCGCGTCTTGCCGACCCCGGTGGGGCCCTTGATCAACAGCGGCAGCCGCATCTTCCAGGCATGTTCGAACAGGGCCACTTCGTCGCCGGCGGCTTCGTAGTACGGCACCGCCATGGCGGCCGGTTCATGGATTGCGTTCATCGGGGAAGTCTCCGTCATCAGCCGGCGCCGAGCAGGAAGATCGTGCCGATCGCCAGCAGCACCACGGCCAGCCAGCCGAGTACCAGGGCCCGCCAGCGCCTGCCGGCGCCGCGCAGGCCCATGTAGTCGAGGATCACCAGCGTGCCCTTGAGCAGCGCCAGGCCGAGCACCAGTGCGGTGACGCCGCCGTCCGTACGCCACTCGGCCGCCCACCAGGAGATGGCGGTGGCGACGAGCAGGGTCAGCCAGACGAGGTCGAGTCGGGTCGGGTTCATCGTTCAGTGCAGGACATAGACCAGGGGAAAAAGCACCAGCCACACCAGATCCACCATGTGCCAGTAGGCGGCGCCGCTCTCGAGACCATTCATCCGCCCCGGGCCGTAGCGACCGCGGGCGCTGCCGATGGCGAGCACCGCCAGCACCACCATGCCGAGAATCACATGCATGAAGTGGAAGAAGGTCAGCGACAGGTAGAACATGTGGAAGGTGTCCGACGACAGCGTCACGCCGGCGGCGAACTTGTCGGCGTATTCGGCCGACTTGACCAGCGTGAAGCCGGCGCCGCAGGCGATCGCGCCGAGCAGCCAGCGCACGTTCGCCGGCTGGCGCCGGGCTTCGGCGGCCGCGAGCGCCCGTGCCACGCACCAACTGGCGGAAACCAGCAGCACCGTATTGATCGCCCCCGCATCGCGATCGAGGCCGGCCTGCATGCTGTCGAACAGCGCCGTGTCGCGGCTGCGGGCAACGGCATAGGCGACGAAGAAGACGGCGAACACCAGCAACTCGGCAAGGATGAAGAACCAGACGGCGAGGTCGCCGGGCAGGCGCGGGGTGGCGGCGGCCGGCGGCTCGATTCGATGAACGGTCTCACACAACATGCCGGCGATGGTAGGTGCCGAGGCCCGCCCGCCACCTTGATCCAGGACAAGTCGCCCGCGAACCGGTGCGCCGCCGCGGCCGCAGCGGGACCCGACGTCGGGCAAAATGCCCGTCGATCGGATGGCGGCGGACGGGCAGAATCGTGGCCGTGTGCTTGGATCACGGAAGGATCGGTCGAGATGGCAGCGAGTCGGAAGCACGGTGGCGACAAGGCGGGCGTCGATCTCAAGCGCCACCTGCTGCTGAGGGTGACCCTGTTCGCGGCGGTGGTGGCCCTGCTCGGGTCGGGCCTGGTACTGCATCAGGCGAGTCTGGACATCCGCAACGACATCCAGCGCAGCGGCGCGGCCATCGAGCAACTGATTGCCCGAGAGCTCGACCGACAGACGGGCGCATTCGATCGTGGCACCGCCGGCCTGCGCCTGACGCGACTCGATCAACTGGCCCAATTGCTCGGGCTGTGCATCGAGGTCCAGGACCTGATTCTCGGCCCCGACGGCCGGCAATGCTTTTCGCCGCCGCTGGCCTTCCCGGCGACGGTGCGCCTGCTGCTCGAGCACTGGCTCGACGACGACGTCAGCTATCGCGGCATGATCGGACAGCATCCGGGGGTCAAGGTGGGCGAATTCGTGGTCACGCCGGACCTGGACGCCGAGGCCGCCGAGCTGTGGCGGGATCTGCGTCTGGTGCTGGCGGTCAGCGCCAGCGTGCTGCTGCTCAATCTGCTGATCTACCTGCCGGTGCGAACCGCCCTGCGCCCGACCGAGCGCATCCTCGCGACCATCGCCCGGATGGAGTCCGGCGAGCTCGCGGTCCGCATGCCGCGGCCGCGGCTGGTGGAACTGCGGCGCATCTGCGAAGGCTTCGACCATCTCGCCGAGCGCCTGCAGCACACCGATCGTGCCCAGCGGCGTCTGGCCAAGCACCTGGTGACGGCGCGCGAGCAGGAGCGGCGACGCCTGGCGCGGGAACTGCACGACGAGTTCGGCCAATGCCTGGCCTCGATCCGCGCAGAGACGGCCTTTGTCGGCGAAGGCGTCGCACCCGCCGCGCGCGAACTGCACGAGGCGATCGCCGCGATATCGCGCACCTCGGACGCGATGATCGGCAGCGTCCGACGCATCGTCCGCGAGTTGCGCCCTGCCGGGCTCGAGGAATTCGGCCTCGCCACCAGCCTCGAGCGCTTGGCCGACCATGCCCGTCGTGCGCTGCCGGGTTGCGATGTCCGCCTGTGGATCGCCGGTGAAGTATCGGGGCTGCCCGACGAGCTCGCGGTGAGCGTCTATCGCATCGTGCAGGAGGGCCTGACCAATGCGATCCGCCATGGTCGGCCGAGCCGGGTGCAGGCCACGCTGCACCGTGACCACTCGGGTTTGCGCGTCCTCATCGAAGACGACGGCGTGGGCGGCGCCGATTCGGCGGTCGAGTCGGGCGATGGCGGATTCGGCCTGCTCGGCATGGCCGAGCGCGTCGAAGCGTTCGGCGGGCGCTTCGTGCTGCGACCGGGGCAGCCGGCCGGAACCGTGCTGCAGGCGGACTTTCCCGAAACCGCGATGGGCGCAGGTGCCGGCGGCGGGGTGGGCGCATGATCCGGCTGATGCTGGTGGACGACCACGCGGTGGTGCGCGAAGGCTATCGGCGGCTGCTCGAACGGCGCCAGGACCTGGAGATCGTGGCCGAGGCGGCCGACGCGACCGCTGCCCTCGACGCCTTCCGCCGGCACCGGCCGGCGGTGGTGGTACTCGACCTGGGCTTGCCCGGCATGGGTGGCATCGAGTTGATCGGCCGCCTGCGCCAGCGCGAAAGCGACGCGGCGATCCTGGTGTTCACGATGCACGACGATGTGCTGTTCGCCGCCCAGGCGCTGAAGGCTGGTGCGCTGGGCTACGTCACGAAAGGCAGCGAACCGTCGGTGCTGGTGCAGGCGATCTATCGGGTCGCCCGCGGCGAACGCGTGTTGAGCCCGGACATCGCGCCCCGGATCGCGCTGGCCTTGATCGACGGTGGTCCCGACCCGCTGCGCGAACTCAGCAGCCGGGAGTTCGAAGTGTTGCGCCTGCTGCTCTCGGGACTCGACCACGGCGGCATCGCCGAGCGCCTGCACATCAGCCCCAAGACCGCCCAAAATTGTCATTACCAGATCAAGGCCAAGCTCGGCGCCAGGAACGATATCGATCTCGCCCGCATCGCCGCGCGCCACGGTCTCGACCTCGGCTGAGGGGCGGGCGGGAGATCCGCCCGAACAGGGCGGGCATTCTGCCCCCGCCGCTGCCGGGGGCTTTCCCGTTCCGGGGCTCGTCCGCCAGCATGGGGGCGTCTTTCCCCACCCCCGGACTCGACGATGACGATTGCGAAGCATTGCCGTGTGGCTGCCGTGCTGTGCGGCTGGCTGTGGCTGGCGGCGCCGGCCCAGGCGCTGATTCCGCCGACCTCCTGCGGCGCTCCGGCGGCCGCTGCGCCGGATGCCGACAGCGACCTTTCGGTCGCCTACTGGGCGCGACAGCCCGCCAGCATGACGATGTGTGCCTATGGCTACTGGGCCGAGAAGTGCGGCGACCATGCCACCGCCCATGCGATCTTCGACCGTTGCATCGATGCGGGCTATGCGGGCGCCATGATCTGGAAGGCGCTGCTGCTCGAGGACGGCACCGGCGTCGCACAGGACAGCGCCGGTGCCGCCGCGCTGATGCGCCGTGCGGCCGAGAGCGGTGACCCCGAATACGCCAAGCTCGGCAAGTTGCACTACGCGACCGCGCTCTACCTCGGACGTGGTGTGGCGCGCGATCCCGAGGCGGCGATGAACTGGTTCCGCCAAGCCGCCGCCGACGGCGATGCGGACGCCCAACGCTTTCTCGTCGACGGTACCCACACGGCGGACCGCGACCGGCAAGGGCGCTCCGTGGCGGCCCAGCTTGCCGCCCAGGGGGGGGAGGGCGTGTTGCTGCAGAAGGCTGAGCCGGATGCTCCGCCGACGGATCCGTCCGGGGGGCTGCTCGCGCTGCTCGTGGCCCTGCTGATCGGTGGGGTGGTGCTTCGCATCGTGCACTCGCGGCCGCTGCGTTCGGCGGGGGCGTCATGCTGAATCTGCTCGATGCGACGATGTACGCGTTGGGCCAGTCCTTCCTGGCGCCGGTGCTGGTCGCCATCAGCGCACTCTTCGGCTACGCGGTGATCTCGGTCGGCGCTGCCGTCTGGCAGGCGTGGCAACGATTCCGCGACAGTGCGGCGGGCTTCGAGCTGGTTGCGCGCTGGCGTGCCTCGCCCGAACTCGGCCGGACGGCGCTCGAACGACTCGCCCTCTCCCGCCTCGAGGGCGTACGGCTGGCGGCTCGCGTCGCGCCGATGCTCGGCCTGGTGGCGACCATGATCCCCCTCGGCCCGGCTCTGCGCGCACTCGGCGATGGTCGTGTCGGCGAACTGTCGTCGGCCCTGGCATTGGCGTTCTCGGCGGTCATCGTGGCGTTGATCTCGGCGACGCTCAGCACCCTCGTGCTCAGCCTGAGGCGGCGCTGGTACGCTGCCGAGCTGGATACCATCGAAGCGCTGCGGGGCGCCTCCTGATGCGTGGGGCCCTGTTCGAGGCCGACACGGACGACGATCCGATGCTCTCGCTGGTCAATCTGGTCGATTTGCTGCTGGTGCTGCTCGCCGCCCTGTTGCTGGCCTTCGCGGCCAGTCCGCTGTCTACGCTGGCTGGCGGCGAGGTCACCGTGATCCGCGATGCCGGCACGCCGCAGATGGAGGTGGTGGTGGTGCGTGGCGCAAGCGTCGAGCGCTTTCGTGCGAGCGGTCGCAGTGGTGTCGGTGCCGGCGGAGTGCGGGTCGGCTCTGCGTGGCGGCTGGCGGACGGGTCGATGGTCTACCTGCCGGACGCAGTCGGTGCGTCCCCGCCGGCCGACCCCCGGCCGTGACGGTGCGGCGCGGGGTTCCGGCTCAGGTGTCGGTCTGTCCGCAGGCTGCGATTGCCGCGCTGAGCTGTTCCAGCGAAAAGGGCTTCTTCAGGTAGCCGTTCATGCCGGCCGCCGAGCACTGGCCTGCGGTCTCGCGCTGGGCGTCGGCGGTGACCGCAATGATCGGCACCGGTGACAAGCAGTGCTTGGCTTCCCGCCGCCGGATTTCGGTGGCCGCTTCGAAGCCGTCCATGTCGGGCATGTGGCAGTCCATGAAGATGTAGCGGTAGTCCCGGTCGAAGCGTGCGTTGCAGGCGAGGCGGCCATTGCCGACCGTGTCCACCTCGTAGCCGAGTGCCTTCAGGGATTCGGCCGCGACGATCTGGTTGACGGGATGGTCCTCGGCCAGCAGCACGCGGCCGCCATGCTCGATGGCCGGGGCTTGCGCCGCGGTCGGCTCCGTCTGGTGTGGCTGGGGGGGCGTACGCGCCGAACTCCGGCCGAGCGGAAGCGTGAAGCGAAAGCACGACCCTTGTCCCTTGATCGATTTCACTGAAAGTTCGCCGCCCATCGCCTCGACCAGGCCGCGGGAGATCGCCAGTCCCATGCCGCTGCCGCCGAAGCGCCGGGTGATGGAGCCGTCTTCCTGGGTAAACACGTCGAAGATGCGGTCGACGTAGGCCGGCTCGATGCCGATACCGGTGTCGTGTACTTCGAAGCGGAGCCACTGGCGGACGGCATCGGCGCGCACGGAATGGATCTCGAGACGTACGCCGCCCTTTTCGGTGAACTTGACGGCGTTGCCGAGCAGATTCACCAGCACCTGTCGAAGCCGCTGGGCGTCGCCGACAAAGCGTTCCGGAAGCCCCGGCTCGATCTCGCAGCCCAGGTGAAGATGCTTTTCGTCGGCCGTCGGCTCGATCACCGTGAGAGCCGCCGAGACGACCTCGCCAAGCGCAAATTCGCTCTCGGAGACCGACAGTTTGCCGGCCTCGATGCGCGAGAAATCGAGGACATCGTCGATCAGGCCGAGCAGCGCCTTGGCCGAATCGTGGGCCAGTCGCGCGTAGCGCACGCGGGCTTCGTGGTCGGTGCTCGTCTCGAGCAGCTTGGTCATGCCGAGCACGCCGTTCATGGGGGTGCGGATCTCGTGACTGATCGTCGCCAGGAATTCGCTCTTGGCCCGGTTGCCGGCTTCGGCCGCTTCCTTCGCCTGCAGCAGTTCGGCGGTCCGCAGCGCAACCTGCCGCTCCAGGTCCTGCTGCTGCAGTTCGAGCGCCTGTTGCGCGTTCCGCCGTTCGCCGATCTCGCGCTCCAATTCCCGGTTCAGGGCCTCGTCGCGCTCGATTTGGCCGGACAGTCGCTCCGCCAGCGCTTCGTTCTCGAATCGGAAGCGCAGGCTGTCGTGCAAGACCTGCTGGAAGTTGCGTGCCGTCTTCATGATCAGCACGACGTAGGTCGCCATGCCCATCGCGAACAGGCTGTGGGCAAAATCGAAGTCGCGCAGCAACTCGACCACCACCGCCACGTTCGGCGGCAGGAAGTACCAATACATCGCCGGGCGGTGCGGCATCAGCACCGGGATCGCCATGGCGGTCAGGCCGACGACGACGACGATCACTGCCATTGCCCGCCAGACGTCCATGCCGTGGCCGAGAAAGACCATCAACGTCCAGCACAGGCCCATCGCGGCGGTACCGATCGTGTAGCGATTGGCCCAGGCTTCGGGCGTCGCCGATTCGGGTCGCCGCCGGCGCCAGGCGATCAGGCTCAGGCGTGCCAGTGCGGAACCGACCAGCGCTGCGCACCAAGCCACCAGAATCGGTGTCCGGCGGACTTCGAAGAGCACCACCGCCATGGTCAGGGCGGCGACGATGACCATCAGGTTCGCCAGCAGGCCATTGCGGTACAACAGTTCGGTACGCTCCGCCTGGATCTTGGATCGAATCTCGGGCGAGGCGGCGTCGGTAGGCATGATCGTGTCGCGCGTCCCTGTCGTCGCGGTGGGCCGCGGAAGCGAGCGTCGGGGCTTTCCCCGACGATATGCAGCGGCGTAGTTCGACATTGTGCGGCGCCGGCGTGGGTGCCGCCAGTCTCCCACCGGTGGCGGTCTGGACGGATGGTGGCGCTCGGCCGACGAAAAAGGGGCCCGCACTGCTGCGGGCCCCGCTTGCCTGGGTGAAACGTGCGCCGGTCGGCGTCAGGCGGCGGCCGGCTCCTGCTCGCCCTTGACGAAGAAGCTGGCGATGTAGGCGATCAGCCCGATCAGGAACACCACGCCCGCCCATTCCCGCATCCAGTAGAACAGACTGACCTGGTCCTGCACCTGCATGAAGGCCTGGGGCGTGTCGCTGAAGCGTTGCAGCCAGACCTGGAGGATGCCGGCTGCGGTCAGGAACAAGGTGATGAACACCATCGACACGGTCATCAGCCAAAAGCTCCACATCTCCAGAACCTGGGACTTGTCCGAATTGGCGGCACGGCCCCGAAGCACCGGCATGGCATAGCTGATGATGCACAGCACGACCATCGCATAGGCGCCGTAGAAGGCCATGTGACCGTGGGCGGCGGTGATCTGGGTACCGTGGGTGTAGTAGTTCACCGGGGCGAGGGTATGCAGGAAGCCCCACACGCCCGCGCCGAGGAAGGCCATCACACCGGTGCCGAGCGCCCACAGCGTGGCCGCCTTGTTGGGATGCTCGCGGCGCCGACGGTTGACCATGTTGAATGCGAACACCGTCATCGCGAAGAACGGAATCGGCTCCAGCGCGGAGAAGATCGAACCCCACCACTGCCAGTAGCCCGGCGTGCCGATCCAGAAGTAGTGGTGGCCGGTGCCGATGATGCCGGTGACGAGGGTCAGGGTGATGATCACGTACAGCCACTTCTCGATCACCTCGCGATCGACGCCGGTGACCTTGATCAATACGAACGCGAGCAAGGCGCCGAGGATCAGTTCCCACACGCCTTCGACCCACAGATGGACGACCCACCACCAGTAGAACTTGTCGAGTACCAGGTTGGACGGGTTGTAGAAGGAGAACAGGAACATCACGGCGAGACCCCACAAGCCCATCAGCAGCACCAGCGAGATTGCCGTCTTGCGCCCCTTCAGCACCGTCATGCTGATGTTGAAGAGGAAGGCCAGGGCGACCACGACGATGCCGACCTTGGTGATCAGCGGCTGTTCGAGGAATTCGCGGCCCATCGTTTCGAGGATGTCGTTACCGGTGAACTCGGCGAGCGTCGCATACGGCACCGCCAGGTAGCCGACGATGGTCAGCGCACCGGCCACCAGGAAGATCCAGAACAGCGCCAACGCCAGCTTCGGCGAGTACAGTTCGGTCTCGGTCTCCTCGGGGATCAGGTAGTAGGCGCCGCCCATGAAGCCGAACAGCAGCCACACGATCAGCAGGTTGGTGTGCACCATGCGGGCCACGTTGAACGGAATGGCGGGGAACAGAAAGTCGCCGACCACGTACTGCAGGCCCATGATCAGGCCGAACAGGATCTGGCCCACGAAGAGGGCGATTGCCGCGATGAAGTAGGGCTTCGCGACGGCCTGGGATTTGTACTGCATGCTTGTCGCTCCTTTGATTCGGAAAGGGGCGGTCCGGCGGTGCGGACCGGTGCGTTGCCTCAGCCCTCGACGTTGGGCGGCCAGTCGTTGGTGTCGATTTCGGAGCTGTACTTGAGGAAGGCGACGAGCGCGTCGAGTTCCTCGTCGCTGAAGTGGAACTGCGGCATCTGGCGGCGCCCTGGCGTGCCGGTCGGCTGCGCCTTGATCCAGGCCTTGATGAACTCGGGGCCTCGGCGCACGTACACGTTGCCCAGTTCCGGTGCGAAGTAGGCGCCCTCGCCGAGCAGGGTGTGACAGCCGATGCAGTTGTTGGTCTCCCACAGCTTCTTGCCGTGGGCGACCTGCTCGGTCAACGCTTGGCGGTTGTCCCGCTTGGGCAGCGCCTGCATCGAGTCGAAGGTCAACGCCAGGAAAAGTAGGATGAAGAACACCGTTCCGCCGTAGAAAACGTTCCGGGCCATGCTCTTGGTGAATGTGCCGCTCATCGCAAGTCCTCCGAAATGCCCGCGCCCCATCAGCGCGTCATGGCGGCGATGATGCGTTTGCGGGTGGTCGGCACGCCTTGACCCGCGTCAAGCGCGCCGCCGCGCTATCATCCGACCGACCCATTCGTTGCCGGCGGCGAGACATGGAAACGGAGTACTTTTCCGGGCTCGAGCGTGTTGTCACCTTCGAGGCGAGGCCGCGGCACCGGCCCGCGGCGATCGAGGCGCTGATCGACGACGCACGGCATCGGGCGAAGGCCTTTGCGCCTCGTGGGGGTCGCATTTCGTCCCTGGTGTCCAGCGACCCTGCGCTGGCCCATGCGGCGCTGGCGACGGTCGCCGAGCGCTGGCCGCCCGGCGGCCGGCGATTCTGCGAATGGGGCAGTGGATTCGGTGCCGTCGCGTGCATCGCGCAATTGCTCGGGTTCGATGCCTGCGGCATCGAACTGGCGCCGGAGCTGGTGGCGGTGTCACGCCGGCTGTCCGCGGACCACCACCTCGATGTCGTGTTCCACGAGGGCTCCTACCTGCCCCCGGGCAGCCACGAGCGCTGTGTCGATCGCGCGGCGCTGGACGCCGGGCCGGGATTCTCGGCGCTGGATTTCGATCTGGTCTACGTCTATCCGTGGCCGGCAGAGCGAGATGTGGTGGCCTACCTGTTCCGCGAATTCGCGCGCTCCGGTACGCATCTGCTGGTGCATCACGGTGGCGCCCGTTTCGAACTGCTCAGGGTGCCCTAGCCCGCATTTGCATTGCCGGCTTCCGCCGACAGGCGTCTTGCGGCGTCAGCCGCACGCGCGCGGGGTGGCTGGAACGAGTTCGGCCCGGACTGCGTCGAGCGTGGGCTGGTCGTGGTCGACGTGGTGGGAAGCCCAGTGCCGGTCGAGCAACGCGGCCAGATCGAAGGCGCGGGTCGCCGGCGAGCGGCCGCAGTCGACGTCGAGTGCGCGGGTCACCGATCGGACGAGACGGGCATGATCCTGGCGATGCGATTCCCAGGCGCTGTCGTCGAGGCGGATTCTGCACTGGCGCAGGCAGGTCTCCTCCTTGGCCCGCTGGGCCAGAACGAAGGCCAGGACACGGGCCCCGAGCTGCGCGAGATCGGATTCGCAGCGCTGGCTGCGGCAGCCGCCGGCCGGGCAGCTCCCCTGACAGCGGGTGCCGATGCCGGTCAACGCGGCGGTGGCTTCGAGAAAAAACCGCGACTTGCGCTCGAGCGACGCCTCGAGCGCGGCCAGGGCCGCCGTCGCGAGCCGGGCTGCCGGCGTGTCGGTGCCGTCCGGTCGGTGGCGGGCGGCAAGCATCGTGGGCTGGTGGCGAATGGTCACCTAGGGCGCTTCCTGGCTCGAATGTCACGCAGTGTAGCAAATTGATGCAGTGCAGCATAGCGGCACTCTGTTTCAGTGTTGTTTTTTTGTATGCATATTCAGAAAGTTATAGAAAATACCTTGGAGATTCGCTCGTCGCGACGTCGGAATCGCTGCAGTGCAAAGACGTTCGGCGCACGGCGACGACGGGGCAGCCGCCGCTTACAGTTCCTCGTCCACGTAGGCGACGTGGCGGAAGAAGTCACGGCCTTCGAAGGAGGCGCCGAGGGAGCCGATGAGAATGCCGAGGGATGCAATCAGTTGCGCCAGCGCCAGGTAATTGCCGGCTGCCGGTGGATGCGGCAAGGAGGCTGCCCAGCTTGCCACCAGGGCATCGCTGAACAGCCAATTGGCGAGCAGCAGGGTCAGGCTGAACAACATCAGATAGGTGGTCGCCATGCCGAAGAAGACGACCAGCGCGATGGCCGTGTCGGTGAGCACGATGTGCTCGGACAACAGTTTCGTCGAGCGCGTCAACAACAACTGCTGGCGGCGCAGGATGAAGGCGCTGGTGGCGACCAGGACGAAGAGCGAGAACGCCGCCATGCGGGCCAGGGGCTGGCCCATGCCGAGATCCCAGGCTTCGGCGGTCATGATCAGGATCATCAGGGTCGACACCGCGCCGGTGGTCAGGCGGTTGAGCCGGACCGGAAACTGCCAGGGACGAGCCTGCCAGACGCCGCTCAGGATCTCGCCGCGCAGCAGCCACATCGCCTGCAGATAGAAGGCTACTGCGTTGCGGCCCGCCGGCTGTGCCCGCTCCTCGAGACGGATGTCGGCGACGTCCTCGAGTTCTGCGCCGAGCGCGGCGACGGCGCCGTCGTGAAAGTGTCCCATGGTTTCGAAGCCGGCGGGGTCGGCCGGCACGGCCATGTAGTCGTCCGGATCGTCGCCGTGGGCGATGCCATTGAGGTCGCCGAGCAGGTGGAGGAACAGCCCGGCGAGCCGCCGGGCCGCGGCCGAAGCCGGCGGCGCAGGTGCGGGCAATAGGCCCGCCAGCGACACCACCGCGATCGACAAGGCCCGCGACGGCATTGCCCGCGCATCGGGCCGTTCGTAGCCGAGCAGGCTGCGGCCGGTGAGCACGCAACTGAAGTCCCAGCCATGGCGATCGTGCTCGGTCAGGCCGCGCTGGAACAGTTCCGGCGCATCGGCGGGACCGGCGCTGGCGTCCCCCGCGGCCCGGATCACGGTCAGGCGCCAGTCGAATTTGGGAAAGATGCGCTCGACTTCCTCCAGGACGTACCGGCGGGCTTCGTGGATCGTCGCGCCGTCGAACTCGGCCGCCAGGTCGACCAGGGTCCAGCCGATTTCGATCGGTGGCCGGGGCCTGTCCCCCGTTGGCGCCGTTTCAGCGTCGCTGGCGGGCAGGTCGGGGGTCTTCATTGGCGACCATCTCGTCCGGGTCGAAGGGAAGCAGCAGGCTCCGGGCCTCGGCCTCGCTGCGTGCGCCGAGCCATGCTTCGTAGTCGGCCGGGTCGAGCACGACCACGCTGCGCTTCTCGTCACCAGGCTTGTGGAAGCGACGCATCAGGGGATGGGCGTCGGCGTTGATCGTGAGCATCGAAAACGACCAGTGCGCAGGCCCCTCGTCGCCCGTGCGTCGTTCCCACAGGCCTGCCAGTGCGAACGGCGCGCGATCCGAACGCTCGATCCGCCAGCGCACGGCGTGGCCGCTCTCGTAACAGGGCTCGAAGAACGACTCGACCGGAATCAAAGCGAACTGGCGCCGTCGCCAGGCGTTGCGGAAGCTGGGCTTTTCGGCGACCGTCTCGCTGCGGGCGTTGTAGGTCATGCGCGCGAGCTTGCGGGGGTCGGCCCAGTGCGGGACCAGTCCGAACATGCCCGGCAGCCATTCGTTGGGCAGGGCGTTCGCGAGGAAGGGCGCGACGCCCCCGGGGAAGGTCTCGCCATAGCCGAACGGTGGCGGCTGGATGACATGCCTGCCCGGCGCGAGGCGTTCGAGATAGGGTTTTCGGGCTGGATTGTAGTCGGCGCACATGGGGCGAAAGAGCGGCCGCCGGAGCCGGCCGCGCTAGTGACCTGCGTTGCAGAGACCGCTGCACGAAAGGGCGTCTCGCGCCCCATGGCGGCCTCGCTCGTCCTCGCGATCGACGCGTCCGTCGCTGCGGTTCGCGCCTTGCCACGGGGCCCGGTGCATCACGTTCGTCATGTTCCTCGATGGACGAAGCTGAGCACCAGGCATCAGGGGTTGGTGCTGACGCGTTGGGCCTTGGGCACGGCCCGGAATACCACTTTTTCTACCCGGCCGCTGGCCTTGTCGTAGATCAGTGTGGCATCGTAGTTGCGGGCCGGCGAGTAGGTCAGGCTTTCGCGCAGCCAATCGTAGGTGCCGGTGGCGATCGCCTGGATCAACGCGACCAGCCCGATCGAGCGCGTCAGCGGTTGCTTGCTCGGCTTGGCGACCACCGGGTGGTCGGCCTCGCGAACCGTGTACAACCATTTGTCCATGCGCTCCGGAATCGCTGCGAGGGTGACGCTGGCGTCGGTCTCGACGGTGACTTCGTCGAAGCCCGCCTGCAGCGAGCGCGACAACTCGTCGTCGAATATGCGGGAATCCATGAATGCGATTTTCTGCTGGGGCGGCGCACTGGGTCGACCGGCGCAGGCCGCGAGCAGAATCGCCAGCACGACGGGCAGTACGATGTGGTTCGACTTCATGATGGTCTGCGCTCGGGCACGGGATCGATGTCGCCAGCCTACCCCGCGCCGCGAATTGCAGCAATCGCCTGCGCCGGCGGATTCCGCGTTTCCGTGTCAAACGTCTTCGCGCGCGAGCATTGCGTCCTTTTGGCTGCGCACCTCAGGGTGGTAGCAGTCCGCCGGCTGGGCGCCGAGGTGGCCGACGCAGCCGTTGCAGTCGACGCAGGCCGGGCCCGGCTCGCCGTCGCGCAGGTGGCGAAAGAAGAACGGATCGGCAATGAACGGGCGCCCGGCCGAAACCGCGTCGCAGCGGCCGCTGGCGAGGGCCGCCTCCATCGCCTCGCGGTGACGGAAGCCGCCGACACAGATCAGCGGAATCCCGAGCCGGCGCGAGAACTCGGGCGCGTGGTCGAGGTTGAAGCCCTCTCGAGCCGGCCAAAGCCGATTGCTGGCCATGGCTACCAGCGGCCGCATGGCACGCATCAGAAGGCGGCGTACGGTCGGCAACTGGGCCATGCTGCCGCGGACCATATGGCGCAGGCACAGATCGAAGCTGCCGCATACCATCGGGAAGCCGGACTCGTAGTGGCCGACCGAGATCTCGACCGCGTCGACCCCTGCATCCTCCATCCGTTGCGCCGCCTGGGCCAACTCGGCGGCGGAGAGGCCATTGCGCAGGGGCAACTTGTCGGCGCCGTTCATCTTGATGATCACCGGGAAGTCGTCGCCGCAGCGTCGCCGGATCGCGGCCAGAATCTCGCGCGCGAGACGGCTGCGTCCCTCCAGCGAACCACCGTATTCGTCACTGCGGCGGTTGGTGTAGGGCGTCAGGAACTGGCTCAACAGATAGCCGTTGGCCGAATGTATCTGCACGCCGTCGAATCCGGCCTCGCGGCAACGTGCTGCGGCGGCGGCGAAGTGCTCGACGATTGCTGCGATCTCGTCGGCGCCGAGGGCGCGCGGGCGGGTGCCGGTCAACAGATCGGTGACGCCCGAGGCGGACACCACGTCGCGATTGCCGACGAAGTTCGGCACCACTTGGCGGCCACAATGATTGAGCTGGGCGAAGATGCGACCGCCGTAGGTGTGCACCACCTCGGGGATGCGGGCGAGACCGGCAATCCTGGCGTCGTCGTCGGCGCCGAGCTGGCGCGGTGCCGATTTTCCCTGACGGGTGACGTAGATGTTGCCGGTGATGATCAGCGGCGTCTCGCCCTTGGCCTGCAGGCGGTAAAACGCGACGACCTCGTCGGTGACGCTGCCGTCCGCCGCGGCGCGGGTTTCGGCGGTCGCGGTCTTGAACAGGCGGGCCGGCAATTCCAGCGAGCCGATTCGGATCGGCGAGAACAAGCGGCTGACGGCTGCGGGCATGGCGGCTCTCCCCGTTGTAGCCCGGCGTCGTCGGCCGGGCCTCATGCCCTTGTTGTAGTCCATGGCGCCCGCCTCGATCGAGACGGGCGGCCGCCGGCCTCAGTTGCTGTAGGCGACCGACGGCAGCCAGGTGATGATCTGGGGAAACAGGTAGAACATCGCCAGGCCGAACAACTGCAGCGCAATGAATGGCAGCACGCCCCGATAGATGTGGCCGATCTTGACGTCCGGTGGGCACACCCCCTTGATGTAGAAGAGGGCGAATCCGACCGGCGGCGTCAGGAACGAGGTCTGCAGGACCAGTGCGATCAGGACGCCGAACCAGACCGGGTCGATGCCGCCGCCCAGAAGCGCCGGCCCCACTCCCGGGATCACGATGATGGTGATCTCGACGTAGTCCAGAAACAGCCCCAGCAGGAACATCAGCCCCAGCACCAGGAACATGGCGCCGTATTCGCCGCCCGGCGCCGCCTGCAGCAGCTCGGTGATCCGGATGTCGCCGCCGAGGCCGCGGAATACCAGCGAAAAGAGATAGGCGCCGATGACGATGGTAAAGATCATCGCGGTGATCCGGGCGGTCGAATCGAGCGACGGCAGCAGGATGTCGAGCCGCGCCAGTTCGCGCCAGATGACCGCCAGCGCGGCCGCTACCGCCAGGGTCAGCGCGCCCGCAAGCGCCAGCATGGCGCGGTCGAAGGGGGGCGCGTCAGGGCGCCCCAGACGCAGGTCGAAATTGGCCGACATGACCATCACCGCGGCGGCGCAGAGCACCGCGACCCAGATCGCCCAGCGGCGGCGCGTCATCTTTCGCCCGGCCAGCAGCGTGGCCCCCACCGCGCCCACCGAGGCCGCCTCGGTCGGCGTGGCGATGCCGCCGAGAATCGAGCCGAGGACGGCGACGATCAGCACGATGGGCGGGACCAGGGCCCGGAGGACGGCGGCCGGGCTCGGCTTCTCGTCCGTCGCCGGCATGGCCGGGGCGAGGTCCGGGCGGCGCTTCGCGGTCCAGAGGATGTAGGCGATGTAGAGGCCGACGAGCAGCAGGCCCGGCAGGATGGCGGCGGCGAAGACCTGGCCGACGCTGATGGTCTCGACCGAGAATTTGCCCTGGGTGTACTGCGCCTGCTGGAAGGCGGTCGACATGACGTCGGCGAGGATGATGAGCATGGTCGAGGGCGGGATGATCTGCCCGAGCGTGCCGGCGGTGACGACCGAGCCGGCCGCGAGGCCCCGGCCGTAGCCGTGCCGCAGCATGGCCGGCAGGGCGATGAGCCCCATGGTGACGACGGTGGCGCCGACGATGCCGGTCGAGGCGGCGAGGAGCGCGCCGACCAGGGTCACCGAGACGGCGAGCCCGCCCCTTATGGTGCCGAAGAGCCGGCCCATCTGCTCCAAGAGCTCCTCGGCGATGCGCGAGCGCTCGAGGATGGTGCCCATCAGCACGAAGAGCGGGATGGCGATCAGCACCTGGTTGGTCATGACGCCGAAGATGCGCTGGGCGAGCGCTCCCAAAAGCCCGAGGTCGAAGACGCCCATGGCCCAGCCGAGGAAGGCGAAGAGCACGCCGAGCCCGGCGATGAGGAAGGTGACCGGGTAGCC
>JAGRFZ010000160.1 GCA_020445785.1 Rhodocyclaceae bacterium
CGACCATCTGCACGATCAGGTAGAAACACACCACCGTCAGCGAGCCGATCGCCGCGAAGGTGCGGATACGGGTCTGGTCGAGGCGGTAGGAGGCAATATCGGCAAAGGTGAACTTGCCGAGGTTCCGCAGGCGTTCGGCCATCAGGAACAGGATCACCGGCCAGCCGACGAAGAAGCTGATGGCGTAGATGAAGGCGTCCATGCCGCGAGTGAAGGCCATCGCCGAGATGCCCAGCAGGGTTGCCGCCGACATGTAGTCGCCGGCGATCGCGAGGCCGTTCTGGAAGCCGCTGATGCCGCCGCCGGCAGTGTAGAAGTCCGACGTCGACTTGGTGCGGTTGGCCGCCCAATAGGTGATGCCCAGCGTCGCCACGACGAACATGAAGAACATCGCGATGGCGGTCATGTTGAGCGGCTGCTTCTGCGCCTCGGCGATGGCGTCGCCGGCAAATGCGGCGCCGCTGGCGGCCAGTGCGAGCAGGGTCGCGGGAATCAGTGCCTTCTTGATCACTTGGAGGCCTCCTTGACGATCTGTTCGTTCAACTGGTCGAACTCGCCGTTGGCGCGGCTGACGAACCAGCCGGTCAGCAGCCAGCCGCCGACGATGATGACTGCCCCCATCGGGATGCCGATGGTCAGCGTGCCGCCTTCGGAAATCGGCTTGTGCAACACGTCCGGCGCGAAGGCCACCAGCATCATCATCGCGTAGTAGGCGGCCATGACGATGCCGGTCAGCGTCAGCGCAAAGCGCGTTCGCTTCTTGGCGAGTTCCGCGAAGCGCGGGTTTGCCCTCACTTTCTCGTAGATCTGGGAAGACATCGTTCCTCCTGCATAGTAGAAGTTAGTGCTGCTCAGGGTGTCTCCGGTCCGTCTCGCGCGGACCTACTCGATGGCCGAGTTCGACTTGGCCTGCTGGCGCAAGACGAACTTCTGGATCTTGCCGGTCGAAGTCTTGGGCAGGATGCAGAACTCGACGTGCTTGGGGACCTTGTAGCGGGCCAGGTGGGCGCGGCAGTGCTCGACGATGGACTCGGCGGTGACGTCCGCGCCTTCCTTGACCTCGATATAGGCGGCCGGCACCTCACCCCATTTCTCATCGGGCTTGGCGACCACCGCAGCAGTCAGCACCGCCGGGTGGCGATAGAGCACCTCTTCGACTTCCAGCGACGAGATGTTCTCGCCGCCCGAGATGATCACGTCCTTGGAGCGGTCCTTGATCTTGACGTAGCCGTCGGGCTGCATCACGGCCAGGTCGCCGGTGTGGAACCAGCCGCCGGCGAAGGATTCGACCGTCGCCTTCTCGTTCTTGAGGTAGCCCTTCATGACGATGTTGCCGCGGAACATGATCTCGCCCATGGTCTCGGCGTCGGCAGGTACCTCGCTCATGTCGAGCGGTTCCATCACGGTGATCGCTTCCTGCATGTGATAGCGCACGCCCTGACGGCCGTTGCGTTCGGCACGCTGGTCGATCGGCAGGTCCATCCACTCGGGGCGTTTGGCACACACCGAGGCCGGGCCGTAGGTTTCGGTCAGGCCATACACGTGGGTGATGTCGAAGCCCATCTGCTCGGCGCCCTCGATGATCGCCGCAGGAGGCGCAGCGCCGGCGATCAGGCCGCTGACGGTGTGCGCGATCCCTTCGCGCAGCTGGGCGGGGGCGTTGATCAGCATGCCGTACACGATCGGCGCGCCGCACATGTGGGTGACCTTGTATTGGCGGATCAATTCGAAGATCAGCGCCGGATCGACCTTGCGCAGACAGATATTGACGCCGGTGTTGGCGGCCATCGTCCAGGGGAAGCACCAGC
>JAGRFZ010000037.1:0-1358 GCA_020445785.1 Rhodocyclaceae bacterium
AAATGCTTTTCGGCATGTGGTCGCCGCACAATGTCAAGCTCGCGGTCTCGGGCTGCCCGCGCAATTGCGCCGAAGCCGGCATCAAGGACGTCGGCATCATCGGCGTCGATTCGGGCTACGAGATCTATGTCGCCGGCAATGGCGGCATCAAGACCGACGTGGCGCAGTTCTTCAGCAAGGCGAAGACGGAACAGGAGGTGATGGAGATCTCCGGCGCCTTCCTCCAGCTCTACCGCGAAGAGGGCTACTACCTCGAGCGCACGGTGCACTACATCGGCCGCGTCGGTCTCGACCACGTCAAGAAGCTGGTCCTCGACGACGCCGACAATCGCAAGGCCCTGTACGAGCGCCTGCTCTACGCGCTGCAGGACTACGCCGATCCGTGGCAGGAGCGGGCCGAAAAGCCCGAACTCCGGCGGGCCTTCGAACCGCTGACGGTCTGAGGAGATTGCCATGAGCGAATGGGAAGACTGGGGCATCGCGCCCCGCCGCGAAGCGGACGACGCCGACGAAATCCGCCTGAATCCTGGTAGCGGGGAGGCCTGACATGGACGCAACAATGATCGACGCCGATATCGAATGGAAACGCCTGTGCCCCCTCGACGAGATCCCGCGGCTCGGCTCGCGGGTGGTCAAGGGCACGCGCCACGGTGACATCGCGGTGTTCCGCACCGCCGACGACCAGGTGTTCGCGCTGCACGACAAGTGCCCGCACAAGGGTGGCCCCCTGTCGCAGGGCATCGTCCATGGTTCGAGCGTCACCTGCCCGCTGCACAACTGGAAGATCCAGTTGGAAGACGGCGAGGCCGTAGCGCCGGACGAAGGCTGCGCCAGAAAGTTCGCGGCGCGCGTGGATCAGGGCGTGGTGTACCTCCAGATCCAATCCTGACGACAACCCGATTCAGCGACCGCTGAGGCAAGCGCACCGTGGCCGGCAGGCCGCGGAGGCGGCGTGCGTCCGGAAGCCCCGATTTCAAGCCTGCGAGGAAATTCGAAATGAGTAGCGAAAAAGGATTCAACCTGCTGTCATTCAGCGGAAAGATGAAGACGCTTCATCTGACCTGGGTGGCTTTCTTCATCACCTTCGTGGTGTGGTTCAACCATGCGCCGATGCTGGCCGCGATCGCCGACTCGCTGGGCCTCGACAAATCCCAGGTCAAGACCCTGTTGATCCTGAACGTGGCGCTGACCATCCCGGCGCGCATCCTGATCGGGATGTTCACCGACAAGTTCGGCCCCCGCATCGCCTATTCGGCGCTGCTCGCCATCTCCAGCATCCCGTGCTTCATGTTCGCACTGGCCGACGACTTCACCCAGGCGGCGATCGCCCGCTTCATGCTGGGCTTCGTCGGTGCCGG
>JAGRFZ010000037.1:1409-9512 GCA_020445785.1 Rhodocyclaceae bacterium
GCCGAAGGCATCTACGGCGGCTGGGGCAACTTCGGATCGGCCGCCGCGGCGATGATCCTGCCCAGCCTGGCGCTGGTGTTCGGCGGCGAGGACGGCTGGCGCTACGCGATCGGCGTCACTGGCGCGATCTGTCTCGCCTACAGCTTCGTCTACTACCTCAGCGTGTCCAACACGCCGAAGGGTTCGACCTACTTCAAGCCGAAGAAGAGCGGCGGCCTCGAAGTCACCAGCAAGAGCGACTTCGTCTTCATGCTGCTGATGAAGATCCCGATGTACGCCGCGCTCGCGCTGCTCGCCTGGAAGCTCTCGCCGTCCGGCGTCAAGCTCGTCTCGGAGGGCGCGACGCTGGCGATCTACCTGATCCTGGCGGCCATCTTCGTGTATGACTGCTACAGCGCCTACCGGGTCAACCACGAGATCTTCAAGGCCCCGGTTCCCGAGATGCACCGCTACAAGTTCAAGCAGGTCGCGGTGCTCAACGTCCTGTACTTCGCGACCTTCGGCTCCGAACTTGCCGTCGTCTCGATGTTGCCGCTGTTCTTTTCCGAGACTTTCGAGCTCGATCCGGTCAAGGCGGGTCTCGTGGCCTCGGCCTACGCCTTCATGAACCTGATGTCGCGCCCCGGCGGCGGCTGGATCTCGGACCGCTTCGGCCGCAAGAAGACGCTGCTGATCCTGACCGCAGGCCTGGCCGGTGGCTATGCGTTGATGGCGATGACCAACGCAAGCTGGCCGGTGTGGCTGGCAGTGGTCGTGGCGATGGCCTGCTCGTTCTTCGTGCAGGCCGGTGAGGGCGCGGTGTTCGCCGTGGTACCGCTGATCAAGCGCCGGCTGACCGGCCAGATCGCCGGCATGACCGGCGCCTACGGCAATGTCGGTGCAGTGGTCTATCTGACGGTGTTGTCCTTCGTCAGCTACGAAGTATTCTTCGGCGTGATCGCACTGACCGCCGTGCTCGGCTTCGTCACCCTGCTGTTCATGGAAGAGCCCCAGGGCCACATGGCCGAAGTGCGCGAGGACGGCAGCGTCGAGCTGATCAGCGTCACCTGACCGCCCCCCGGGCGCAATGACCGGCGCGCGGCGCAAGCCGCGCGCTGCGTCGTCCACGCACAGCAAGCGGCCGGGCCGTACCGACCAACCGCCATAAAAGGAGAAAACCGCTTGACTTCGCGACTGCGGCTGCGCTTCGGCGGACATTCGATCGCCGGCCGCAAGGCCCTCAACCAGGATGCCTTTGCCGCCCGCCTGCCAGAGGGCGAGGAACGGGACAGCAAGGGTGCCGTCGCCGTGATCTGCGACGGCGTCAGCGGTTCCGAGCGGGCCGCCGAAGCGTCCCAGATGGCGGTCACGGTGTTTGCGACCGACTACTACGCGACGCCGCCGAACTGGCGGGTGCGAAACGCCTCCGCCCGCGTCCTGAAGAGCCTGAACGACTGGCTCCACCTGCAGAACGTCAGCCGCGCCGGTCACACCGACAGCGCGCTGACCACCTTTTCCGCAGCGATCGTCAAATCCAACACCCTGCATTGCCTGCATGTCGGCGACTCGCGCGTCTACCATTTCCGCGGCGGCAGGCTCGACCAACTGACCCGCGACCACGTCCGGGTCGAAGTCGGGCGGGAGTTCCTGGCCAGGGCACTGGGCGCCGACAGCCACCTCGAGGTCGACTATTCCACCGTCGAACTCGCGCCCGGCGACGTCATCCTGCTCACCACCGACGGCGTCCATGGCTTCGCCGCGGCCGGCGACCTGGCCAGCGCGCTGGCGACAGCCGGCGACGATCCCGAGGCCTGCGCCCGCGGCCTGGTGGACACGGCCCTGGCCGCGGGTTCGGACGACAACCTGTCGGCCCTGATCGTGGTCATCGACGAGCTGCCGCGGGAGACCATCGACGAGACCCACCGCCGTCTGACCCGCCTGCCGATACCTCCGGTGCTCGCGGTCGGCAACACGATCGATGGCTACCGGGTGCTGGACGTGATCTTCAGCGGCACCCGCAGCCACATGTACCTGGTCCGAGACGAAGCATCGGACCGGCGCTACGTATTGAAAGCGCCGTCCGAGAATTTCTCCGAGGACGCCCTCTACCTGGACGGCTTCATCCGCGAGGAGTGGGTCGGCCAACGCATCGACCACCCCAATGTCATGAAGACGTTCGCGCCGGCGCGAGAGAAGCACTTCATGTACTACCTCGGGGAGCACATCGAAGGCACCAATCTGCGGGAATGGATGCAGGATCATCCCGAACCCGCGCTCGACGCGGTTCGCGACATCGTGCGCCAGGCGGTGGCCGGGCTGCGGGCGTTCCAGCGCGCCGACATGGTGCACCAGGACCTCAAGCCCGAAAACATCATGATCGACCGCGACGGGCGCGTGAAGATCCTGGATTTCGGCACCGTGATGATCGCCGGCGAGGACGAGACCGCCTCGCCCCTGGAGAAATCCGTGCCCCAGGGCAGCGTCAACTACATCGCGCCGGAATACCTGCTCGGCGCGGCCGGCAGCTTCCGCTCCGATCTCTTCTCGCTGGCGGTGATCTGCTACGAAATGATCACCGGCAAGCTGCCCTTCGACGAACCGGCGGTCAAGCGCGTTCGCATCGACAACTACGGCGAGTTGATCTACATTCCGGCGATTCGCCGGCGTCGCGATCTGCCCCTGTGGATCGAGGGTTGTCTGCGCAAAGCCCTCAACCCCAACCCGATCTATCGCCACGAGGCGCTGGGCGAGTTCCTCCAGGATTTCACGCGCCCGAACCCGGGACTCGAAGCCGCGATCCGGCGTCAGCCGTTGATCCAGCGCAATCCCGTCCGCTTCTGGCAACTGCTGTGCGTGGCCCTGGTCGTGCTCCACATGCTGCGCAGCGTCATCGCGGCGAGCTGAGGCCCAAGGCGCTGTACGACTGGCCAAGCGCGGCAGGTGTCGCTAGCATGGCGCTCCACCGGCACTCGATCCGCCGACAAACCGTGCCGGAAATCCAGCGACAGCATGTCGGCTGACGGATTTGTCCGGCGTCGAGCATCCTGCCCTGGATTCGGCGGCGCAGTCCGCTGCATGCTAACGCCTCGGCCCAGCCACGACCCAGCATGGACTTCGAAGCGCAACTGAAACTGTGCCAGCAAGCCATCCGCGACGACCAGTTCGATGCGGCCAGAGCCTATTGCCGGGCCGCCCTCGGCATCAATCCGAACGACCCGGCCGCCCTCAACCTGCTCGGCGTGATGCACCGCCGTGCCGGCAGGCTGGCAGACGCCGAAGCCACGCTGCGCAGGGCACTCGCGCTGGCACCGGCGAGCGCAGCACTGCATCGCAATCTCGGACTGGTCGAACTGGCACGGGGCAAGAGCGATGCCGCCCTCGGTCACCTGCGGGCGGCCCTGGCGCGTCAGCCGGAGTCGGCCAGCGCCCACGCCAGCCTGGCCAGGGGGTGCGCCCGCGTCGGCCTGTTCGACGAGGCCCTGCTGCACTTCGGCGAGGCCTGCGCGCTGGAGCCGCACAATGCCGACCACCGCCTGCGGCAGGGGCGCGTGCTGCTGCGCATGGGCCGCATCGGCGACGCCGAGGAGGCGTTCTCCCGCTGTCGCGCGATCGAAGCCGGCCCGGCCGCGCTCAGCGGCCTCGCCCGGGTCGCCATGGCACGTCGCGAAGTGCGCGCAGCGGAGGCCTATTGCCGTCTAGCGCTGGTGATCGACCCGGGTCACGTCGATGCGCTGGCGACGCTCGCGGTGGCGCTCAATGCGCGTGGCAGCGCCGAGGACGCCACCGAGGCCTGCGAACGCGCCCTGGCGCGCGACCCGTCCCATACCGACGCGCTGGCCCAGCTTGCCCTCGCCCAGCGCCGGCTGGGGCTGCTCGACGCAGCCGACGAGAGCCACCGCTGTGCCAGAGCACTGGCGCCTGACGACGCACGGCAGCAGGCGGAGCACGGCCGTACCCTGGTCGCGATGGGTCGCGAGGCCGAGGGCTGGGCGCTGATGGACGGCGGCCGCGGCGACGGGCGGACACCCGACTGCCCCCGCTGGCGGGGCGAGGATCTGCGTGGAAAGACGCTGTTGCTGCACACCGCCTGCAGCATCGACGCGATCCAGTTCGGGCGCTACGCGGAAGTGCTGGCCCACCTCGGCGCGCAGGTCGTGGTCCGCGCGCCGGTCGAGGTCGTTCGGCTGTTGGCCACGGTTCCCGGTGTCGCAGCAACCGAACGCAGCGACCGCCCCGGCCGGTCGCACGTCGACCTGCACTGCCCGATGCACGCCTTGCCGAAACTCACGGCGGCGCCGGAACGCCACCCCCCGCCACGAGGCCCCTACCTCCGTCTGCCGCCCGATCTTCCCCCCCGCTTCATCGGTGGGTTCGACGCCCTCGACGTCGGCATCGCCTGGCGCGACGAGCGCGGATGCCCCGGCAGCGACGTCCCGCTGGCACTACTCGAACCCGCACTGCGCATGCACGGCGTGCGTTTCCATGCCTTGCAGCGTGCCGTCGACGACGGCGAGCGAGCCATCCTCGGGGCGTGCGGCGTCCGCTCGGAGCCGAGCGCCGACGACATTCTGTCGGCCGCCGCGGTGATCGACGGTCTCGACCTAGTGATTGCCGCAGACAATCTCCTCGCCCACGTGGCGGCGGCCATGGGGCGGCCGGTGTGGCTGCTCAGCCACGTAGGCGGCGACTGGCGCTGGCAGCACGGCCGGCCGGGGAATGCGTGGTACCCCACGCTGCGCCACTTCTGGCAGCGCGGGCGAGGCGACTGGCTGACCGTATCGGGTCACCTGGTGATCGAACTCGCACGCCTGGTCGGCGGTGAATCCCGCCTGACCAAGGCAGCCAGCGACGACAACGCCTCGCCCGAGGAACACGCTGCCGAACCGTCGCGGATCGCGCCGACCGAGCAAACCGGGCAGGCCTGGCGTCCGGTGCGCAGCGGCCGCCTCCACTGCCCCCTCGGTCAGCTTTCGGCCGGACTCGCGATCGACCTTTACGGCGAATTTTGCAGCGCCCGGGAGGAGGTGTTGTCCCGCGTTCTGCAACGGGGCGACACGATGGTCCTCGGTGGCGCCGGATTCGGCGCATTGGTACCGGCGCTGGCCACGCGGCTCGGCCCGATCGGTCTTTTGCACGCGTTCGAGGACGAACCCGCGATGCGTGCGCTGCTGGCCGACAGTTGTCGGGTCAATGGCTGGTCCCAGGTCCGGCTCCACCCACGGCGCCTCGCCGCACTGCAGGCACACGATGCGGGCACGGCGACCATCGACGCGCTGCACCTGACGACCTTGCGCCTGCTGGTGATCGATCTGGCACGGCAGGACGTCTCCGCCCTCGATGGCGCCACCGACACCATCCGCCGTTGCCGGCCGGTGATCTATCTGCTGAATGCCGGCGACCATGCCGACATCCTGGACCGTTTCGACTATCGTGGTTGGGTGCACCGGCCCAACCTCTTCAACGCGGACAATTTTGCCGGCGTTCAGCGCAATCTCTTCGGCCGGCGTTTCGCCCGCGACGTGCTGGCCCTGCCGATCGAGGCGCACGAACGCGCCCGTCCCGGCGGCGACAAGGCAATCGCCTGAACGCACCCGCCCCACGCGGACGCCACCGATTTTCGGTCGGCTGCCGCCACGCGCTAAGATCGTCGACGGAGTCCCGTCCGCCCCAACCGATGAAAAGCATCTTCCACTGCCGCCGTCTCGTCCTCGGCACACGCCGTCGCCTCGCATGTCTGGCGCTGATGCTGGCCTGCGGCGTGCCGCAGGCGGCGGAAGTGGCCACGCCGGACGGGGGTCGTTACCGGGGCCCCCTGGTAAACGGTCGCCTGCACGGCATCGGAACACTGGAATGGGACAGCGGCGCCCAGTACGAAGGACACTTCGAGGATGGCGCCATGTCGGGCCAAGGGCGCCTGACCCGGGCCGACGGCAGTGTTCTTTCTGGCATGTTCCGTTACGGCACGCTCAACGGCGAAGGGCGGATCGAAGCACCCGACGGCAGCGTGTCGAGCGGCTGGTTTCGCCATGGCGTGCTGCACGGCCAGGGCCGCTACCGGGGTCCCGATGGCGAGTACATCGGCAGTTTTCGCGACGGGCGGCGTAGTGGCCGTGGCGAGTGGCGCGGCGTCGACGGAAGCCGCTACCTGGGCGCCTACCGGCACGGTCTCCTGCACGGCAAGGGGCGCTTCGAGACCGCCCTGGGCGACATCTACGAAGGCGACTTCGCGGACGACCGATTCACCGGCAAAGGGCGATACACGCGCGCGGACGGCACCCACTACCAGGGCGAGTTCGAAAACTGGTTGCCTCACGGCGCCGGTCGCTTCAGCGACACCGAAGGCATGTCGTTCGAGGGTCGGTTCGAGAAGGGAGAGCTGCAGGGCCCGGCACGCATCGTCTTCGCCGACGGCAGCGAGTACCGGGGGGAAACGCTGAACTGGATGGCCAGCGGCAGGGGCACGTTGCGGCTGGCCAACGGCGACCGCTACGAAGGCGACTTTGCCGACGGCCGTTTCCATGGCCAGGGAGTGCTGCAGTTCGCCAACCCCGAGTCCGGCACGCAAAAGTTGTCGGGCCGCTGGCAGCACGGCGAGTTGCTCGACCCGGCGGCATTGCGCACCCGACTGGGCAGATACGAGGCCCAACTCTACACCGAGGGGCAACGCCTGCAGTCGAGCCTGGCGCGCCTCGCGCCCGGCGATCCCGGGCACATCGACATGTACGTGCTGACCCTCGCCGGCGACGGCACCCAGGAGGTGTTTCGGCGGGAAACCGAGTTCGTACGCCGTCAGTTCGACCAGAAATTCGCCACCCGAAATCGCTCGCTCGGGCTGGTGAACAGTCGCAGCACCCTCGGCGAGCAGCCGGTCGCCAGCCTGACCGCCCTCGAGCGCGCCCTACAGGCGATCGCCGGCCGCATGGACCGCGACCAGGACATTCTCTTCCTCTATCTGAGCAGTCATGGCTCCGCCGACCACGTGCTGTCGCTGACCCAGCCCCATCACGACCTGCCGGATCTGGCCGCGACGCAGTTGGCCGAACTGCTACGGGCGTCCGGCATCCGCTGGCGGGTGGTGGTGGTATCCGCGTGCTACTCCGGCGGCTTCATCCCCGCGCTGGCCGACGACGGCACCCTCGTGATCACTGCCGCACGGCACGACCGGCGCTCTTTCGGCTGCGCCGACGAGAACGACTTCACGTACTTCGGCCGAGCCTTCTTCCATGACGCCCTGCCGGGCAGCAGCTCGTTCGAAGAAGCCTTCCACAAGGCGGAGCGCCTGATCCGGGAACGCGAACTGGCCCTGCTGAGTGCCCACGGCGAGGCCTCGGAACAGGATTTCTCGCTGCCACAGATCGCCTCTCCCCGCGGCATTCGGCGACAGCTCGCGCGCTGGTGGACCGCAGTCGCGGAAAAGCGCGCACTCGCCGCGACCTCGGCCCGTTGACGCTTGCCCGCACGCAGCAATCGCCGACCGGCACCGGGGGCCGCTCAGCGCGAAGCGTCGGCCAGTCCCAGCTTCTCGATGCGATAGCGCAGCGTGTCCCGCGTCAGGCCCAACTCGCGCGCGGCACGGGAGACGTTCCAGCCGCTTCGCTCGAGAGCGCGGGACAGCATCTGGCGCTCCATCTCGGCCAGCGTTGCCGGCGCCTGGGCGCCGGGACTCGCGCCGGCGACCTCCGCGGCGTTGCTCGACAGGGTCAATTGCCGGGCCTCGATGCGCCCGTCCGGGGCCAACAGCACGGCCTGTTCCAGAACATTGCGCAATTCCCGCACGTTGCCGGGCCACGAATGCCGGGTCAGCGCATTCTGCGCCGACGGGGTCAGCGTCGGCGCTCGCTTGCCATAGCGACTGGCGTGGGATTTGACGAAGTGCTCGGCCAGCCGCAGGATGTCGCCGCCGCGGTCGCGCAAGGGCGGCAACTCGAGCTGCACCACACGTAGGCGATAGAACAGGTCGGCACGGAAGCGGCCTTCCCGCACCAGGGCTTCGAGCGGACGGTGGGTCGCAGCGACGATGCGCACATTGACCCGCTGGTCGCGCAGACTGCCGACCCGCCGGACGGTCTTCTCCTCCAGCAGCTTGAGCAGCTTGGCCTGCAGCGCCGGGTCCATGTCGCCGAT
>JAGRFZ010000161.1:0-1905 GCA_020445785.1 Rhodocyclaceae bacterium
ACGCTTGGCTACGAGACCGATACCCAGCGGGGACAGTCCCGCCGCGACTGGCTTGCAATGGTCCATCCGGACGATCTGGCCAGCACCCGTGATCGTGTCGCGGCGATCGAAACCGGGAAGACCGACAGTTACGTCAATGAATACCGCCTGCGCGCCGCCGACGGTTCATGGCGCTGGGTGCTGAGTCGTGGCAAGGCGGTGTCTTTCGATCAAAACGGTGCCGTGACACGTGTGATCGGCACCACCACCGACATTTCGGAGCGCAAGCGCGCAGAGGCGGCCTTGCGCGAGAGCGAGGCGCGTTTCCGACGCATGGCGGATTCGGCCCCCGTGCTCATCTGGGTATCCGATGAACATGGCGAGCGCAGCTATCTGAACAGGACGTGGTGCAAGTTCGTGGGGGCTTCACTGGCTTCGCTGCTCGGTAGCGGTTGGCAACAGCATATCCACCCGGACGATCGGGCGGCCTACGTGTCCGCGTGCAAGGCGGCGATTGCCTCGGGTCAGGACTTTTCCGCCGAGCTGCGGCTGCTGCGTTCGGACGGGAGCTACCGCTGGCTTCTCGATACCGGCCTGGTGGCGCGCGATGCCGACGGACAGTTGAAAGGGTTCATCGGCAGCTGCGTGGACGTGACGGTGCTCAAAATGGCGGAGGGCGAGTTGCGGCGCCATGGCGAGCGTCTGTCGGAGCTGGTGGAGGAGCAGACGCGGGACCTGCGGCATGCCAAGGAAGTCGCGGAGGCCGCGAGCCAGGCGAAATCGATGTTTCTTGCAAACATGTCGCACGAACTCAGGACGCCGCTGCACGCAATCCTCAGTTACGCTCAGCTCGGCGAGAATCGCGCCGGAGGCGTTCCGCCGGAGCGTCTCAAGGATTATTTCGGCCGCGTGAAGAGAAGCGGGGCCCGTCTGCTCGAACTGCTCAATGATCTGCTCGACCTGTCCAAGCTGGAAGCGGGGCGAATGACGATGTACCTGGATGACTGCAATCTGCGAAACGTGATCGACGAGGCGGTGCACGAGTTCGACGGATTGGCGCACGTAAAACGGCTGGCCGTGGGTGTCTCGAGCCCGCCCGATGGCGTGGTCGCCCGCGTTGATGCGAAACGCATCGGTCAGGTCGTTCGAAACCTGTTGTCAAACGCGATCAAGTTTACGCCGGAGCATGGGCGAATCGAGATTTCGCTCACGGAATGCCGGATTCCGGCCGGGCGTCGCACCACCGATTCCGGTGCGACGCCCGGCGTGCGGCTCGTCGTTTCCGACTCGGGCGTCGGCATTCCGGCGGCAGAACTGGAGAAGATCTTCGACAAGTTCGTGCAGAGCACCGCCACCGCCTCCGGTGCGGGCGGCACGGGGCTCGGGCTGTCGATCTGTGCCGAGATCGTAAACGCCCACAAAGGACGCATCCATGCCGAATGCAATGCCGGCGGTGGCGCGGATTTCATCGTTGAGTTGCCGCTGGCCGCGGATACCCAGGGCGGACCCCGTCCCCGGACCGCGGAGCCGGCTGAATGGGGTTGCCTGTGAAGCAAATGCACATCCTCGTCGTTGACGACGAGCCCTTCAATCGCGAGATCCTGGCCGAGGTCCTCGATGATCCGGCCTACCGGATAAGTGTCGCGGAGGATGGCGGCCAGGCATGGGATCGCCTGACTGCGGACGGAGAATCGTTCGACCTCGTCCTGCTTGACCGGATGATGCCCGGAATGGACGGGCTCGAGGTGCTCCGGCGGATGAAGGACACGCCGCGGCTGCGCGATCTTCCGGTAATCATGCAGACCGCAGCGGCTTCGCCGGATCAGGTGCGGGAAGGGATTGCGGCAGGGGCATATTACTATCTGACCAAGCCGTTCGAGCTCGAAACCTTGCTGACCATCGTGCGGGCCGCCCTCGACGATGCAA
>JAGRFZ010000161.1:1999-2651 GCA_020445785.1 Rhodocyclaceae bacterium
CAGCACCTGGCAGTGGTCATCGCCGGCATGTGTGCGAATACCGAACTGGTCGCGATGGGGCTGTCCGAACTGCTGATCAACGCCGTCGAACACGGCAATCTGGGTATCACCTTCGAAGAAAAGACGCGTCTGAAGGAGCAGGACGGTTGGCAGGAGGAAGTCGAGCGGCGCCTTGGCCTGCCGGAAAATCTAGCCAAGCGGGCGGTGCTGTCGGTACGTCGCATTGAGGGGGGGTGGGAATTCGAGGTCTGCGACGAGGGCGAGGGGTTCGACTGGCCGCGCTTTCTGGAGCTTGCTCCGGAGCGCGCCTTTGCCCCGAACGGGCGGGGTATCGCCCTCGCGCGGCAACTCGCGTTCAGCGAACTCGAGTATCTCGACGGCGGCAGGAGAGTACGGGTAAGGACGGACGCCTGATCGGCCTCCGTTCATGCAATCGGGAGTTTTTGTCACCCAGGCGCAGTACCGCGCCGCAGGTCTCGAACAGGTTTGAAATGACACAACAGCTCGGTCTGAAGGTCCTCGTGGCGGACGATACCGCTGCCAACCGCAACATGATGGACGCGTTCTTGCGGAAACTCGGCTTCTCGTGCGTCACCGCGCGGGACGGGCGCGAGGCGGTCCAGGTGTTCGAGCACGAGCAACCCGATCTGGT
>JAGRFZ010000161.1:2776-3951 GCA_020445785.1 Rhodocyclaceae bacterium
CTCGATTGCGGTGCCGACGACTATCTCACCAAGCCGATTTCGTTTGCCGTGTTCTCCGCGAAGATGCGCACGATGATCCGCCTGCTGACCATGCAGCGTTCGGTCTCCGACGCGCTCGAGCGCGTCAATGCAATTTCGAACGCGGTGATCGACGGGGTCATGTCGGTCGATGAGGACGGCATCATCCAGTCGAGCAACCGTGCGGCCTGTCAGTTGTTCGGTTACGACTGCGTCGAGCTCGTCGGCAAGAAGGTCGACATGCTGCTTGCCGACCCTGACGGGGCGGCGCTCGACCACATCGTGCGGCCCTGTCTGGCGGGCGGAGAGCCTCATTCGATCGGCCGTATCCGGGAATTCACCGCGCGCAGGAAAGGCGGCGGGACCTTCGTCGCCGAAATCGGTGTGAGCGAGATGAAGCTTGCCGACCGCCGGCTCTTCATCGCGGTGACCCGGGATGTGACCGAACGCCGGCGCGTGACGCGCCAGCTCGCCGAGAACGCCGACCGTCTGCAGCGTTTTCATGACGAACAGAAGGTCGAGCAGGACCTCGCCCGCTCTATCATGGAGCGTCAGATTCGGAGTGAATGGCTGCGAGATCCGAGAGTTGGGTTTGCGGTCATGCCCGCCAAGCATTTTTCGGGTGATCTGGTGCTGGTCGCGCGCTCGAATCAGAACCGGACCTATGCCATGCTCGCCGATGCCACCGGGCATGGTCTTGCCGCGGCGGTCAGCGTGCTGCCGGCACTCTCGCTGTTCTACCGTCTCGCGACGAGCAACGTACCCCTCGCGCACATGATCAGGGAGCTGAACGATCAGCTCCGGACGGCTCTGCCGGTCGGGCGCTTCGTCGGTGCGGGTCTGGTCTGCCTCGAAGAAGATGGTCTCGCCGGGGAAGTCTGGGTCGGTGGTGTTCCCGAAGTGCTGCTTGTGGCGCCGGATGGTTCGGTTGCCGGGCGCTTTGCCTCGCAGCAGTTGCCGCTCGGCATCGTGCCCAGCACACCCTTGGCGTCGCAGCCGGTGATCTTCGAGGCGAAACCCGGTCAGCAGATCGTGCTGTACTCCGATGGCCTCACCGAGGCGACAAACGCGGCGGGCGAAATGTTCGGCGAGGCACGCCTGCTCGAGGCGCTCGGCCGGGCGGGGCCCGCCGGACGTCTGGACGCGACCCGGACCGC
>JAGRFZ010000161.1:4107-4385 GCA_020445785.1 Rhodocyclaceae bacterium
GCGAGGCTGTTCGTGCACGGACGGGGCGACCCGCTCGAAGCGGTCTGTACCGAGCTTGCGGTGGGCGGGCTGACCGTCCGGGCGGCCTACGTGCCGCGCGCAGGCGAAGTCCTGAAAGTGCAGGTCGCGTCACCGCCAGGCGGTATTGCACGACCGCCGTTGCAGGTGCGGGCGACGGTGCGTCGTTGCCAGCGGCTTTCGTCGGGCCAGTACGAAATCGGTCTCGAGATCGTCGAGGTGCTCGAATGAGCAGGGGTTCAGCGCGGGCGGCGCAAGGC
>JAGRFZ010000161.1:4495-20811 GCA_020445785.1 Rhodocyclaceae bacterium
GCGTCGGCGAGCGGGAAACTCTCGAGCATGAATTCGAGTCCGGGGCCGCATTCCGAAACGGCGGGCGGATAAATCTGGATCCAGCTCTGTCGCGCGGCCACTCCGCCACCCGCGAGCGCAGCGACCAGCAACAGAAGGCCGTAGCCACGCCGCGCGCCGCCACCGGATCCGTGGAGCCCGGCGATCAGCGCGATCAGTGCGACCGCGACGAATGCGTAGCGCTGCATGATGCACATCGGGCAGGGTTCATAGCCACCGTAATACTGCAGGTAAAGACCGAAACCGAGCAGGCCGACGCAGGTTGCAAAGAGCAGCAGGAAGGGGTGTCTCGGGTGCTTGAGCAATGAGGCGATCATGTGACGTGGTGGCTGCTTTCGAGAGGCAATGGACAGGATCTGCGGGCCCTGGTTCCCGGTAGGCCTTTAGTCGTGGGCCAGTGCGCCGAGTGCGTCCGCTTGCCGCAACAAGGGGGTCGGGATGGGGATCTTGCCCGCCAGCATGTCGCGTATGGTTGCGGCGTTGGCAGCCGGCGAAATGCCCTCCGGCATGTCAGGCAACGGCGGCGCCCCGCCTTCGTCGCCCGGGTTCAGCAGCAGCCGTTCGCCATCGCGGTATCCGGCCAGCCTGGGCATGCGCCGCGGATTGGCGTAGGCCTCGCCCTCGGTGCCGCGCAGCAGCATGGCTCGGCCGCCGTCGTGGGCAAGAAAATCATCCATGCGTTCGAGGTATTCCGGGTGCGTGACTGCCACGACACGTACGCTTCGGCCGGGGCACGGATCCAGCAGCTTCGCCATGGTATGGCCGACACTGCGGACACCGAGTGTCAGTCGGGTGGCCAGCAGTCCGTCAAGGCCCGGAGAAAGCAGTCCGAGACCGACACATGCGGGTTTGCCGCTGGCGATCGTGCGGCTGGCCGCTTCGAGGGACGGGGCCTGTTCGACCCCGAGCGCTGCCAGCAGATCGAAGGGGCTGATCCGCGACTCGAAATCATGGCGCCCCTGTATCGCTACCGGTATGCCGCGCTCCGTCAGCATCATTGCCAGCAAGGGCATCAGGTTGGGTTGCCGGCGGGCGCCATTGTAGCTGGGCAGTATTACGCAGCGGGGGCCGTCAGGGATGCTGAGGCGAGGCGTGCGGCTGTCCAGCGCGCGCTTGAAACCAATCAGCTCCTCGGTGGATTCGCTCTTGATGCGCAGCGCGATGAGGATCGCACCGAGCTCCAGCGGCGGGACCTTGCCGTCGAGCATGTCACCAAACAGTGTTTCTGCCTGATCGGTCGACAAGGAGCGGGCACCCTTGGCGCCGCGACCGAGTTCCTTGATATAGGGGGCGTAGTTCATGGTCGGCATTATGGCCAATACCGGCGCTTGCTGCAGCGCAATCTCGCTGCGTTCGCGCGTGGCCATGCCGCTTCAGACTGTACGGCCGAGTGCATTGTGCAGGCAGGCCGCAAGCTGGTCGAAGCGGAAGGGTTTGATGAGGTAATCGTTCATGCCGGCGGCGAGGCAGAGCTCGCGCGTTCCGGTCACGACGTCGGCCGTGAGCGCGATGATCGGTACCGCTGGTGTGCCGTCCGCCTGCTCCCGCGCCCGCCAGCGGCGCGTCACTTCGTATCCGTCCATGCCGGGCAGACCGCAGTCCATGAGTACCGCGCGGTAGCGGTCCGATTGCATCTCGAGTGCCTGCTCGCCACTGTCCGCGACCTCGCATGTCAGCCCCAGGCGGTTCAGGCAATTGCTGGCGACGAGCTGGTTGGTGAGGCTGTCCTCGACGAGCAGTACGCAGCCACTGAGGGTGGGAGTCGGAGGCGGTGCGCGTCGATTGGCCGGTGCGCTTCTGCAGGGCAGGTCGAGCGTGAAGCGGCTGCCTTTGCCGGGTGCGCTGTCGACATGAATCGTTCCGCCGAGCAGGCTGGTCAGCTCACGTACGATCGCCAGCCCGAGGCCGCTTCCGCCGAAGCGTCGCGCATGAGAATTGTCAGCCTGGGTGAATGCATCGAAGATCCGATCCTGATCCTGACCTGAAATGCCGATCCCGGTGTCGTTGACGACGAGCTTCAGAACCCGCAGTCCGGGTGTCGCGCCTTCGGTCTCGCTGGCGATGAGCGTCACGCTCCCGCTGCCAGTGAACTTGATCGCGTTCCCGATCAGGTTGAGCAGTACCTGCCGGATCCGGCCCGCGTCGCCGGCCAGCGTCGGTGAAAGTTCCCCCGTGATCTCCAGGCGACAGTCGAGTCCCTTTGCACGGCCGCGCGGAAACATCAGCGTGGCGAGGTCTTCGAGCAGTTCACGCGGTGAGAATGCCTGGATGTCGAGCTCCATGCGGCCGGCCTCGATGCGCGAAAAATCGAGCACGTCGTCTATCAGTCCCAGCAGATGCTGGCCTGAATTCTCGAGGGTGCGGAGATATTCGCGCTGACTTGAATCGAGCGGTGTGAGCGTCAGCAGCTGGCACATGCCGAGCACGCCGTTCATCGGGGTGCGGATCTCGTGACTCATCGTTGCGAGAAAGCGGCTCTTCGCTTCACTGGCCTGTTCGGCCGCGTGGCGGGCGCTGTTCGCCTCTTCGAGCGCTCGCGAAAGCTGCAACTGGAGCAGGTTATTCGCCCGACTCACACCCGCGACCCGTTTTCCGTTGAAGATCAGCGAAACGACGAAAAGGGCCAGCGCAAGAGCGACGAGTTGATCGGTAAACGTGTTCCTGAGTGCGAAGGCGATGACGTTCGGCAGCAGCATCAGCCCGAAAAACCACAGATACGCGGGCAGCAGGCTGGTCAGGCTGACCATGCCGGAAGCCGCGACACCCATCAGGATGAGCGGCAGGATGGTTTGCAAGGCGATGTTGTCTGGCGTGTATAGCAGCAGACCGCTGGCACCCCAGATACCGCCGGCCAACGCGGCGCCGGTGATGAATCGCCGTGACCATTCACGTACGCTGCGCCGCTCTGGCGAGGCTGCGTACTGTCTGAATTGCCGCAGCCGCCACAAGGACACCAGGTTGTTGAGGCTCCACCATGTCGGCAAGGTCCACCATGGCTGTATGTCGTTGCGATAGAAAAACCAGATCAGGCTGCTGATGACCGCCGAAAACGGAAGAACGGAGGTTGCCAGGCGAGCGTGCAGGGCAAGCATCCGCTGCTGCAGAAGGGCTTCCGGAACGTCCGGGCGCGGATCGGGTGGGTTTTCCATGCTTCAGCGGATATCGGTTAGGATCTGAGCAACTTTAGGTGCTTCGGCCCGGGCAGCTTCGGGAGAAACACCGGATCTGAAATCGATCGTTCAACAGGAGCCAGCATGGAAACCGGATTCATTGGACTGGGACTCATGGGCCGTCCGATGGCGCTTAACCTTCTCAGGGCCGGGCATCGCGTGCGGGTATGGAGCCGCCGCGAGGCCTCGCTCGAGCCGCTTCTCGAGGCTGGTGCGAGCGCGTGCCGGAATGCCCGCGAGGTCGCCGCCTCGTCCGAGATCGTCATCAGCATGGTGGCCGACGCCCCGGACGTCGAGAAGGTCGCGCTGGGCAGCGATGGTGTCGCCGATGGCGCGCGGCCCGACGCGATCTTCATCGACATGAGCACCATCGCACCGAGCGCGGCGAGGTCGATCTCGGCACGACTCGCCGAACGTGGCGTGTGCATGCTCGATGCCCCTGTTTCGGGCGGCGAGGCGGGGGCGATCGCCGGCACCCTGACCATCATGGTCGGTGGCCCTGAGGCCGCCTTTCGCAAGGCCTTGCCGCTGTTCGAGGCGATGGGCGGGAAGATCACCCATATCGACGAAAAGCCCGGTGCCGGGCAGGTCGCCAAGGCCTGCAACCAGGTCATCACCGGTGTTGGTGTGGCCTCGCTTGCGGAGGCCCTGAATTTTGCCCGCAGCAGCGGCGTCGATCTTGCGGCGGTTCGCCAGGTGTTGATGGGTGGGCTGGCGAACAGCCGGATTCTCGAAAATCACGGACAACGAATGGTGGCGCGTGATTTCGCACCCGGCTTCAAGTCGTGGATGCACCTCAAGGACATGCGCATCGTGCTGAGCGAGGGCCATGCGCTGCACGTTCCGCTGCCGACCGCCGCGGCCGCGGCGCAACTGTACTCGGCGATGCTGGGTTCCGGCTTGGGTGAGGAGGATTCGGTCGCGATGTTGAAGCTGTTCGAGTCGATGAGCGGTTCGAGCGAAATGCGGGAGGAAGGCCAATGAAAGTCGGTTTTGTCGGACTGGGCGCGATGGGGCGCCCGATGGCGGAAAACCTTCTGCGCGCGGGGTTTCCGGTGGCCGTATGGGCACGACGTGCGCAGAGTGCGGCACCGCTCGAGGCGGCCGGTGCCGTGCTCCGTCCGACCCCGGCGGCGCTTGCGGCCGACGTCGATGTCGTGATCTCGATGGTGACCGGCAGCGGTGACGTCGAAGCTTTGGTGCTCGGTGGGGAGGGCCTGCTCGCAGGGTTGCGTCCGGGGGCGGTGCACGTGGACATGAGCACGATCGCCCCCGGCGATGCCCGAGAATTGGCCGCCGAGTATGCCCGGCATGGCGTCGAATTCCTGGATGCACCGGTGTCCGGCGGGACGGTCGGTGCCGAGGCGGGGAATTTGGCGATCATGATCGGGGGCGATGAGGGGGCGATCGAAAGAGTGCGGCCGGCGCTCGAAGCGATGGGAGCCAAAATCCGCCGCATCGGACCGAGCGGCGCTGGACAGGTGGCCAAGGCCTGCAATCAGATGGTGTTCGTCTCGGCGGTTCAGGCCTGCGCCGAGGCCCTCAACCTGGCGGCCGCCAGCGGCGTCGACGTGGGCCGCGTGCGCGAGGCGCTGCTTGGCGGCTCGGCGTGGTCGAAGGCGCTCGACGATTGGGGTGGCAGAATGGTGTCTCGCGACTTCGCGCCGGGTATCGAGGCACGCCTGCACCACAAGGATTTCGGCATCCTGATGAACGAGGCGATGAGCACCGGGGTACCGTTGCCGATCGCCGCCCAGGTCTGGCAGCAACTCAACGCCCTAGTGGCGAGCGGTTTCGGCCGGGACGACATTGCCAGCCTGCTGCGGGTGCTCGAACAGGGGCGGGGCCGCTAGTGGTTTGCGTCGTCGATCGAGGAATGCAACGAACGTGATGATCCGGTTTCCGTGTCGAGGCGCGAACCCCAGCGACAACGGGGCCTATCGCACGGATGAGCAATGCCGCCATGGAGCCCTCGGCGCACTTTCGCATTCCGGCATTGGCGGAGCAGATCGCTCGCTGCGGAGATTCGTCCGCCTGGCGAGCATGGCCGCCACGCTGGCTGCCTGCGCGTCACTTCCGATCGGTCTCGATGCGCCGGACGTCAATCTCGTGGACATACGGGTGGTCGGTGGCACCCTGTTCGAACAGCGATTCGAACTCGACCTGCGGGTCATCAACCCCAACCGGCGCCCGCTCGACGTCGAGGGCGTCAGCTTTACTGTCGAACTGAATGGACGGCGCTTTGCGCGGGGTGTGTCCGACCAGGCTTTCGTCGTCGCCGCCCTGGCAGAGCAAGTGGTGACGGTGCCGGCAACGACGACGCTCACCCAGATGCTCGACCAGATCGGTGCGCCGGGGAGTTCGCGTGGGCTCGGCTACCGGATCGAAGGCCAGGTGGCGCTCGGCGGCTTCGGCGCCCTGCCGTTTTCGAGCGAGGGCAGGGTCGGCATCGATGCGCCAGCGGCGCCGGCCGAGCGGGGCCGATTTTGAGGGTCGCCGGGGCCGAGCGGCATGTTCCCGGGCGTGGGCGCGCAGGGCGCCACCGCGGCCGACCTCAATCGCGGACCTGGCCGTAGCTGGCAAAGCGCGCGATCACCTCGCGCATTTCGTCGCCGTCGAGCAGTACCGGTTGGCCGAATTGGCAGCTCAGCAGGTAATGCTGGCACAGGGCCTCGAACTCGATCGCCAGAGCCAAGGCGTGGGCAAGATCGTCTCCTGCGACCACCATGCCGTGGTTGGCCAGCAGACAGGCCCGCCGGCCGTCGAGCGCCCGTACGACGGCGTCCGACAGTGCCTGGGTGCCGAAAGTGTGGTATTCGGCGCAGCGCACGTCGCTCCCGCCGAAGCGCGCAACCATGTAGTGGAAAGGCGGAATCGGGCGACGCTGGCAGGCCAGGGCGGTGGCGAATGGCGGATGCGCGTGGAGAATCGCGCCGGCCTCCGGATGGGCCCGATAGACGTCGAAATGGATGCGCCATTCGCTCGACGCCTCGCGCGCCCCGTTGGCGCGTCCGAAGGCATCGACCGGGACCATGTCGTCCACGGTACAGCGCTCGAACGGCAGCCCGCTGGGGGTGACCAGCATCGCGCCCCCGCCGCGCCGTACGCTGACGTTGCCGGCTGTGCCACGATTGAGGCCTTGTTCGTTCATCGCGCGAGCGGTCGCGAGCAAGCGTTCGGCGGCGGCATCGGTAGAGGGCGGCTCGCGTTTCGTCATGGCAGCGCATCCGGCGGAAAGATGCCTGCCTCGGTGACGATGGCGGTGATCAGCCGGGCCGGCGTCACGTCGAATGCCGGGTTGGCGACAGCCACCTCGGGCGGCGCGATCGCGATCGAATCCGGCACCCCGTGGCGCATGCCGTGGAGCTGGCGTACTTCGTTGCCGTCGCGCTGCTCGATTGGAATGTCGCTGCCGCGCGGACAATTCGCGTCGATCGTCGACCGAGGCGCCGCAATGTAGAAGGGGACGCCGTTGTCCGCCGCCGCGAGGGCCTTCAGGTAGGTGCCGACCTTGTTGGCGGTGTCGCCATTGGCCGCGACCCGGTCGGCGCCGGTGATCACCAGGTCCACCTCGCCACGGGCGATCAGTAGGCCGGCCGCGTTGTCCGCGATCAGCCGGTGGGCGATGCCCTCTTCGCGCAACTCCCAGGCCGTCAGCAGCCCCTGGTTGCGCGGGCGGGTCTCGCTGACCCAGACTTCGACCGGGACGCCGGCCCGATGGGCGGCATAGATCGGCGCCAGCGCGGTGCCGTGGCCGAGGGTCGCCAGCCAGCCGGCATTGCAGTGGGTCATGACCCGTACCGGGCGGTCGCCGTGCTTTCCGGCGGCCTGATGGATCAGGTCGAGGCCGTGGCGACCGATCGCCGCGTTGGTCTCGATATCCTCGCGGCAGATCGTTTCGAATTCCGTCCATGCCGCTTCGGCACGCATGTCGGCAGGCACGCGGCTCAGCGCCGTACGCATGCGCGCCAGTGCCCAGTGCAGATTGACTGCGGTCGGTCGTGTTGCACCGAGCGTTTCGAGCGCCCGCTCGAGCGCCGAGTCGCTGCTGTCGACCTGCATCGCGAGGGCAACGCCGCAGGCGGCGGTGGCCCCGATCAGGGGGGCGCCGCGCACCTGCATGCCGCGGATCGCATCGGAGGCATCCTCGAGTCGGCGGAGCCGGCGGTCGGCCACCCGAAAGGGCAATTGGGTTTGGTCGAGGATGACCGCGCCGTCGTGGTCGCGGTAGAGGGTCTTGTGCGGCATATCGATTCCCCAGGGCTTCCGAATTGTATCCCTTCGCGGGCAGGTGACCGCTGTGGGGTGGTCTGACAGAATGCCGGAGATGCCACCGAGCTGGAGCTGCCGATGCCGAATTTTCCCGCCCCCGTCGAATCGCGGCTGCCGGCCGTCGGCACCACCATCTTTACGGTGATGTCGGCATTGGCCGGGGCATGCGGGGCAATCAACCTGTCCCAGGGCTACCCGGATTTCGACGCCGAGGACGAGCTGTTCGAGCGGGTCGCACACTGGATGCGCGCGGGGGCCAACCAGTACGCGCCGATGGCCGGCGTGGCGGCGCTGCGCGGGGCGATCTCGGACAAGCTGGCCACGCTCTACGGCACCCGCTACGATGCCGAACGCGAGATCACCGTCACCGCCGGCGCCACCCAGGCCCTGTTCACCGCGATCGCCGCGCTGGTGTGGCCGGGGGACGAAGTCGTGGTGTTCGAGCCGGTGTACGACTCGTATGTGCCGGCGATCCAGCTCCAGGGCGGCATCGTGCGTCGTGCCCGCCTGCGGGCGCCGGACTACCGACCGGACTGGGAAGAGGTGGCCGCGCTCCTCGGTCCTCGTACGCGCATGATCATCGTCAACACCCCCCACAATCCGACCGCCACGATCTGGACTGCCGAGGATATGGCGGCCCTGGCCCGACTCACCGACGGCACCGGCATCGTGGTGCTCGCCGACGAGGTCTATGAGCACATCGTATTCGACGGGGTGCGTCACGAGTCGATGGCGCGGCGGCCAGCCTTGGCCGAGCGCAGCGTGGTGGTGTCGAGCTTCGGCAAGACCTACCACGTCACGGGCTGGAAGGTCGGCTTCGTGGCGGCGCCGCGGCAGTTGATGGACGAGTTCCGCAAGGTCCATCAGTTCAACGTGTTCACGGTCAACACGCCCGTACAGTTGGCGCTGGCCGACTACATGGCCGATGCCGGCCGATATCTCGGTCTGGCGGCCTTCTACCAGGCCAAGCGCGACCGTTTCCGTGCCGCCCTTGCCGAATCGCGTTTCGAGCTGCTGCCGAGTCGCGGAACCTACTTTCAGTTGGCCCGCTACCGGGCCATCCGAGAGCTGCCCGACCGTGCATTCGTCGAATGGCTCACCCGCGAGGTCGGGGTTGCCGCGATTCCGGTGTCCGCGTTCTTCGACGACGGGCGGGACGAGCAGGTCATCCGCTTTTGTTTCGCCAAGTCCGAAGCCACGCTCGACGAGGCCTGCGCACGGCTACGCGCGCTTTGATGCCAACGGCCTTCTGCTAGACTTGCCCTCACCTGTTGCTCGCCCGTCATCCGTGCGAACCCTGATTCTTTTCCTCCTGTTGCTGGCCGGCATCTATTTCGCCCGTCGCCTGCTGAGCCGCACCGCCGAAGGCCTGCGTGTTCGCCGGGCGCAGCAGGCCGGCAATGCAGAACGCATGGTGGCCTGTGCCCACTGCGGCGTGCACGTGCCGGAGAGCGAGGCCGTGCTGGTGGAAGGGGTCGGCTACTGCTCGGCCGAGCACCGACGGCTGCACCGCGACGAGCCCGCGTGAGTACCGCCGACGAGTTCGAGTTCGACCAGACTCGCTGGAAGTCGCTGCGCTATTTCAACCTGTTCCGCCTGGTGATCGCGGGTGGATTCCTGGTGGCCGGCCCGACGCTCGAGCTCGGTGCCTTCGCCCCCGCGGTATTCCGCGTCGCCGCCGGCGTCTATCTTGCCGCGACGCTGCTGCTGGGGTTTCCCGATGCGGCGCGCCGGCTCGGGCTCAATCGGCTGGTGGCGATCCAGACCCTGATCGACATCGTCGTGCTGTCCCTGTTCCTGTGGTCGAGCGGCGGCTACGGGAGCGGCATTCCGATCCTGATGCTGGTGGTGCTGGCCGCCGCCGGCCTGATCGCGGCCGGCCGTCTGGTGCTGTTTTTTGCCGCACTGACCTCGGTCGCGGTGCTCGGCGAGAACGCTTGGCGCTATCTCTACAGCACTGGTGCGGCGGAGTTCTTCGCAGTCGGACTGCTGTGCGTCGGCTTCTTCTCGGTGGCAGTGGTGTCGCGCATGCTGGCGCTGCGGGCACGGGACAACGAGGAGCTGGCCCGTCAGCGCGGCGCTGCGCTACGGCGTCAACAGGCGCTCAACGCCCACATCATCCGCGACTTGCCCGACGGCGTGCTGGTGGTCGGAGAGGACCACCGCCTGCGGCAACTCAATCCACGGGCAGCCGAGCTGCTCGGCGGCGGCGTCGAAAATGGTGACGATCTCAGCCTGTGGTCGGCCGAAGTCGCGGCGCTGGCGGCCGGCGCGGAGCCGCAGGTGGTCGAGGTCGGTGCCAGGGCTTTGTTGTGCCGGGCCATCGGCGGGGTCGGCGAAGCCGGCGACCGACTCATCTACATGCAGGACTTTGCCCAGATCCAGGCCCAGGCCCAGCAATTGAAGCTGGCGGCGCTGGGGCGCCTGACCGCCAGCATCGCCCATGAGGTGCGCAATCCCCTGTCGGCCGTGACCCACGCGGCGGATCTCCTGGCCGAAGAGAAGCGAGCGGACATGCGCACTCGGCTGATCCGCATCATCAACGACAACTCCCACCGCATCGAGCGACTGGTACGCGACGTGCTCGCCCTCGGTCGCCGCGAGCAGGTGTTGGTCGAAGCCCTCGATCTGAAAGACTTCCTGAAGGGGTTCATCGACGAGTTCACGGTGCATGAGCATCACGAGACGGCGCTGTTCTCGGTCGAGATCGCCGGCGGCGAGACGCTGGCCTTCGACCGCGCCCACCTCAACCAGATCATGTGGAATCTGCTCGGCAACGCTCGTCGTTACTGCACGGGCAACCCCGCCTCGATCCGGCTCTACGTCGAACCTGCCGCGAATGACCGCATCACGCTACACATCGTGGATGACGGCGAGGGCATCACGCCCGAAGTGCGACGCCAGATCTTCGAGCCGTTCTTCACCACTCATTCGAAGGGCACCGGCCTGGGCCTGTACATCGCCCGGGAGCTGGCCGATGCCAATCAGGCCAGCCTGGAAGTCGGCGACAATGCGCCGGGCGGGCACTTTTGTCTCACGGGAAAACGTCAGCCATGAGCCATGCCGATCGACGCAACCGGTCGAAGACCCCCGAAGTCCTGATCGTGGACGACGAAGACGACATTCGCGAGCTGATCGAATTGTCGCTGATCCGCCTCGGACTGGCCTGCGACGCGACCGGCACGGTGACCGATGCCAAGGCCTTGCTCGCCGACAAGCCGTACCGGCTGTGCCTGACGGACATGCGCCTGCCCGACGGCGACGGCCTCGACCTGGTCGAGCACATCCAGGTCGAGCATCCCGGCCTGCCGGTGGCGGTGATCACCGCCTACGGCAGCATGGATGCGGCGATCCGCGCCCTCAAGGGCGGCGCCTTCGATTTCGTTTCGAAGCCGATCGAACTGAAGGCCCTGCGCGAGCTGGTCAGCCACGCGCTGCGGCTCGATGGCCAGGACGAAGCACCGTCGGCCGGCGGGAAGTCGCTGATCGGGCGCTCCGCGGCGGTGGCGCAGTTGCGCACCCAAATTGCCAAGTTGGCCCGCAACCAGGCGCCGGTGTTCATCCACGGCGAGTCGGGAACCGGCAAGGAGGTCATCGCCCGCCTGATCCACGAGCAGGGGCCGCGCGCAGCCGCCCCGTTCGTGCCGGTCAACTGCGGGGCGATCTCACCGGAACTGATGGAGAGCGAATTCTTCGGGCACCGCAAGGGCAGCTTTACCGGGGCCAGTACCGACAAGGAGGGCTTGTTCCAGGCCGCGCGCGGCGGCACCTTGTTCCTCGATGAGGTCGGCGAGTTGCCGCTGGGCATGCAGGTCAAGCTGCTGCGGGCGATTCAAGAGCGTGCCGTGCGCCCGGTCGGCGCCCACGCAGAGGAGAGCGTCGACGTCCGCATCTTGTCCGCCTCGCATCGCGACTTGGCGCAGCTGGTGGACCAGGGCAAGTTCCGGCAGGATCTTTTCTACCGCATCAATGTCATCACCTTGCGCTCGACGCCGCTGCGCGAGCGACCCGAGGACATTCCCGAACTCGCCCGACACATCCTGGGCAAGCTGGCGGCCAGGGAGGGCGGGGCAGTCAGGACCCTGGACCGCTCGGCGCTGGACTATCTGGCCACCCACCCCTTGCCCGGCAATGTGCGGGAACTCGAAAACCTGCTCGAGCGGGCCTGTGCCCTGGCCGACAGCGATGTGGTGCGACTCGAGGACCTGGACTCCGGCGACGCGCGGCAGGCCGGCCCGGGCGCGGCCCAGGCGGCGGTGGTCGCGGCGGTGACGAGGCCGGACGGGGGGGCGGCCGATGCGGCACAACTTCGCCTGTCGGTCGACGACGATGCGGGGGAACGGGCGAGTGTGCTGCGGATGCTCGAGGAAACCCACTGGAACCGATCGGAGGCGGCACGGCGCCTCGGCATGACCCTCCGGCAATTGCGCTACCGCCTGCAGAAGTGGGGGGTGGAATAGGCCGAGGCCGCGATCGCGTGAAATGCGCCAAGTCGGGGGGGCGCCCCATGAAAAAAGCCGGGCCCCGCAATGCGGGGCCCGGCTTTTTGCGACCCGGCCCTTGGGGGCCGGTTCTGCCCGATGGTGCTTAGACGCGGCAGTTCGCGGGGACGTACTTGTTCTTCGTCGCGTCATCGACCGCGCAGGCCCAGGTCACGGAACCGTTGGTGACGGTCGGCGTCAGGGCGATGGTCGAGTTGTTGAACGAGGGCGAACCGCCCAGCGTCGCGTTGTAGGTGATGGTGATCACGCCGTTGGCGCCAACCCCGACCGAGGTGACCGAATTGCCGCTGATGTCGGCGGCGGCGGGCAGGCCGGCGGCGGCATTGGTGGCCGGCAGGGCGCCGGTCGATGCGTTGGTCTCGGTCACGGCGGCCTTGGCGGCGGCGGCGAGGGTCAGACCTTCGGAAACCTTCGAGCGGATCGTGTAGTCCTGGTAGGCCGGCAGTGCGACGGCGGCCAGAATGCCGATGATCGCAACCACGATCATGAGTTCGATGAGGGTGAAGCCTTGTTGGACGCGTTTCATGGTGAATCTCCTTTTCAATGTTCGCGGTGCTGTCCGCTACGGGTTAGCTATATCAAGTGGCGTGCCAGTTTTGCAACGCGTTGAAAATAAAAGAAAAGGTAGAAATCCGCGCGAATCGACCCGGCGGACAATGTCAACTCGTGACAGGACCGGAGGGCGTGCGCGGCAGTTGTTGACATCGGATTGTCAGTGAATGTGACAATCGTCTCCAACCAGGGGCCGGCGTCGCGTGCTTGCTTGACGGGAGGAAGAATGGAGCTATCGGTGTGTGCGCCGGACGAGTCGGGATGGGTGGCAGGCTGCCGCCATGTGTGTTCGCCCAATTGTGACGAGCGGCCTGCCGACGCGCGGGTCGAGTTGCTGGTGGTGCACGCCATCAGCCTGCCGCCGGGACGTTTCGGGGGCGGAGACGTCGAAGCTCTGTTCACCAACCGCCTCGACGCCACTGCCGACCCGTTCTACCCGACCATCTGTGGGCTTCAGGTGTCGGCCCATTTCCTGATCCGGCGCGACGGCGAACTGGTGCAATTCGTGCCCACCCGGTTGCGGGCGTGGCATGCGGGTCAGTCGAGCTGGCGCGGCAAGCCCCGCTGCAACGATTTCTCGATCGGTATCGAACTGGAAGGCTGCGACGAAGTGGGCTTCGAGGGGGCCCAGTACGAGCGCCTGGCGGCACTGGTCAATGTACTCTGCCGGGCGTTCCCGATCGAAGCCATCGCCGGGCACTCCGAGATCGCACCGGGGCGCAAGACCGACCCGGGCCCATGCTTCGACTGGACTCGTCTGATGCAGCGGCTCGAGCGCCCGCTGGACCGCAGCTAGAAGGCCCTTGCCGGCGCTCTCGGCGGATGCCCGGGTCGCGCCGATGGACGTCTCGTCGCCAGGGCCTTGTCTGGGACGCGGACATGGCTGTTGCTTGTGCATTGCGGATGATCGAGAGAAATCTCCTAGGCTTTGATTTGTATTCAATTTCCTGATTGACACGATCCACTCCGGCAGATATCATGCTCTCAATGCTGCAGTGCAGCAAACGGCGGTGGCAGCCAATAGCGCATAAGAATCCGGCTCTGCCGCAAGCCGTCGCCGATGGCCTGCTCTGGCGATCGACGCCCGTGCCGAATCTTTGCGGGTGGCGGGCGTGCAGGGTGTCAGGGCCTGAGGCGACAAGCACACGAAGATCGGCGATTCCTACGCCCCGCGGTTCGCCCGCCGGGGTCGGCAGCGGCCAAGCGCTCCACGGCCGGTTGCCTGGGGGGTCGCGGCTAGGAGGTCAGACATGAATGCAAGATCCGCATGCCGGCGCGTCGTCGAATTCTCGCGGTTCGCCGGACACGTTGCCCACGGCGGCCTGTTGACGGCCGGATTGTTTTCACTGGCGGTGATTGCCGCGAACCATCTGGAGGGTGCACCACAGCGCAATGCGCTGTTCCCGCCGGCGGTGTCGGAGGCGGTGGCGCAGACTGCGGTGGACGATGGATTGGACGATGCGGCCTCGGCGCGAACCAGCGCGGCGGCGGGGGCGGACGCGAACCCGGCGTTGTCGCGCGAAATGGCCAAGGTCAAGGCCTACGTCGCTCGCCGCTATCGCGTTTCGCAGGTGGCGCTCGAGCCCCTGCTGGCGCAAGCGGAAGCGGTCGGCGGCCAACTCGGTCTCGACCCCTTCCTGTTGGTGGCGATGATCGCCATCGAATCCAGTTTCAATCCGTTTGCCGAGAGCACGGTCGGCGCCCAGGGTCTGATGCAGGTCATTCCACGCTTCCACATGGACAAGATCGGCGAAGGTGCCGGTGACGACGCGCTGTTCGATCCCCAGCTCAACATCCGGGTCGGGGCGATGGTGCTGAAGGAAGGCCTCAAGCGCTACGGATCGCTGCAATCCGCCCTGCAATACTACGGCGGCGCGCTGAAGGATCCGAAGGCTCGTTATGCCAACAAGGTGCTGGCCATGAAGAATCGCCTCAAGAGCGCCGCGGGCGCCAGCAAGGGCAGCCGCACAGCCTGAAGCCGCTCGGCCGACTCGCTTAGGATTGTCCGAGCACGCGGCCGATCCGCGCCAGGCCTTCCTCCAGGCGGGTGGCCGCGGTGGTATAGGCGAAACGCAGGTGGCGGCGCGGCAGGTGGGTGCCGAAGTCGAGGCCCGGCGTGGTGGCCACACCGGCCTGTTCGATCAGCAGGCGTGCGAGGGCTTCGCTGTCCTCGCTCAGCCGACTGACATCGGCATAGACATAGAAGGCGCCGCTGGGGCGGGCCGGAACGCCGAAACCCAGCGCCTCGAGGGCCGGCAGCAGCAAATCCCTTCGCCTCGCGAATTCGGCGCGACGTGTCTCCAGGATTTCCCGCGTGGCGGGCGAAAAGGCCGCCAGGGCGGCATGCTGGGCGACCGTGGACGGGCAGATGAAGAAGTGCTGTGCGAGCTTTTCGATCTGTCGTTCGAAGCCTTCCGGCACGACCAGCCAGCCGAGCCGCCATCCGGTCATGCCGAAATACTTGGAAAAGCTGTTGACGACGAAGAGGTCTTGTCCGACGGCGAGCGCGGTCGTGGGGTCGATGCCGTAGCTCAGGCCCTGGTAGATTTCATCCACCAGCAGTGCGCCCCCGCGCTCGCCCACGGTCGCCGCCAGCCGGGACAAGGACTCCGGGTCGAGCATGGTTCCGGTCGGATTGGCGGGGCTGGCGACCATCAGCCCGCGGCATCGTTCGCACCAGGCTTCGGCCACCTGTTCCGGCGTCGGCTGGAAGTCGGCCCCGGCGGATACCGGCAGCGCGCGCGCGATACCTTCGAAGGCCCGCACGAAATGACGGTTGGACGGGTAGCCCGGATCCGGGATCTGCCACACGTCACCGACGTCGGTCAGCGCCGCAATGGCCAGCATCAGGGCACCCGACGCGCCGGGGGTGACTGCGATCCGGCACGGATCGACCTCGAGGCCGAAGCGCTCGCGGTAGTGGCCGGCGATCGCTTCGCGCAGTGCCGGGAGCCCGAGCGAACCGGTGTACTGCACCTCGCCGGCGGAGAGAAAGCGGGTGGCCGCCTCGACGATCGGCGCGGGAGTCGGGAAGTCCGGCTCACCGACCTCCATATGAACGATGTCGCGGCCCTGGGCCTCGAGCTCGCGGGCGCGCCGCAGCAGTTCCATTACGTGGAACGGCTGGATCTGCTGGCAACGCAGCGCGTTGTGCGGGCTCATTTCGGCACCTGCGGGCGGTCGTTCAGCGTCGCCAATCGTGTCGGGTGATACCGGACGAAGCGGACAGTTCTCGCGAATCCATGGCGTCGTGGGGGCTGCGGCCACTCATCTGCGGACGTCGGTGGCCGATTGTCGAGAAATCGCGGGCACCTCACCCGCCGGCACGAAACGAAGAGGCCGGGCGCAGCGCCCGGCCCACCGGTAGTCGCGGGGATGCGCCGCCTCAGTTGGACAGGGCCAGCTCGAACAATTCGCGCTTGAGCACCATTTGCCGCGGCAGGCGATCCTGCAGCTTGTCGAACCATTCCTTATGGCCTTCGAGCTCCGACTTCCAGGCTTCGGCGTCCACCCGGGTCAGCGCCTCGAACTCTTCGCGCGAGACCTCGGCGCCGTTCCAGTCGATGTCCTCGAACTTCGGCATCCAGCCGAGCGCGGTTTCCTTGGCGCCGATCCGGCCCTTGACCCGATCGACGATCCATTTCAGAACGCGCATGTTCTCGCCGAAACCGGGCCACATGAATTCGCCCTTCTCGTTCATGCGGAACCAGTTCACGCAGAAGATCTTCGGCGTCTGCTCGACGACGTGACCCATCTTCAGCCAATGGTTGAAGTAGTCGCC
>JAGRFZ010000038.1:0-34084 GCA_020445785.1 Rhodocyclaceae bacterium
AAGCAGTCCGGCATCGGTCGCGAGACCCACAAGATGATGCTCGACCACTATCAGCAGACCAAGAACCTGCTGGTCAGCTACAGCCCGAACGCGCTCGGCTTCTTCTGAGCACCCCGATGCCGCCGCCCCGCCCGCGGGCGGGTGCCGGGGCGGCGACCGCCGGGCGGCTCGAGGGCCGCCCGGCTCTGTCTTGCGGAGGAAGAACCATGGTCGAACGAGTCGTTGCGACGCCGGCCGCGCTCGAACTGATCGCGTTGCTGAAGGAAAAGCACGGCGAACTGATGTTCCACCAGTCGGGCGGCTGTTGCGACAACAGCGCCGCCAACTGCTATCTGCCGGGGGAAGTGATGATCGGTCCTGCCGACGTGCTGCTCGGGGAAGTCGGCGGCTGCCCGTTCTACATCGGCAAGCTGCAGTACGAAACCTGGAAGCGCACCCAGATCATTCTCGATGCCCTCGACGGCGCGGGCGGCGGCACCTTTTCGCTGGAGGCGCCGGAAGGCAAGCACTTCCATTCCGGATCGCGCCTGTTCAGCGACGCTGAATGGTCCGAACTGCTCGCCAGCGGCGTCGTCGCGGACGACTGAGCCAGGGGCGGTCAGCGACCCTCGCGAGGTGCTTCGTCGTCCGGCACTTCCCGGATCACTTCCCCTTCGAGGACGTCGCCGCGGGTCGTGGCGGGGCCGGGGGCGCCGCCGGTTCGCCCGCCGGTGTCCTGCTGGGCACGCACGTGCTCGCGCATCGCCTTGCGCAGGTCGCGCGTCTTCCACCACAGATAGCCCCAGACCAGCAGGCCGATGCTGGCGACCACCGCGAACAACACGACGGAGAAGGTCATCGCCAGGGCGAAGACCACCAGCGTGACCACCACGGCGCCGGCCTTCTGCAGCCAGTTGCCGCCCTGGGGACGGGCCGACTGGCCCTGGAGCAGGCGGTCGAAGCGCGGATCCGGGATGGGCATGGGACTCCTCTCTGCGGCGCCGGAGCGCACGATGGGGCCGCCGGGCTAGGCGGCCGGAACCGATAATCTTGGGGCAGCGGCGGCGATTGCAAGCCCGTTCGCCCGGCGTCGTCCGCTCAGGCGTCCTCGGTGGCCTCGCCCGCGTGCTCGTAGCGCGACGGTGTCACTCCGGCCGACGCGAGGAAGTCGCGCAGGTGGCGAATGTCCTGTCGTCCGAAGGTGTTGCCGTGGTGAGGATGGTGGAGGACGAATTCGCGCCGGTTGAGGCGGACGTGGAAGCGGGCGCCATGTCCCGGCTCGACATCCGCGCCCAGGTGGGTAAGCAGGGACTCGACCTCTCGCCACTGGATATTGCCGGGTGCCGGATCCTGGTAGATCTGGCGCAACAGGTTGCGGTGCTTCGAACTCATGATGAACCTCGTTCGGGGGCGGCGCCCGCTCGCCGGGAGCGCCTTACTTCACCATAGCCCAACGCAGTGGATGGCGTTCCCCTACGTCGTTTCGGTGCCACAGGCGCGGGCGCCGTCGGGCCGCGATCTCCGCGACCTGCAGCAGATCGATGGGCGGGATCTTCTGCGATTGCTTGGCGGCGTCCGTGTGGGTCGTGATCGCGAAGCGCGTCATTCGCGCTTGCGTGGTGCCTAGCCCTGTCCGAACGTTGCCGGTGGCGCATCGCCCTCGAGTTGCTGCAATTCGTAGAGACGTCGGTAGCGGCCGTCGTCGATGCGCATCAGCGTCGCGTGGTCGCCCTGTTCGTCGACCCGGCCGTGGTTCATGACCACGATCCGGTCGGCGTGGCGGATCGTGGACAGGCGATGGGCGATGGCGATCACGGTGACGCGGCCACGCAGCGATTCCAGTGCGACCTGGACGATCTGCTCGGTTTCGGAGTCGACATGGGCCGTGGCCTCGTCCAGCAGCAGTATTCGGGGCTGGCCGGCGAGCGCTCGGGCGATCGCAATGAGCTGCTTCTGCCCGACCGACAGGCGGGCACCCCCTTCGCCGAGGCGGGTATCGTAGCCGGACTCGAGGGTGCGGATGAAGTCGTCGGCGTGGGCCGCGCGCGCGGCCTCGCGCAGGGTCGCGTCGTCGAGGCCGCGGCCCATGTCGATGTTCTCGCGCACGCTGTCGGCGACCAGGAAGGGCTCCTGCGGCACCAGACCCACCCTTTGTCGCAGGGTTCGCTCGTCGAAGGTCTCGAGCCGGGTGCCGTCGATCAGGATCTGTCCCGCGGTCGGCGCATAGAAGCGCAGCAGCAGCGCGAGCAACGTACTCTTGCCCGAGCCGGTGTGGCCGACGATGCCGAAGAAGCTGCCGGCTGGGATTTCCAGGTCGATGCCATGTAGAACCGGTGCGTCGTGATGGTAGGCGAAGGCGAGCTGCCGGATGCTGACGCGGCCGTGGGCGACGTCGGGGCCGTCTCCTGGCGGCCGCTCCGTCGGCTCGTCGAGGAGGCGCGCGACGCGGGCGGCGGAGATCACCGACTGCTGCAGCATCGAGAACTGCATCGTGAACTGGATCAGGGGCTCGCCGACGCGGCCCATGTAGTTGATGAAGGCGTAGAGCACGCCGACCTCGATGGCCGACAGCCGGCCGCCGAACTCGCGCAGCCCGAAGACCCAGATCACCACGGCGAGCAGCAGCAGGTTGACCAGGTCGAGGGCCGGACGGAGCAGCCACGCGTTGGCCTGCAGTTCGGCCTGCCGTGCCCGGTAGTAGGCGTCGTTGGTGCGGGCGAAGCGCTCGCCAAAGGCATCCGCCGCGTTGGTGGCCTGGAGCACCGCCATGCCCGCGATCGACTCCGACAGCCCGGCGTTGAGGTCGCTGCGCAGGGCCCGGCTGCGCGCCACCGCCGGTGCGCTCCAGCGCTGGTAGATCCAGACGATCAGGAATACGGCCGGTACCAGCAGCGCGACGATGCCCATCAGGCGTGCGTCGAGCCAGGCCATCGCGACCAGCGAGCCGGTCAGTACGATCAGGCTGTCGAGCATGACGAACAGGACCTGGACGTAGAGTGCCTTGACCGCCTCCGTGTCGTTGGTGACCCGGCTCACCAGCTGGCCGGTGATGCTGCGGTCGAAGAAGGCCATCGGCAGCGCCAGTACATGGTGGAACACCCGCTCTCGCAGGCGCTGCACCGAGCGCATCGCCAATCCGGCCATTCGGGTCAGTTGCCAGAAGCGCAGGGTGCTGGCGATGCTCCCGGCCAGCAGCACGCCGACCAGCAGCGCTGCCATGGTGGCCAGTTCGCCGCTGCGCGGCAGCAGGTGGCGGTCGATGAAGACCTTGGCGAGCACGGGTCCGAAGGCCTCGAGCAGGGCGGCGGCGGCGAGGCCGACCAGCGCGCCGCCCATTACCCCGCGTTCCGGCGCGGCGGCCCCGGCCAGCAGCCGCATCGCCCGTCGCTGGGGCGAGTCGGCGCGCGCCCAGCCGCCGCGCAGGTCGCTGCCGCTTGCTTCGGCCTGGCCCACGTCGCCCGTCATGCCGCCTCCAGGCTGGCCTGGAGTTGCTGATAGCGCCACTGTCGCGCGTACCAGCCACCGGCCGCCACCAGGGCCTCGTGGCGGCCCTGTTCGGCGATGCGGCCCGCGTCGAGGACGACGATATGGTCCGCGTCCATCAGTGCCGTCAGGCGGTGGCTGACCACGATCACCGTACGATTGCGCCGGGTGTCGCGCAGGTGGGCCAGGATGCGGGTTTCGGTATCGGTGTCGACCGCCGACAGGGCGTCGTCGAGCAGCAACAGCGGGGCGTCCGCCAGCAGCGCGCGGGCGATCGCGACGCGCTGGCGCTGACCGCCGGACAGCGTCACCCCGCGCTCGCCCACCGCGGTGGCGTAGCCGCGCGGAAAGCGCGTGATGTCGTCGTGGATCGCCGCCAGGCGTGCGGCGGCCTCGATCGCCTGCGGGCTGGCTTCGGGGCGGGCCAGTGCGATGTTGTCGGCGACCGAGGCGGAAAAAAGAAAGGGCTCCTGGGGCACCCAGCCGATGGCACCACGCAAGGTGGCCAGCCGCAGTTCGTCGAGCCCGGCGTCGCCCCAGAGCAAGCTCCCCGCCGACGGTTGGAGCTGACGCAGCAGCAGGCGCAGCAGCGTGCTCTTGCCGGCACCGGTGGCGCCGGCCACGCCGAGGGTCCGGCCGCCGGGCAGGTGGAGGTCGATGTCGGCGAGGGCGTCGCGAGTCTGGCCGGGATAGCGGTAGCGCAGGCCGTGGATCGCCAGCGTGCCGGGGCGGAAGTCGGTCCGGGGACCGTCGTCGGCAATCCGAGGTGCCTCCTCGAGCACCGGGGCGAGGCGGAGCCACGCCGCCTTGCCCCGCTCGATCAGGGACAGGACCCAGCCGGCCGCGAACATCGGCCAGATCATCTGGCCGAGATACATCGAAAAAGCGGTGAGCGTGCCGACCGACAATTCGCCTCGCCAGACCAGGACGCCACCCATGGCCAGGGTCAGGGCGGTGGCGGTCGCGAGGCAGACACCCACCGCCGGTTCGTAGGCAGCTTCCCAGCGCTGGGCGGCCAGGCTGGCGTCGCTGGCCTGCCCGGCCAGGCGGGACAGGCGCTCGCCGCTGCGCCCTTCGAGCCCGAGGGCGCGCAGGGTACGGACCCCGGAAAGACTTTCCTGGACGTGGTCGTTCATGTCCGCGAAGCGGTCCAGTGCGTCCCGCGAGTGCACGTGGATGCGGCGTGCGATCCACCAGAACGAGGCGGCCATCAGCGGAAACGGCAGCAGGGCGATCAAGGCGAGACGCCAATCCACACCGAGGGTCATCATCGCCACCACCGCCACCAGGGTCAGGCTGCCGTCGAAGCCGGCGAGCAGCGCCTCGCCCGAGGCCATCTCGATGGCATCGATGTCGTTGGTGGCCATCGCCATCAGGTCGCCGGTGCGATGATGCTGGAAGAATCGCGGGTCGTGGAGGGTCAAGCGCTGGAAAAGACGGTCGCGCAGTTCGACGCCGAGGCGGTAGGCGGCGGCAAAGAGCTTGAGCCGCCAGCCGACCCGCATGAAATAGATCGCGGCCCCTGCGGCCAGCAGCAGGGCCAGTTCGCCGGCGAGTTGCGCCGGCGAACTCCGGTGCGAGATCAGACCGTCGACGATGGCGCCGACCTGGCGCGGAATCCACACCACGAGCAGCGAGATCCCGAGCAGCATCGCGGCTGCGCTGGTGTAGGCGCGCACCTGGCGTCGGACGAAGTCGCCGATCAGCGCAAACAGGCTGATCGGAAGCGGTCGGGTGTGGAGGTCGGCAATCGGGGCCTGCCGATCCATCGTCGGATCAGAGGCCGTGGGCAACGAACCAGCGTTGCATGCGCTGCCAGCCGTCGGCGGCATCGGTTGCCCGGTAGCTCGGACGATAGTCGGCGAAGAAGGCGTGGCCGGCCGCCGGATAGACCACGATCTCGCTGTCCCGTGCGAAAGCGGCGAGGGCTTCGCGCATGGCCTGGACATCGGCCGCGGGTATGCTCGCGTCCTGTCCGCCGTAGAGACCGAGCACCGGCGCCTGCAGCGAGGCAGCGAGGCTGATCGGCGATTGTGCATCGAGCGGGCCGAATCCGTCGCGCAGGCGGCCATACCAGGCGACCGCGGCCTTGAGCGCGGGATTGTGTGCTGCATACAGCCAGCACATGCGCCCGCCCCAGCAGTAGCCGGTGATGCCGAGGCGCGCCGGGTCACCGCCGTTGGCCGCCGCCCACGCGGCCGTGGCGTCGAGATCGGCCATGACACCGGCTGCCGGGACGCGCGCGACGATCTCGGCGACGATGCGGGGGATCTCGGTGTGGCCTGCCGGATCGCCCTGGCGGAAGAAGAGCTCGGGCGCGATCGCCAGATACCCCTGATGCGCCAGCCGGCGACAGACGTCGCGGATGTGCTCGTGCACGCCGAAAATCTCCTGCACCACCAGAATCGTCGGCAGTTGTCCGCGGCCGGCGGGGCGGGCCGCGTAGGCAGGCATCTCGCGGCCTTCATGTGCGATCCGCAGTTCGTCGCATTCGAGCCCCAGGTCGGGCGTAAGAATGCGGGTGGCGGCCGGCGAAGATGCCGCGGCGGCCGTAAACCCTCGGGTCCGGGGGCGGCCTGTCGTGGCAGGTCGCTCGATCCATTTTTCCGTCATGGCCTTCTCCTCGCGCGCGCCACGGCGACCGGTTCGTTCGCGGTGGGCGTTCGTTCGACCCGAAACCCCGTCAACCGATGCGTCACTCGCTGCCGATGGGGCTGGGCAGCCCGTGGCGGGTCCGAGTCGTGGGGCTCGTCCGGCGCGTACATGCGCCGCAGCCTCCGATGGTACGCCCGGGGCGGCTCGGAAGGCGGTTCAGGAACGGCCGCGCGCAATGCCAGCCGTCCTTGCGCCAGTGCCCGCGGTCGGGCGCGGGTACGGGATCGTGGGGTGAAAATGGCCGTACGACGGCCGGCGCGCGCGCCGGATCGGGGCCGAGGGGGGATCAGGCGCGGGTGTAGAGGCAGTCCATCGGCGGGTAATCGGACAACAGGGTCGCCTGCAGCTGAAACAGGTCGCCGATTTCGTTTTCGTCCACGAAGTCGATGTCGATCATGCCGTGGCGCTGGCGATAGGCGTCGACGATCTTGCGCAGGCCGCCGGCGTCGCTGGGCGGGCCGTCGAGGGTGTAGGACTTGCCCGATGCGGTCTCGGCCGCGCGGGCAAGCGAATCGAAGCTGATCAGCATCGAGCTGACGCGATAATTGCCGTCGCCGCCGCGGCCGACGAGTCTGAGCTGCGGGCCACTGCGCGCTTCGACACGCACCACATGCCAGTTCTGAAGCCTGATGTCCATGATTTCCGGGCCGGTCGCACCGGGCGCGGCGGGCGTCGTCGCGACCGGCTGTTTCCACGAGGTTCTCTTCGCTGCAAACATAATTTGCAAAGGCCCGGATGCGCAATCGCGCCGCGGCGGGTGCTGCCAACTCGATCACGAGCCGGGGGGCTCGCCCCGATGGGCGGTGTGCTGGGCGCCCCGAGGGGCGGGCGACCGAATGTCGTCCACGGTCCCCGAAAGCGACGCGCCGGCGTGGGCCGCGTTCGGCCCATGGGTCGGCAGGGCCGTATCTCGTCGGAGGAGGGGGCTTCGGTGCGCCGCGCCCACTGCCGCGGGCGGTGTCGAGGCCGTTCACAGGTTCCGCGGTGCCCCGCGACGCCCCAGCGGATGGAGCGGCGTGGACGATACGGCAGTGACCGGAAGCCCGGTCCCATCGCCGCGCCAATGGCGCGAACCCCTGCCGACGTCACGGCCGGGGTTGGGCATCGGCATCCATGGCGACGGTGTCCTGCGCTGCCTCGGTCGGTCGCAGCGCACTCGCGAACGGCGTGATCGCAGCCGCCGGAGCAGGATGCGCGGGCGCGCCGTTCGGGGGCCGCGTCACGCCGCAGCAGGCAGGCATCCGCGCGCCGCGGAGCCGAGGGCGGTGCCGTGCGCGGTGCGTCCGCGCCGGTGGTCAGTTGTAGCCTGGCACCGCGTCCTGTTCGGATTCGACCTGGGGGGGCGCCTGCAGCGGTGGCTGGGGCGCCTCGGCGCGGGAGGGCTTGGACGATTCGCGCGGCGGCTTGGTGTGGCTTGCCGGATGCTTGTTGGCACCGGCAAACGCGAAGTCGGGCAGTTGGCGGTGAAGGGCGCTCATGGCGATCTCTCCATTGGCTGGGTCATGCCGCAAAGGTACGGCGAGCCCATTCTGCGCCACTTGCCCAGGCCCTGTACGTTAATGAGTGTCGCACTGTGTGATTTGCGCAACATCATGATGTAAAGGGATTTTTGTGTTCGCCCAAATCCATTTTCCAAATCTCGTTTGATTTTGTAGTTGTGCGGTCTAATATTTGTCCATGGAACTCCCGGTACGGCGTAAGCGCGGGCGACCGCCCAGACGGCTCGATGGTGGTCTCGAGACGCGGCAGGCGCTGGTGCGGGCCGGCGTGGCGCTGTTGACCGAACAGGGCTTCTGCGCGACGGGCATCGACGAAGTGCTGTCGCGGGTCGGCGTGCCGAAGGGCTCGTTCTACCATTACTTCACCAGCAAGGAAGCCTTCGGTGCGGAACTGATCGACAGCTACGCGACATATTTCGATCACAAGCTCCAGCGCTGGCTCGGGGATCGCCGCCGGCCGGCCGTGCAGCGATTGGGCGATTTCATGGCCGACGCTCGTCGCGGCATGGAGCGCCATGGCTATCGCCGCGGCTGTCTGGTCGGCAACCTCGGCCAGGAAATGGCCTCCTTGCCGGATGCCTATCGCGCTCGGCTGATCGAGGTCCTGCTGGGCTGGCAGGCAAGGGTTCAGCGCTGCCTCGAAGAGGCTCGCGAAGACGGGGAGCTGGCCGACGATCGCGACTGCGCCCAGTTGGCCGCGTTCTTCTGGATCGGATGGGAGGGGGCCGTGCTGCGCGCAAAGCTCGAACAACGCGCGGCACCGCTGGACTGTTTCGCTCAGGGATTCGTCGCGCTGCTCGGCACGCCGAGGCCGGGGGCCGATCTGTCTGCACTGACACGGGAGGGATGATGTTCAAGGGAATCTTGATTCAGAAGGACGACGCGGGCTACCGCGCCGCATTGCAGGAACTCGACGACAGCGCGCTCGGAGACGGCGACGTCACGGTGCAAGTCGGGTATTCGACGCTGAACTACAAGGACGGACTGGCGATTACCGGCAAGGGCCCCGTCGTGCGCCGGTTTCCGATGATTCCGGGCATCGACATGGCCGGCACCGTCGAGCACAGCAATCATCCGGATTACCGGCCGGGCGACGCGGTGGTGCTGAACGGCTGGGGCGTCGGCGAGGTGCACCCGGGCGGTCTGGCGCAGCGCATCCGCCTGAAGGGCGATTGGCTGGTGCCGCTGCCGGCCGCATTCTCCGCCCGCCAGGCGATGGCGATCGGTACCGCCGGCTACACGGCGATGTTGTGCGTGCTGGCCCTGGAGCGTTTCGGTGTGACCCCGGACCACGGTGAGATTCTGGTCACCGGCGCCAACGGCGGGGTCGGCAGTGTCGCCGTGGCGGTCCTCGCCAGGCTGGGATTCACGGTGGTGGCCTCGACCGGACGTGTCGAGGAAGCCGATTACCTGAAGTCGCTGGGGGCTGCCGAGATCATCGACCGGGCGCAATTCTCCGAGCCCGGCCGCCCCCTCGGCAAGGAGCGCTGGGCGGGCGCGGTAGACACGGTCGGCAGCCATACGCTCGCCAATGTCTGCGCCACCGCCCGCTACCGGGGTGTGGTGACCGCGTGCGGACTGGCGCAGGGCATGGATCTGCCGGCCACCGTCGCCCCCTTCATCCTGCGCGGCGTCACGCTTGCCGGGATCGACAGCGTGATGTGCCCGCGTCCCGAGCGGCTCGTGGCCTGGGAGCGCCTGGCCACCGACCTCGACATGGCCAAGCTCGACCTGATCACCCGTGAGATCGCGCTCGGCGACGTCATCGAGGCGGCCGGGCAATTGGTCCAGGGCCGGATCCGCGGCCGCGTCGTCGTCGACGTCAATCGCTGAGGTGCCGGCCATGGATGAACGTATCAGCCGTTTCCCGGTGTCCGAGTTGGCCGATCTCCCCGAGGACGTGCGGACCCGCATCCTCGCGGTGCAGGAAAAGGCCGGCTTCGTGCCCAACGTGTTTCTGATGCTGGCCCACCGCCCGGCGGAGTTCCGCGCGTTCTTCGACTACCACGACGCCCTGATGGAGCGCGACGTCGGCCTCTCCAAGGCCGAGCGGGAGATGATCGTGGTGGCGACTTCGGCCCTCAACCATTGCCTGTACTGCGTCATCGCCCATGGCGCCGTGTTGCGTATACGGGCCAAGAACCCGCGTCTCGCGGATCAGCTTGCGACCAACCATCGCAAGGCGGAGGTTTCGCCGCGCCAGCGGGCCATGCTCGATTTCGCGATCAAGCTCTCGCGCGACGGCGAGACCGTCGACGACGATGATTTCGCTCGGCTGCAGGCGCACGGCTTCGATGATTCGGCGATCTGGGACATCGGCGCCATCACCGCCTTCTTCGCCATGAGCAACCGCCTGGTGCACCTCACCGGTACACCGCCCAACGAGCCGTTCTACCTGATGGGACGACTGCCCAAGAGCTGAGCGAGCGGCTGCCGTTGCGGCGCCGGCTCAGCGCCGGCCGCAGCGGCGCTCGACGAGCCAGGCGCCGCCCAGGCCGGCGGCCGTGGTGACGATGCCGGTGCCGAGCCAGAACAGCATCGGGCCGGGCTTGCCCTGGAAAAGGAGGTCGCCGAGACCGAGCGCGGCGAGCAGCAGCGCCGGGCTGGCGAAGACGGTGGCGCCGAGCCATGCGAGCTGCAGCGATTCGCGCGCCGTGAGGGCGCTCGATACCGCATTGAAGGCCAGCGCCGAGACGGCGGCGAGGATCACCTGGGTGTGCAATCCGTTGAACATCGAGGCGAAGAACCACAGCAGCACCGTGGCACCGAGGACGAACTTGGCGAGAAGCGGCCAGAAGCGGCGCGCGGCAGAGGTTGTGATCATGGCGAGGACCGGCTAACCGACGGTGCCATCTTGCGAGCAGCTCGGCAGCGAGGCAAGGGACAATGTCACCGGTAGGCATCGCGGCGATGGCGCCGCGAAAGGGTGCCCAAGCGCGCCGCGAAGGCTTATGCTGCGGCTTCCTGCGTCTGCCGCGCACTTCTGGAGACCGCTGAATGACCCGCCCGAGAATCCTTGCCCTGGCCGGCAGCAGCCGCCGTGAATCGCTGGCGCGCCGCCTTGCCCAGGCCTGCGTCGAGCCTCTGTCCGAGGCCGGCGCCGTCGTTGAACTGATCGAACTCGGCGACTATCCGATGCCGCTCTACAACGGTGATCTGGAGCGAGAGTCCGGCTTGCCGGCAACGGCTGCGGCGTTGCAGCGCGAACTCCATGGGAGTGACGGCCTGCTGGTCGTCAATCCCGAATACAACGGTTCGATCACGCCGCTGCTCAAAAACACGCTCGATTGGTGCTCGCGCCCGAATCCCGAGGACGAGGCGCGTTCCGGCGGCGCCGTCTTCGCCGGGCGTGCCGCAGCGGTCCTGGCCACGTCGCCGGGGCCGATGGGGGGCATGCGCGTGCTTTTTCACGTGCGGGACATCCTCGGCTACCTCGGGATGCATGTGATCCCGCAGCAACTCGGGGTCGGCAATGCCGGCGGCGCGTTCGCCGCGGACGGCCGCCTCGCCAATGAGCGCCAGCAGGGAATGCTCGAGGCGACGCTGCAGTCGCTGGCCACCACCGCGGCCCGGCTCGCGCCGGAGTCGCGGTGAACATCCTGCACGCCCTGGAGGGGCGTGAGCGCGATCTCGGCGACGGCTTCACGGTGCGGCGCCTGCTGCCGGCGTCCGCGTGCCGGTCGGTCGGTCCGTTCATCTTCTTCGACCACCTCGGGCCACTGGATGTCGCCGCGGGCGTCCGTCACGACGTGCGCCCGCATCCGCACATCGGACTGGCCACCGTGACCTATCTGTTCGAAGGGGCGATCACCCATCGTGACAGCCTCGGGCATGTACAGCGCATCGAGCCCGGGGCGATCAACTGGATGACGGCCGGGCGCGGCATCGTGCATTCCGAGCGTACGCCGGACGATATGCAGGGCCAGGCGCGCCGCATGCATGGTCTGCAGTTGTGGTGCGCGTTGCCGGCAACGGACGAGGAGTGCGATCCGGCCTTCGCCCACTACCCGGCGTCCGGCATGCCGGAGGTTCGCGAGGGGGACGTCGGCGTACGGGTGCTGGTGGGCGAACTGCACGGCAGTCGCTCGCCGGTCGAGACCATGCTCGAGACCCTCTACCTGGACGTCACCTTGGCGCCCGGTGCGGCCTGGCACGTGCCGGCGGTGGTCGCCGAACGGGCCTTGTACTGCATCCAGGGGGAGGTCGCCCTCGACGGCCTGCCGCTGCCGGCGCACCGCCTGGTGGTGTTGAAGGAGGGCGCGAGCCCGGTGCTCGCCAGCGTCGACGGCGCCCGTGTCGTGGTGGTCGGCGGCGAGGCCCTGCCGGAACCACGCTATATGTGGTGGAACCTGGTGTCTTCTCGACGCGAGCGAATCCAGCAGGCCGCCGCGGACTGGGAGTCCCGACGGTTCGCGCCGATACCGGGGGACGACGAGGAGCGCATTCCGCTGCCGGAGTCGCGGTTCGCGTGAGCCTCGCGGCGCGCAGCATTCCGCCGATGCATGCGCTGGCGGCGTTCGAGTCCGCTGCGCGGCTCGGCGGCTTCGCGGCCGCCGCCGAAGAGTTGTGCGTGACGCCGAGTGCGGTCAGCCATCGCATCCGTCAGCTCGAGGCTCGCCTCGGCTTGGCGCTGTTCGACCGCGCACCGTCCGGTGTGCGCCTGACCTCGGCCGGCCGGCGCTATCTCGACAGCGTGCGCGAAGCCTTTGCAAAGCTCTCGCAGGGAGGCGGCGAGATGGCGGCCGAGCGGGAACGGCTGAGGATCTCGGTGCCACCGACCTTCGCTCGGCAGATGCTGATGGCGCGACTGCCGGAGTTTCTCGCCCGACACCCCGAGGTCGAGGTCACCGTGAACGTGGCCTTGCCCTTGGACGGCACGACGACCGAGTCCTCCGATCTGGCGGTACGTTGGCTGGACCGGGCGCCGGTGGCGGCCCTGGTGGACAAGCTGTTCGAAGACGAACTGGTCGTGCTGTCGTCGCCCGGCTATTGCCGCAGGCTCGCCTTGCGCGAACCGGCGGATCTGGAACGGGCCGAACTATTGCGTTCGGAGCTGCTGCCATGGCGTCCGTGGTTCGCGGCCGCTGGTCTCGATTGGCCCGAGCCCCAGCGGGGCTCGGTGCTCAACGATCTCGGCATGTTGCTCGAGGTGGCTGCCTGCGGCCTCGGCGTGGCGCTGTGCACCCGGCGGATTGCCGCGGCCTGGCTGGATGCCGGGCGCCTGCTGAGCCCGCTATCGTTGGCGGCGCCGTCCCCGATGGCCTACTACCTGGTCGCAGACGCTGCGGCCGCACGGCGCCCGGCGGTGACGGGTTTCGCTGCTTGGCTCGGCGAGGCGCTGGGCGCGAATTGAGCAAGCGCCGGCTCCGTTCATGGCAGCGCCGGCTTCTTCTCCGGGCCGATATTCAGGTAGGCGTGGGCGGCGGCCAGATCGGACACCGTGTTCGCGACCAGTTGTGACAGGACTTCTTCCTCCCAGCGTCGGGTGACGTGGAGCTGACCACGCTGCGAGCGCTCGATCCAGCCGCGGGATTGCAGTTTCGCGATCTTGCGACGCACGGTTTCATGGGCGAGGCCGAGCGCCTGCGCGATCGAATAGGCGTTGCAGCAGGGAACCAGACTGCCGCGCTCGGCGCCGTCGAGCCGTTCGCTGAGGTGGGCGCATCCGCTGCGTTCGGCAAATCGGCCGATGTTGTACAGCCAGATCTCGTTGGCCACCAGCGACATCACCGGGTCGCCGGCGGAGAGCTGATGATCCTGTACCCGAGCGCGCTGGATCAGCGACAGCACGACGAACGAGCGGGCATGCCAGTCGCCCCGCGTGGGGCGATCGGATGTGGTCCGCCGCAGGTTGCCGAACGCACCTCGGAGAAAGGCTTCGAGCCCGTGGCGGGGCGGATTGTCGTCGTCGATCAACATCGTGAGTCATGGCTACCGGTTCATGCGAAGTTCGGATTGTATGCATAATTATGAATTATTGGAAGGGGCGGCAGTGCCCCGCAGGGGGGTTGACGCAAAGCGCCCGACCAATGGTCGGGCGCTTTGCCACACGGGGGAGACCGCTCAGGGCAGGGGAAACGGGATCACGAGTGGCGGTAGATTGACGCCGATCACGAGGCCGGGCTCTGCATAGATCGGGCGGGACTCGTAGTGCCGATAGATCGGCCGCTCCCGGACGATCACCCGTTCCCGCACCACGTCGCGATGGTGGTCGTGGGCGTGGCGGTGGTGACGGTGGCGATACTCGTTCTTGTGTTTGCGGTGCCGCCAGTGGCGGTGGCCACGGTCATGGTCGCGATCGTAAGCGCGCTCGCGCCACTCGTGGCGACCGTGATCGCGGTCGTGATGGCCGCGGTCCGCGCTCGCAGTGCCGGCAGCGAACAGCATCGACGCGGCGAGCGCGGCGCCGAGCAAGCTGCGAATGGATTGCCTCATGTCCTTGCCTCCTGTTCGTGGGTCGGCGACGGCCTTCGAGGCCGGTCGCACGACTGCACGATACGTCCGGAAGCGTGGCCTTGCGCAGGGTGCTTGTAAGCGATTCCGTGCCCGGGTGCGAGGCTGTGGTCCTCTGGGGATTTCTGGAATCGGGCAGACAATCAGCGAGTTGCGCGATGATCGCGGCCGGTCACCCGGTGCTCGCGCGCTTGACGTGCTTACATTGGCGCGCCCGGGCTTAACCTAACTTTTCATGTCTTTTGCACGAACCAGCAGTACGTGCACCTGGCGCGGACCATGGGCGCCGAGCTGGATCGTCTGTTCGACATCGCCGGTTCGGGACGGGCCGGCGATCAGGTTGAGGGCGCGCGGCATGTCGCCGAGGGCGCGAGCATTCGCCCACACCGCTTCCTGGTTGTCGCAGACGTCGTCCGCGCGAATCGCCACCAGATGGAACTCGGGCACATAGTTGTGGGTGATCGGTGAGTTCGGCCCCGAGTACATCACCAGACTGCCGCTTTCGGCGATGCCGGCGAAGGCGAGCGAAACGGCGACCGATTCGTCGATGGCGGCCGGCCGGCTGTGCCGATCCACCTTTTCCGGCCAGTTCAGCGCCATCAGCGGCGGGGCGACGGCCAGTCGGTGGTCGAGCTGTCGCTGCTCGAGCCATGCCACCACCCGCTGCGGCAATTCGTCGAGCTCAGCGATCGCCTCCCATGTGCAGGCGTGCGCGACCAGGCGGTCGGTGAACCGCTCGATGCGCTGCTCGCCGTAGGTCGGCGGGGTCGGCCGTGGGGGCAGCGCGCTTCGCGCGCGCAGACCCGGGGCGCTGGTGATCGCGCGTCGAATTTCGTGCAGCACCAGTTCGCGGTTCATTGGTCGCCTCCCCGGGCTTTCCATTGATCGATGAAGGTCGCGCCCTGGGGCGCGGGAAGATCGCGGACACGGGTCCACGCCTCGGCACCCGGCAACGACGACATCGCGCCACGGCGACCGGCGCGCAGTCGCAGCATGCGGCTGCCGAGCCGTTCGAGGGCCCGGTACAGCCCCGGCTGGCGCGCCACCCAGCCCCAGGCCCCCATCATGCGACGCTGGCTGGCGGGCATCAGGCCGGCCTTGACTTGCTCGTTGCGCATCGTGCGGATCAGATCGGTGAGCGGAATGCGCACCGGGCAGACCGCCTGGCAGCGGCCGTTCAGGGTACATGCATTGGGTAGATCGTAGTTTTCCGCGAGGCCGTTGAACAGCGGTGTCAGGATCGAGCCCATCGGCCCCGGATAGACCCATCCGTAGGCGTGGCCGCCGACCGCGCCATACACCGGGCAGTGGTTCATGCAGGCACCGCAGCGGATGCAGCGCAGCATGTCGCGGAAGCGGCCGGCGAGCATTTTCGAGCGACCGTTGTCCACCAGCACGACATGGTATTCCTCAGGCCCGTCCGGATCCCCCGCACGCCGCGGTCCGGTCGACAGCGTCGTGTAGCACTCGGTGTCCTGGCCGGTGGCACTGCGCGCCAGCAACCGCAGAAACACCGACAAATCGTCGAGGGTGGGGATCACGCGCTCGATGCCCGAAGTCACCACATGCACCCGCGACAGGGTTTGGGTGAGGTCGCCGTTGCCTTCGTTGGTGACGATGACGCTGGTGCCGGACTCGGCGATCAGGAAGTTGCCGCCGGTGATGCCGACGTCGGATTCGAAGAAGCGCTCGCGCAGGGCGTGGCGGGCTTCATTCACCAGGCCGGCCACGCTGTCCTCCCGTGGCCGCCCGGGGTGGTTCTGGGCGAACAGGTCCGCCACCTGTTCGCGGGTCTTGTGGATCGCCGGCGCAATGATGTGGGAGGGGGGCTCCTTGGCCAGCTGGATGATGTACTCGCCGAGATCGGTTTCGACCACGCGATAGCCGTCCTCCTCGAGCACCTCGTTGAGGCCGATTTCCTCCGACACCATCGACTTGCCCTTGCATATGGTACGGGCATCGGCCTTGCGGCAGATCTCGCGGATGATCTCTCGGGCGTCCGCCGCGTCCTTGGCGAAATGGACTTTGCCGCCGAGCGACTCGACCTTGTCGGCGTAGCGTTCCAGCCAGACGTCGAGTTCGGACAGGACCGCATCCTTGATCGCCGCGGCGGCATCGCGCAAGCGTTCGAAATCCGACAGTTCCGCGACGGCGGCGGCGCGCTTGGCGACGAACAGCGGCTTGAAATTCTGCAGCGCCTTCTGCAGCGAGGGATCGGCCAGTGCCGCCTCGGCACGGCTGTCGAAGCTTCCCGGCAACGCTTTCATCGGGTTTCCTCCTCGCCGATCGCGGCGCCGTCGGTGCGCCCCGCCAGCACTTCCGCAGTGTGCCAGACGCGCACCCGGGCACCGGTACGGCGAAGCCGACCGGCGATGTTCATCAGGCAACCGAGGTCACCGCCGACCAGTGTATCGGCGCCGGACTCGGCGATCGAGCGCAGCTTGTCGTCGACCATCTTCTCGGAGATCTTCGGATACTTGACGCAGAAGCTGCCGCCGAAGCCGCAGCAGACTTCGGCGTCCTCCATCTCGGTCAGACTCAGGCCTTCGACCTGGCCGAGCAGCTCGCGGGGCTGGCGCTTGACGCCGAGCTGGCGCAGCCCGCTACAGGAATCGTGGTAGGTCGCCTTGCCGCGGTAACTGGCGTCGATCGTCACCCGGCGGACATCCACCAGGAACGAGAGCAGTTCGTAGGACTTGGCGGCCAAGGCTTCCGCCCGGCTCCGCCAGGCGTCGTCGTCGGCCAGCAGCTGCGGGTACTTGCGCACGGTGCCGATGCAGGAACCGGACGGACTCACCAGGTAGTCGTACGATTCGAACTGTGCGATCAACTGGCGCGCCATGGCCCGGGCGGTGTCGTCGTCTCCCGCCGAATAGGCGGGCTGGCCGCAACAGGTCTGGTCGGTCGGTACCTCGACACGGCAACCGGCAGCCTGCAGGAGATCGGCCGCCGAGAATCCGATGTTGGGCCTGAACACGTTCATCAGGCAGGTGGCCATCAGGCCGACGCGCGGTTGCGCGTGAGTGCTTCGCGACATGCTCTCCTCCGTCTTGGCACGCCTCTCGGGCGCGTTGCTTCGTTCGGGATCATGCTAGGGCGCGGCGGCCCGATGCTCAAGCGAAGTCTGTTCAGGAGGGGGGTGAAGCAGATTCGTCCCGCCGCTCAGGGCAGGGCAAAGGGCAGTAGCGCGAGACTCGTCACCCGCGAGACGTCGATCAGGCCGTCGTCGTCGTCGTCGAGCTCGATCAGCACTTCGCCGGCGGTCAGGAATGTCAGCCACAGTACACTGGCCAGGCCGTTCACCCGCAGTCGGCCCGACAGGATCTGCTGTCCGCTGCCAATGTCCAGTGCCGTCTCGGTGACGATGCGCAGCACGCCGCGGACGTCGGTGGATACCACGACGTAGTCCTCGGTCACGGTCACCGTGGTTCCCGTGATCGCGTTCTCGGTGAAGCTGACGCTGCCCTCGCGCACGGTGATGACGACGACGTCGCCGTCCGCAGCGAGGCGGTACTCGATGTCCTGCGAGTCCGCCGTCGCCGACACGGCGCCGTTGCTCACCGTGACTTCGATGGTCATCGAACCGTCGGCGGTGAGACTGTCGCTGCCGTCGGAAAAGCGCAGGGCGGTAAACGTCGCCGCCAGCGTCGCGCTGCCGCTGTCGTCGAGCCGTCCGCTGAGCCGCGTTACGGTCAGTTCGAGCTTGCCATCGACCGTCTCGCCGTCCTGGGTGCAGTCGGCGAAGTCGAGAGCGACCCGATCGCCGGGGTCGAGGGTCAGCAGATCGTCGTCGCCGCTGTCGATCGAGATCAGGACTTCGCCGCCGACGTTGCAGTCTTCGCTGCGCGTCAGCGTGACGCCCTGCACCAGATCCTCCGCCGGCGCGCCGGACAGCAGCCGGATCGCACTGCGAATCGCCAGCGCCCCGGCTTCGGCCACCGACACGCGCGAACCATCGTCGAGCACCGAACCGGTCACGGCGTCACCGGCTTCGCTGGCGCTGGCCAGATCGGCGCGCGCCAGGGAGACACTGATTCCGGCCACCGGCTCCATGTTGTCGGCGGTGATCGTGACTTCGGTGGTGGTTGCGCCTCCGTCCCCACCGCTGACGACGCTCAATTCGCCGCCGCCGCCTCCGCAGGCCGCGATCAGGAGCCCGGAGAGGAGGGCGGCAAGACGGGTACGGATGGCCATCGGCGGACCTTCAACACAATGCTCGTTACGGCATGCTACGCGGCTGGCGGCGGCAGCGAAAGCCCGCCGCGACGTTCGTCACCAACTCAGGCGCAAGCCGGCGCCGAGCTGCCATTCGGTGCGCTCGGGCTGGCCGATGCGACCCTGGATCACGCCGTCCCGGGTCCAGGCGCGACTGTCGCTGGCCTCGGAGTGGGTGCGCGAAAACCCCGGCTCGAGGTCGATACGGCGGAATCCGGCCAGGGTGCCGAGCGGAATTCGCGCCGACACGCTGAAGCCGCGACTGGCGCCCGATGGAATCCACACCGGGTCCACCAGGCCCGGCGAATCCACCCGCACGGTGCCGCCGATGTCGCGGTGCCAGCGCGCTTCGATCCATGCCACCGGCCCTTCGGCGAGTCGGTGGCGCAGGCCGATCGCGGCGCGGTTGCCGAGGGTCTGCTCGCGCAGGCCGGCGATGCCTTCACGACCGCGGATGTCGCGCTCGACGCGGCTGCGCTCCCAGCGCAGGCCGAGCGACCAGCGCCCGCCGAGGTCGAGGCGGTAGCCGGCCCACAGGCGTTGATCACGGTAATCGCTGTGGCTGTCGATGGCTCTGCCCTGCTGGCTGCGACCGTCGTAGTCGAGCCGGTAGCTGCCGAGACCGAGGCCGCCGAACACCATGCCGGGGCCGACGCGGTGGGAGAGTTCGAGGCCGACACCGGGGGCGAGGCCCGACTCGGTCAACAGGCGGCCGCCGTCGTTGCCGAATTCCTCGAGGTGGCGGTAGTACAGGCCACTGCCGAGCGACAGCTCGGTGTCGCCGGCGCCAAGGGCGACGATCGGCGCCGTCGACAACAGGGCAGCGAAAACTCGTCGCATCGTTCGGTTCCTGGGACAGGCGATACGGCCCATGCTAGCGCCATCCGAGGCCGGGTTCACGGCATTCGTTCACGGGACGGGTCGCGGGTGCCCGGTGGCGCCTGGATCAGGCGACCGCCTCGGCGCCGGGTGCCGGCGCCAAGGCCGAGCCGGCCGGCGCCGGCACCCGCGTGGGCATGGCAGATCGCGCAGGCCAACGCGTCCGAGGCGTCCGGTCCCGCCGGGCGCGGCAGATCCAGCAGACGTTGCACCATCTGCTGCACTTGGCTCTTGTGGGCCTTGCCGTAGCCGACCACTGCCTGCTTGATCTGCAGTGCGGTGTATTCGGCCACCGGCAGATCGCGCGAGACCGCGCCGCAGATCACCGCGCCACGGGCCTGGCCGAGCAGCAGGGTGGACTTGGGATTGACATTGACGAAGACGATTTCGACCGCGGCGAGGGTCGGCGAGTAGGTATCCACCACCTCGCCTACGCCGTCGAGCAGGCAGCGCAGGCGGGCCGGGAGCTCGCCGTCCGGGGTGCGGATGCAGCCGCTGGCGACATAGCGCAACTGGCTGCCGAGGTGGTCGATGATGCCGAAGCCGGTGACCCGGAGGCCCGGGTCGAGACCGAGAATGCGGGCCGGAACCCTTTGCGAGGCGGTCGCGATCATGCTGCGGACGACCTGGCGCAAGCGGGAGCGGCGTGCCGGCGATGCATCGGCGGGAGGGTAGCGCGCACGTCAGCCACGCCGGGCCATCGCAACGCCGGAGACGGCAAGGGTCATGCCGACCAGGGCGACGGCGCCGAGGGTCTCGCCGAACAGAGCCCATGCCATCAGTGCTGTACACGGCGGGGTGAGGTAGAACAGGCTCGCGACATTCACCGCGTTGCCGCTTCGGATCAATACGTTCAGCAGGCTGACGGCGCCGAGGGACAGCACCAGGACCAGCCACGACAGGGCGAAAACGAAATGCGGATCCCAATCCACCGCCATCGTCTCGGTCGATGCGGCCAGCGCTGCGGTCAGTGCCAGCGTCGGGATGAACTGGAGTACCGAGCCGGTACGCAGATCGAAGCTCGGGCAGAAGCGTTTCTGGTACAGCGTGCCGAGGGTGATGCCGAACAGTGCCGCGAGGGCCGGCAGGAGCATGGTGCCCAGTTGCGCCATCGGCACCTGGCCGAATTTTCCGGAAACCACCAGGGCAACGCCGGCGAAGCCCAGCGCCAGACCCAGCCACTGTCGGCCGCTGACCCGCTCGCCCAGCAACCAGCCGGCGCCGAGGGCGGTCAGCAGCGGCTGCATCCCCACCACCAGACTCGCCACCCCCGCCGGCAGGCCGTAGTGGATCGACGTGAAGACGCCGCCCAGATAGACGCCGTGGATCAGTATGCCGGAGACGCCGATGTGGACCGCCGATCGCAGGTCGGCCGGCCAGCGTGCGCGAGTGGCCAGGGCCAGAGCGGTCATCAGCGCGATCACCGACACGTAGCGGATCGACAGGAAGGTCAGCGGCTCGGCGTAGGGCAGGCCGTACTTGGCGCCGATGAAGCCCGTGCTCCAGAGCAGAACGAACAGCAGTGGGTAGATGCGGCTCATGCCGGGATGCGCGGCGTCCGAGCGATCAGCTCGGGCGGGGCGCGAAAATGCGCGACGCCACCACCACCAGGAGATGGACGTCGACTTCGGTCAGTTCGGGCATCTCTGCCCGCAGCCGTCGGTAGGCCATGTGGTCGAGGCTGTGTCCGCCCCAACGGCTTTCGGCTTCGAAGAACGGGCGAACGATGATCAGGGCCTGTTCGATGCGCGCCCTGCGGGCGGGATCCTTGCGCCGCTCGGGCCGGTGGGCGGACGCATCCGTGGCGACGTCGCTCATCGGGTCAATCCGAGAACACCGCGCTGGTATAGACGTTCTGCACGTCATCCAACGAGTCGAGCGCGTCGAGCAGGCGCTGCATCTTGGCGGCGTCGTCGCCGGCGAGTTCGGTTTCGTTGTCCGGCTTCATCGTGACTTCGCCGAATTCGGCATGAAAGCCGCCGGCCTCGAGTCCGTCGCGAACGTCGCTGAATTCGTTGGGCGCCGTGAGGACTTCGATCGAACCGTCGTCATTGGCGAGCACATCTTCGGCGCCGGCCTCCAGCGCGGCCTCGATCAGCGCTTCCTCGTCGGTTCCCGGTGCGAACAGCAGTTGGCCGCAATGCTTGAACTGGTAGGCGACGCAGCCGTCCGAGCCCATGTTGCCGCCGTGCTTCGAGAAGGCGTGGCGCACGTCGGCCACGGTTCGGGTCTTGTTGTCGGTGAGGCAATCGACCATCACCGCGGCGCCGCTGACGCCGTAGCCCTCGTAGCGGATTTCCTCGTAGCTGACGCCCTCGAGTTCGCCGGTCCCCTTCTTGATTGCGTTCTCGATCTTGTCCTTGGGCATGTTGGCGCCCTTGGCCTTGTCCACCGCCAGTCGCAGCCGCGGATTGAAGTTGATGTCGCCGCCGCCCATCTTGGCGGCCACGGTGACCTCCTTGGCCAGCTTGGAAAAGGCCGCGCCGCGCTTTTCGTCCTGTCGCCCCTTGCGGTGCTGGATGTTGGCCCACTTGGAATGACCTGCCATAAGAACCCTCTGCAATGCTTGCTGAAGCCGAAATCGAGCCAGTAATTATACCGCCGCGCCAGTCCGTGCCGCGCACCGCGGCCGTCGTCGGCGGGGCGTGGCCGCCGGGCCATGGCCGACCGTTCATGCTGCAATGCGGAGACGGGTGTGTTCCTGGCATGGCATCGGCAATGCCGGCCCGGGATCGATCGAAGTCGATCGGACGCCCCGATGCCGCGCCCAGGCGCCCGTCGCCGAAGGGCTTCGAAAGGCGCGTTGCACGGCATCCGACATATGCCGGCAGGGTGTCGACGGATTTTACATTCGGCGAACGTTACGCTATGTGTCTGGAATGTTTTCATGCGCTTATATACCAGTGGACTGTTTTTTGCTCTGCGTCTAATGCTTAAGTGATAAGTACGATTCAATACGTAATAACCAGAAGAACGTGAGGATGCACATGCACAAGAAACTGATCGCCGCTGCCTTCGGCGCCTTGCTCAGCGCCGGCGCGAATGCCGGATTCGTCGCGATCGACACTTTCGATTCAGGCGATCAAAGCATCGTGCTGAATGCGGTCGGGGCGACCGACACCCAGACCAACGCAGAGCGTTCCCTGTCGGCGACGGTGGATTCGTCGACCGTGCCGCCGGTGGCGAGTACGGCGTCCGTGGTCGGCGGAATCCTCGACGTCACCAACGGTACCGGCGAAATTTCGACCGTGACGGTGGGTTGGAGTCTAGCGGCGGGTATCGTCCCGGCCGGCGCGACCGGGCTTCAGTTTCTGTTTACCGTGCTCGAATCGGACCAGAACCCGACCAGTATCGAATTCACCCTGGATGGCACGCAGGTCTTCTCCGAGTCCATTCCGGGTGGCACGGTCAATGACGACGTTGCCTTCGGCATTGCCGACGACCTGCTCGATGCCGGCGGCTTTCTCGAGCTGACCTTGACCGGGGGTTCGGGCTGGGATCTGGCCCTGGATTCGATCGGCTTGAACTTCGTCGATCCGGAAACGCCGAATCCGACCGTTCCGGAACCGATTTCACTGGCTCTGGTCGGACTGGGCCTGGCCGGCATCGCCGGCGTGCGCCGTCGCAAGGCCTGATCCAGCTTCAGCGTCGATTCGCCTACGAAAGCCGCGGAATTCCGCGGCTTTCGTACTTGTGGCCCGGGAATCGGCAGCCGGATTCGGCGAAGTGGCCCAAGACAGGGCCTGACGACGTGCCGCGAGATCGAGGGTCTGATAGATTCGGCAGTTCCCGGAATGATCTGGACGCGGAGTCTTCATGCGCTACGCTCTGATTTTGTCGGCGGCCCTGGCTGCGCCGGCCCATGCCCAGCACGCTTCGCTGTTTTTCGATGGCTGCGTCGATGCCGCCGGCCGGCCGGTGCGGGCCGTGGCGGATGCGAGCCAGCGCCAGTTCGTGCGCATCGCGAACGAAGGGGGGCGCCCGGCGCTTCTCTACAACCCGGACGTACTGCCGCGCCGGCGGGATGTCACCCGCGGCTTCCTGTTCGCCCAGGCCTGTGCGCGGCTGAACCTGGGCATGCGGTCCGAAAGCGTCAGCCTCGCCGATGCCCATCGAGCGGATTGCTGGGGCCTGGAGACGCTGCGGCGCTCACAATGGATCGTCGATCCGGCGGGCGTTGCCGCATTGGAGGCCGATCTGCATCTCGATGCGGACGAATGGGCCCGCCTGCCGGGACCCGAACGGCGTTTCGACTTTGCGTCGTGCCGGCGCGAGGCGATCCGCCTGCCTTCGGCGGCGCGCGCCGAAGGCGATCGGCGCGCCCTCAATGCCTGTCTGCATGGCTGCGGCGACCGGCTGTTTCGGTGTCAGGACGGCGCCCTGCGTGAGGCCGGCGAGTGCATGCAGGCCTTCGATGCCTGCGAAGCCGCGTGCGGACGCTAGCGGCAGTACTGGGCGCTAGCGTGCAAACCAGTTCCCTGAAGGAGGAAGCCCATGGCTGAACCGATGCTGATCGCCCGCAATGCCGAGCGCGATGTCTCCCTGCTGCCGCAGTTGGCCAATCGCCACGGCCTGATCACCGGTGCCACCGGTACCGGCAAGACCGTGACCCTGCAGAAACTGGCCGAATCCTTCGCGTCGATCGGCGTGCCGGTGTTCGTGGCCGACGTCAAGGGCGATCTTTCCGGCATCGGAGTGCCCGGTGACGCGTCGGACAAGCTGATGAAGCGCCTCGCCGCAATCGGCATCACCGAGTTCGAGCCGCGCGGCAACACCACGGTGTTGTGGGACGTTTTCGGCGAGGCCGGCCATCCGGTGCGAGCAACCGTGTCGGACATGGGGCCATTGCTGCTCGCCCGCCTGCTGAATCTCAACGACACCCAGACCGGTGTGCTGCAGATCGTATTCCGCGTGGCCGACGACAATGGCCTGTTGCTGCTCGATCTGAAAGATCTGCGGGCGATGGTCCAGCACGTGGGCGACAACGCCAAGTCCTTCAAGACCGAGTACGGAAACATCTCGGCCGCTTCGGTCGGCGCCATTCAGCGCGGCCTGCTCGGGCTCGAGGACCAGGGGGGCGACCGCTTCTTCGGCGAACCGATGCTCGACATCGCCGATCTGATGCAGACCGACGCCGACGGGCGCGGCGTCGTCAATGTGCTGGTCGCCGATCGCCTCTACTCGAGCCCCAAGCTCTATTCGACCTTCCTGCTGTGGCTGCTGGCCGAGCTGTTCGAGCAGTTGCCGGAAGTGGGAGATCCCGACAAGCCGAAGATGGTGTTCTTCTTCGACGAGGCGCACCTGTTGTTCGACGACGCGCCGCAGGCCCTGCTGGACAAGATCGAACAGGTCGTGCGGCTGATCCGCTCGAAGGGCGTCGGCGTCTATTTCGTCACCCAGAATCCGCTGGACGTGCCGGATGCCGTGCTCGGGCAACTCGGCAACCGGGTCCAGCACGCGCTGCGGGCGTTCACCCCACGTGACCAAAAGGCGGTGCGGGCGGCGGCCGAGACGATGCGTACGAATCCGAAGTTCGACGCGGCGACGGCGATCACCGAACTCGGCGTCGGCGAGGCCCTGGTCTCGTTCCTCGACGGCAAGGGGCGCCCGTCGGTGGTCGAGCGAGTGTCGGTGATCGCGCCCACTTCGCGGCTGGGCCCCATGAGTGCAGAAGAGCGTGGACACGCGATCAAGGAATCACTGCTCTTCGGCCACTATGAAAAGGTGCTCGATCGGGAGTCGGCCTACGAGATGCTGCGGGCCAATGCCCAGGCGGCACAGGAGGCGGTGGACGCACCGCCGGCCAAGAGTCCGGCGGGCCAGGCAGAAGGGGGCCTGTTCGATGGCGCCCTCGGCGGCATTCTGTTCGGCAGTACCGGGCCGCGCGGTGGCCGCCGTGACGGCGTGGTGCAGGCGGCCGCCAAGAGTGCCGCCCGCAGCATCGCCTCGTCGCTCGGCCGCCAGATCGTCCGCGGCCTGCTTGGTTCCTTGCTCGGTGGTTCGCGCCGGCGCTGAGTGCCGCGCGGAGAGAACGTCAATAGCGGTGTGACAGGATGACGCCGGCGCCGATGTCCGGGCTGTTGTCGGAAAAGCCGCGTACCAGGTAGGCCTGCAGCTTGTTGCCACCGCCGAGGCGGTGGCTGGCGAACAGCGTCAGCTCGCGGATTTCGTCGCCGGTGCGGGTGACGTTGTCGCGCCAGTCGTAGCTGGCGCCGGCAAAGGTGCTGGGGATCACGCGCTTGCCGACACCGATCGAGCCGTAGTAGGGGTCACGGTAGTCGCGGCCGTCCGGGTCGCCGTATTTCTTCTTGCCGACCGTGCCGAACAGCGTCAGGCCCTTGATCAGCGTGGCGCCGTCCAGTTGCAGCGAATAATCGGTCTTTCCGGTGCCCAACGCCCGGTCCTCGTCGGCAGTCGGGATCTTGACCTTGACGATGACATCGAGCAGCAGATGGCGGTTCTGCACGGCCGCGTAGCCGGCGCTGAGGACCAGATCGCCGATGCCGGATTCGGTCTTGGTCTCGTTCTCGGACCCTTCTGCCGGAATCCGGTCGGGACCGACGCCGATGACGTCACCCGGGCCGGTGGTGCGAATCCAGGGAATGCTCGCCTTCAAGGTCGTCGGTCCGTTTTCGTACTTGGCGATGAACGGCACCACCCATGTCCGGGTCTCCTTTTCGCTGCCGTACTCGCCGGTCGAATAATCCACCCCGACCATCATCGTCAGATCGCCCGAGGACGATTCCGCCGCGATGGCCGCGTGCCCGAAGCCGGCCACGGCAGTGGCTGCCAGCAGCGGCAGAACGCGCCCTTTCATCGAAAGCCTCCCTAACGTTCGGTGAGCCCTGGGCCGCTCCGCGCCGGGGCGTGGAACGGGAGAGGGCTCGGATCTCCCGATTGTATGCGCTCGGCCGATCGGTGGGCGTAACAATGAAAGACATCGCGCCGTGCATCGGCAGGGTGCGGGGCATGCCAGTATGCGCTATATTAGTAAAAACTAATCAAAGGAGGTGTCATGCGTACCCTGTTGATCGTTTCCCTGCTGGCCTCTGCCGGCGCTGTGCACGCCGGCGAACTCGAAACCTTGACCGAGCAGACCCGTGGCGAGGTCAAGCAGATCCTGCCGCAGGTGGCGGGGATGATGAAGTCCGCCGTGAAGGAGCAGGGCGTGGCGGCCGCCATTCCGGTATGCAAGGACAAGGCTCCGAAGCTGATGGCCGACAAGGCGCAGGCGCTCGGCTGGAAGATCCGCCGGGTCAGCCTCAAGACACGCAATCCCGAGCGGGCCACCCCCGACGCCTGGGAAAAGGACGTGCTGACCAGTTTCGATGCTCGCGCGGCAGCCGGCGAGGCCCCTGCCGGCATCGAGGCTGCCGAGATCGTGACCGCCGCCGACGGTCGGCGGATGTTCCGCTACATGAAGGCCTTGCCGGTCGCGCCGGTGTGCGTCCAGTGCCATGGCGAGCAGGCCAATCTGGCACCGGAGTTGGTGCAGGCTTTGGCACGCGACTACCCGCACGATGCGGCGACGGGGTATGCCCCCGGTGAGATCCGCGGCGCGGTTTCGGTCGAGCGCCCACTGTGAGCGGCGGCGGGCGAGCCGCTCGGTTCGCCCGCTGTGCGACGCGGCCGCGGGCGCGGCGGCGGCCGGGGGAATCTTTCGAGCGGCGTGCGGTTCAAAGCCCCATGTCCTGCACGGAGTTGCCCATGACCCCCGAAGCGCTGGAAGTCCTGATGTGCGATATCGAGAGCGGTGATCCGCTGGATTTCTCCGACCTGGGCATCGGCGAAGACGAAGCGCGCGGCCTGATGGCGCGGCATTTCTGTCAGCTCGACGGCGATCTGGCCGCCGAGGGCCTGGATGCGGAAGGCCGGCTGGCGGTGATGACCGCGATTGCGGCTCATACCATGGAGGCGAACTTTCTGATCCAGTTGCAGCGCCTGCGGTCCGCGGGCCAGGGGTTCGATCTCAAGGCTTGGATGAACGACCGGGGTTTCGTCCGCCGCCAGTAGCGGTCGTGCTGCGCTGACGCAGCGCGCACTCGATCGCCATTCGTGCCCAGGGTTGCATCGCCTGCGGGCTGTCGAGCGATTCGTCCGGAGCGCTCCAATAGCCCATCGAAAAGGTCCGGCCGTCGGTCCGCTCGCTGCGGAAGATCCGGCAGCCGGCCTGCTGGAACGCCGCCTGCGACTGCTCGTCCGCCTTCAGGTAGAGGGTGTTCCATGCCACCAGCGCGAAGAACAGGCCGTCGCAGTAGAAGCCGTGGCCGCCGAACATTCGTTTGGTCCGAATGTGGCCCAGTGGCGCGAACAGCTCGAGGGCGTGGGCGACGATCTCCGGTGCTGGGGCCGGGCACACGGGTCAGGTGCCGAGCCGGAGGCGCTCGACGATGGCGCGGGTCGCTGCGGACTGGTTCATGCAATAGAAGTGGAGACCGGGAGCGCCCGCCGAGATCAGCTTGTCGCACAGTTCGGTAACCACGTCGAGGCCGAAGGCCTTGATCGAATCGCTGTCGTCGCCAAACGATTCCAGCTTGCGTCGCATCCAGCGCGGGATCTCGGCGCCGCAGGCATCGGAGAAGCGCGCCAGTTTGACGAAACTGACGATCGGCATGATGCCCGGCACGATCGGCGCGTCGATACCCATCGCGCGGCAGGCGTCGACGAAGTGCAGATAGGCGTCGAGATTGTAGAAGTACTGCGTGATCGCGGCATCGGCGCCAGCGTCCATCTTGCGCTTGAACGCGATCAGGTCGTCTTGTGGAGAACGGGCCTGGGGATGGTATTCGGGGTAGGCAGCGACCTCGATGCGAAAGGTGTCGCCGGTCTCGCGACGGATGTACTCGACCAGTTCGTTGGCATGGCGGAACTCGCCCGGATCGACCACGCCCGAGGGCAGGTCTCCGCGTAGGGCGACGATGCGGTCGATTCCGGCGTTGCGGTAGCGCTCGAGAATGTCGCGAATGCCTTCCCGGGTGGAGCCGACGCAGGACAGATGCGGGGCCACCGACAGCCCCTCCTGCTGGATCTCGAAGACGGTCTCGAAAGTGCGCTCGCGGGTCGAGCCGCCGGCCCCGTAGGTCACCGAAAAGAACTCCGGGCCCAAGGTGGCGAGGCGGCCGCGCGCGAGGCGCAGCTTGTCCATGCCCGCCTGGGTCTGGGGCGGGAAGAACTCGATGCTGAAGGGGGTCTTGCCTGTCATTCGTGGTTTCCTGTGGCGGCCGGTCCTTCGGGCCGGCGCGCATGAATGAAGAATTCGCGGTTGCCGTCGCCGCCGGCGATGGGGCTGTCGAAGTAGCCCAGTACGGTCATCCCTGCATCGACGAAGGCGGCGCGGATGCGAGTCTCGACGGCGGCATGTTGCGCCGGGTCGCGCACGATGCCCCCCTTGCCGAGGCCGCGCGGGCCCACCTCGAACTGAGGCTTGACCAACGCCAGAACCTGCCCGCCTTCCCGCAGCAGCGCGCGCCAGCGCGGCAGCAGCAGCGTGACGGAAATGAAGCTGGCGTCGCAGACGACGAGGTCGAAGCCACTGGCGGGAAAGGCGTCGCCGAGGGCGGCCGGCGACAGATCGCGCGCGTTGATGCGCTCGATCGCGAGCACGCGGGGATCGGCTGCGAGGCGAGGGTGCAACTGGCCGTGACCGACCTCGATGCCGACCACGCGCTGTGCACCGGCCTGCAGCAGGCAATCGGTGAAGCCGCCGGTGGATTGGCCGACATCGAGGCATTCCGCACCGCGGACCTCGATGCCGCTGCGCAGCAACGCGTCGGCGAGCTTGATGCCACCGCGCGAGACGAAACGATCCTGGTCGTCGCCGGCGATCTCGAAGCGGGCGCTGGCGGGTAGTTCCTGTGAGGCCTTGCGCACCAGCTCGCCGTCGGCCCGCACCCGGCCCGCCTCGATCAGCCGGCGCGCCGCGCTGCGCGATTCGGCGAGGCCCAACTCGCTCAGCAGGGCGTCGGCACGCACGCCGGCGCGCGGCTGCGGGGACCGCGACTCGCCCGCCGCGCGCGGACGGCGGCTGCGCGCGTGGAACGAGTTCATGCTCACGATCGGGCCGCCCGCTCGCTCAGTAGCGGTAGTGCTCGGACTTGTAGGGACCATCCACGGCCACGCCGATGTAGCTGGCCTGCTTTTCGGTCAGGCGGGTCAGCGACACGTTGAGCTTCTTCAATTGCAGGCGGGCGACCTTCTCGTCGAGGTGCTTGGGCAGCGTGTAGACCCCGACCGGATAGTCGGCGGTACGACCGAACAGTTCGATCTGGGCAATGGTCTGATTGGCGAACGACGAACTCATGACGTAGCTCGGGTGGCCGGTGGCGCAGCCGAGATTCACCAGCCGGCCCTTGGCCAGCAGGATGATGCGGCGGCCGTCCGGGAAGATCACGTGGTCCACCTGGGGCTTGATCTCCTCCCACTGGTACTGCTCCAGCGAGGCTACGTCGATTTCGTTGTCGAAATGACCGATGTTGCAGACGATGGCCTGGTCCTTCATCGCCGCCATGTGATCGTGGGTGATGACGTGGAAGTTGCCGGTGCAGGTGACGAAGATGTCGGCCTGCGAAGCCGCCTCTTCCATGGTCACCACCCGATAGCCCTCCATGGCTGCCTGCAGCGCGCAGATCGGATCGATTTCGGTGACCCATACCTGGGCCGAGAGGGCCCGCAGGGCCTGGGCCGAACCCTTGCCGACGTCCCCGTAGCCGCACACGACTGCGACCTTGCCGGCCACCATCACGTCGGTCGCGCGCTTGATGCCGTCCACCAGCGATTCGCGGCAACCATACAGGTTGTCGAACTTCGACTTGGTGACCGAATCGTTGACGTTGATGGCCGGGAAGCGCAGTTCGCCGCGCTCATGCATCTGGTAGAGGCGATGGACCCCGGTCGTGGTCTCCTCGGTGACCCCCTGGATGCATTCGAGTCGCGTGGAGTACCAGTCCGGATGGCTGCCGAGCTTCGCCTTGATCGCCGCGAACAATACGGTTTCTTCCTCGCTCGTGGGATCGGAGAGCACCGAGGGATCCTGCTCCGCCCTTGCGCCCAGGTGCAGCAACAGGGTGGCGTCGCCGCCGTCGTCGAGGATCATGTTCGCATGGCGGCCGTCCGCCCATTCGAAGATGCGATGGGTGTATTCCCAATAATCGGCCAGCGATTCGCCCTTGACCGCGAATACCGGCACACCGGCCGCCGCGATCGCCGCGGCCGCATGATCCTGCGTCGAGAAGATGTTGCACGAGGCCCAGCGTACCTCGGCACCAAGCGCGGTCAGGGTTTCGATCAGGACCGCAGTCTGGATCGTCATGTGCAACGATCCGGTGATGCGCGCGCCCTTGAGGGGTTGCTGCTCCGCGTACTCTTCGCGGATCGCCATCAGACCCGGCATTTCGGTCTCGGCAATGGCGATTTCGCGCCGGCCCCAGTCGGCCAGCGCCAGATCGGCGACCACGAAATCGGTGAAGTTGTCAGCCACAGTGTTCATGCGAACTCCTTGAACGATGTGGCCGGGTTGGGGTGTAGCGGCATCGATGCCCACCTCGCACCCCGTGCCCGGCACGGGTTAAAGGTGAGCGCCGTTAGTCGAAATGCCGGCACGAAGCCGGATCTTTCCCGAGCCTGGGGGCAGACGAATCATGCAGCCTCGCAGCGCTCCTCGGGATCCCGCAAGTATAGCAACTCGGCCGCAGCGCAAGCATGCCTTGGCCTGGGCGGCCCATTCGAGCCGTCGGGCGGTGGGTCGGCGGCAAGAACGTGATCGGCCGCCGCGCGTGGCTACGGTCCGCGGCCGCGCACCGAGTGTCGGACGAAGCTCGCGGCCAGCGTCAAGCCGGTCAGCGGCAGCACGAACAGCAGCATGACGCCGGAGAACATCGGCAGCATTTCGTGGTGCTGGGCCGACAGGATCAGGTAGGCCGTGTAGGCGGCATAGTAGCCGAGCAGCAATGCGCCCTCCCAGCGGCGGATCTCGCGGGCGGTCAGAAAGATCGGCAGGCACACGAATGCCACGGCCAACATCACCCACAGGTCGAAACTGCGGGCCGCTTCCGGCACGATCAGGCCGACCGGCGACACCAGCCCCGCGGCGCCGAGGCAGGCCAGGATATTGAACAGATTGCTTCCGACGACGTTGCCGACCGCGATGTCGCGCTGGCCGCGCAATGCGGCCATCAGGGATGTGGCGATCTCCGGCATCGAGGTGCCGATGGCGACGATGGTGAGGCCGATCACCAGATCGCTCACGCCGAGCGCCCGCGCGAAGCTGACCGCCGATTGCACCAGCCAGTCTGCGCCGAGCACCAGCATCGCGAGGCCGACCGCGACCAGCATGAACTGCACGCTCCAGTGCCGGTCCCAGCCGTTGTCCGCGGGCAGGTCCGCTTCCATGTCGGCACGCATCTGCGCCGAAGCCTTTCGCGCCTGGATCGTCAGGAAGCCGGTATAGCCCACCGACAACAGCAGCAGCAGGCCCGCTTCGGTCCGGGATATGTCGCCGTCGAGCGCCATCCCGACGATCAGGACGCTGGCGGCGATCATGACCGGCACCTCCTGACGGACGATCTGCTCGGCCACCAACAACGGCGCGATCATTGCCGAAAGCCCCAGGATCAGGAGGATGTTGGCGATGTTGCTGCCGATTACATTGCCGATGGCGAGGGAGGGATTGCCGTCGAGCGAGGCGTCGACCGCGACCGCGATCTCCGGTGCGCTGGTGCCGAAGGCAACCACCGTGAGTCCGACCACCAGGGGAGAGATGCCGAACGACAGGGCCAGGCGGGAAGCGCCCCGCACCAGGGCTTCGGCACCGATCGCCAGCAGCACGAGGCCGCCGGAAAACAGCAGTAGTTCTACAGTCATCTGATTCCGTGCGAGCTGGAAACCGCGGTGGCGCGCGTTCGAATAGGGATCTGCGGGCCCACCCGGCCGGGCACCGCGACGCGGCGGGGCGAGCGTCGGTCGCGCCGATCGATCTGCAATGCCCGGGCCTGGCGAGCCGGGCGGGGCCTGGTCGAAGATTGACGTGGGTTCATGGTGTCATGGGTGGTTGCAGGTGCTGGCGCGCCGCGCTTGGCTTCGATCGTCGGCAGGGGCCGATCCTGAGAGCGGAAATTCGTCGTCGAGTTCGCCGCTCGCGTCGCGGGAAGATCGCGGCGGAGCCGATCCGGCGCAGCGCAGCGACGAGGCAGGCGTCGCCAGTGCGCAATCGTCCGGCAACCGCCCAGCCGGCGGCGGAGACGGCATGCCCGGCCTTTCCCCGAGATTGGTCGCGGCGCCCCGCATGCTGCGGGTCGTGACCGGTCGACACCGGCTTCGCCCGTGTCACCTCAGGTCAGATTGGCGGGTACGAAGTTTTGCCGGATCCACTTGATCATGTCCTGCCAGATGGCTTCCTGATCGCGGGCCGACGGCATTCGCGTCGCATGGGGAAGTTCGATCGTGATCACCGGTACGCCCTTGTGCACACCGCCGTAATTGCCGAGCGAGCCCGGATAGACGCCGAGGCGGTTCAGGCGAAGGCGGCCGAATCGCTTCGGTTCCTCGGCCGGTCCGTCGAAGTCGAGCACGCCGTATGGCGCGTGGATCGACACGATCACGTCGGGTCGGAACTTGGTGATTTCTTCCTGCAGCCAGCGTGTTTCCGGTTCGGATACCGGCACCCTGCCCGGGAAACGGCGAGGATCCTTGCGCGTCCGCCCGACCCAGTAGCGCATCGCCTTGTCGCTCCAGTCCGGCGTATCGAAATTGCGATTGAGGTCGACACCGCGCGCATTCATGCGCTGGGCCGGCCGCATCAGCAGGCCGTCCGGGTTGGCGAGCGGGATGATCAGCCAATGCAGCTGCGACGCGTCTGCGCGATTCAAACGTTCCATCCACTTGAAGACGATCGATACGGAGGTCAGTTCGTCGCCATGGATGCCGCCGATCATCATGATGCGCGGACTGCGCGATGCGCCGTCGATCGAGGCGGATCTGCGTGGCAGTTGGGGCGGGCGCTCGAAACGCATCAATGCCCGGCCCTCGATCGAGGTTGCCGACGACGGACGAAGCCCGGATTCTTCGCAGAATTCCGCGGACACGCTGAACAGGCGGTTGCCGATGGTCTCGCACCACTCGGACGAGACGATCTCGCTCGGCAAGGGTGCTGGCGGCTCGGCGACGGCCACGAGCGCGATGCCCGCCAGCACGCCCGCGAGAATTCCACGCAGGCCGCCAGCCAGAGCGGATCCGGTTGTTATTGCGCGACGCATATCGCGCAATAGTAGCAGGAAGGCGGGTCTGCCGAGCCCCCGCTCGTGAATCGAATCCGACCGTCCGCCGAGCCCTGCTGCCCCGATCCCGAAAACGCCGGACCGTCCTGAGTATTCTCGACCTCCTCGAGGAGCGGGGCGGGCGTAGCCCGGCCTGGGGGCGGTCCCAAGAAAACGCCGGGCCGTCCCAAATTTTCTTGACCCCCTCGGGGGGCGGGGCGGGCGTAGCCCGGCCCTGGGGGCGGTCAACTCAAGCCAAGCCAGCGTCCTTGCGCAGCTGGTCCGCCTTGTCGGTCGCCTCCCACGTGAATTCGGGCTCGTCGCGCCCGAAGTGCCCGTAGGCGGCAGTCTTGCCGTAGATCGGCCGCAGCAGATCGAGGCCGACGATGATGCCCTTCGGCCGCAGATCGAAGTGTTCGCGGATCAGCTCGACGATGCGGGCCTCCGGAATCTTCGCTGTGCCGAAGGTGTTGACCATCAACGACACCGGATTGGCGACGCCGATGGCGTAGGCGACCTGGACCTCGCAACGCTCCGCGAGCCCGGCGGCCACGATGTTTTTGGCCACATGGCGGCCGGCATACGCGGCCGAGCGGTCCACTTTGGAAGGATCCTTGCCCGAGAAGGCGCCGCCGCCATGGTGGGCGGCACCGCCATAGGTGTCGACGATGA
>JAGRFZ010000038.1:34127-34267 GCA_020445785.1 Rhodocyclaceae bacterium
GCCGGTGGGGTTGATCAGGTAGCGGGTGTCTGCGGTCAGCAATTCGGCAGGCAGCACCGGCTTGACGACCTCCTCGATCACCGCCTCGGAGAGCTGCGCGTGCGAGATCTCGGGATCGTGCTGGGTCGACACCACCACGG
>JAGRFZ010000162.1:0-4850 GCA_020445785.1 Rhodocyclaceae bacterium
CCATGCAGTTGATGAACACCAGGCCATCGCCGCGCTTGCGCTCCATCGCGCCGCGCACGTGCAGGTGGGTGGCTTCGGCGACCTTGTCGAGATTGAAGCGCACGACCGATTTGTCGGCGTTGGCGACGTTGAACTTGTACAGCTTCAGCTTCTCGCGCACGTACTTGGTGTTGTAGCGGCGATCGGCGACGGTCTTGATCATCGCGTCCGAAATGTGGCCGATGCCGCCCAGACGGGCGGCCTCGAGGGCGAGGTCGGCGGTCGAGATGTCGACGCCCATGCCGCCGACCATGATCGGCACCACCTCCTTCTCGCCCAGCTTCAGTCGGAAATCGTCAACGCATTTCATCGTTTATCCCTCGACCGCCCCGAATCGGAGCTCGGCCTGTTTGTTTGGCGTGACGTCGCGCGGCGCCCTGCCTTCGAATCGTCGTCGGCCCCAATCGGCAGCATGCACCGGACCCCCCTCCGGAGCGCGCCTGCCTGCGGCGAAAAGCCCGTAATTATACCGTTAAAGGCCGACTCCCATGGCGCAGCTCCGCCCGCCGCGACCCCGACAGCAGCAGACGCCGCAGCCCGCGGGGGCCGGGCGGTCGTGGGACTGCCGGCACGTCGGCGCGGACGATGCACGCTAGAATTCCGACCTTCGAACGCCGCGCCACGGCCCGATCCATCTTCGATCGCCGTTCCACCCGAGGGGTCGGACCGGCATCGAGCAGAAGGTTTCCCCAGTCCCCATGCACAACGAACTGAAGATCTTCGCCTGCAGCTCGAATCCGGCCCTTGCCGACGAGATCTGCCGGCACCTGGGGGTGCGCGCCAGCCCTCTGAACATTTCCCGTTTCTCCAACGACAATCTGTTCGTCCAGATCTGCGAGAACGTGCGCGAGCGCGACGTGTTCGTACTGCAGTCCTTCACGGAGCCGGTGAGCGACAACATCATGGAGTTGCTGATTACCCTCGACGCGCTGCGCAGCGCCTCGGCGGGGCGCGTCACCGCGGTGATTCCGTACTATTCCTATGCCCGTTCGGACAAGAAGGATGCGCCGCGGATCTCGATCGCCGGCCGCCTGGTGGCGGACCTGCTGCGCACCGCCGGTGCCGACCGGGTGCTGACCATGGATCTGCATGCCGACCAGGTGCACGGCTTCTTCAGCATGCCGGTGGACCATCTGACCGCAATCCCGACCATGGCCGCACACTTCCGCGAGTGCCACGATCTGGCCAGGATGGTCGCAGTCGCGACCGACGCCGGCGGCGCCAAGCGGGCCGGCCGCTTCGCCGAGAAGCTCGACATTCCGCTGGCGATCATCGACAAGCGGCGGATCAGCGACACCGACGTCCATCAGGGTCAGGTGGTCGGCGACGTCGGCGGCATGGACGCGGTGATCTTCGAGGACGAGATCGCCACCGGCGGCACCCTCGTCGCCACCGTCGACACTCTGCGCCGCGCGGGTGCCCGGCGGGTCATGGCCGGCGCCGTGCATCCGGTCCTGTGCGGACCGGCGATCGAGCGCCTGGCGGCCTCGGGCCTCGACGCGATCGTCGTCAGCAACACCGTGGCGGTGGCCGACGACAAGCGCGCACGCCTGCCCCAGTTGCGAATCCTCTCGGTGGCACCGCTGCTGGCGGCCGCGATCGAGCGCATCCACAGCGGCGAGAGCGTCGGCGCGCTGTTCGGCTGAAAGCGGCCGGAAGGCGCGAGACCTCAGGCGGCCATCGTGCGCAAGGCTTCGAGCGCTTCGTCGAGCCGGTCGACCGCGATCACGTCGAGACCGGAAATCGGCTGCTTGGGCGCGTTCGCCCGCGGGATCAGGGCGTGGCGAAAACCCAGCTTGGCCGCCTCACGCAGACGCTCCTGGCCCCGCGGCGCCGGCCGGATTTCTCCGGCGAGGCCGATCTCTCCGAACACCACCAGGGCGTCCGGCAGGGGCCGATCGCGCAGCGAGGAGACGATCGCCAGCAGCACCGCCAGGTCGGCCGCCGGTTCGGCGATGCGCACCCCGCCGACCGCATTGACGAAGACATCCTGATCCGAGCAGACGATGCCGGCATGGCGATGCAGCACCGCCAGCAGCATCGCGAGCCGGTTCTGGTCGAGGCCGACCGTCAGCCGGCGCGGGCTCGGGCTGCGCGCCTCGTCCACCAGCGCCTGCACCTCCACCAGCAAGGGCCGGGTGCCCTCCTGGGTAGCCAGGATGCAGGCACCGGCCACCTGTTTGTTGTGGTGCGAGAGGAACAATGCGGACGGATTGCCGACCCCCCGCAGCCCCCGATCGGTCATACCGAACACGCCCAGTTCATTGACCGCGCCGAAGCGGTTCTTGATCGCGCGCACCAGCCGGTACGCCGAATGGGTGTCGCCCTCGAAGTACAGCACCGTGTCGACGATGTGTTCGAGCACCCGTGGGCCGGCCAGGCTACCGTCCTTGGTGACGTGCCCCACCAGTACCATGCTCGCCCCACCCTGCTTGGCGAAGCGGGTCAATTGGGCCGCACATTCGCGCACCTGGCCGACCGAACCCGGCGCGGACGAGAGGCTGTCCGAATACAGCGTCTGCACCGAATCGATCACCACCACGTCGGGCCCGTGCTCGCGCAGGGTCGCCAGGATGCGCTCGAGGCTGATCTCGGCGAGCAACTGAAGGCCGCTTGCCGGCAGTTGCAGGCGGCGGGCGCGCAGCGCGATCTGTTCGCCCGATTCCTCGCCGCTGACGTACAGCGCACGGCTGCCCTCGGCCATTGCCGACAGGGCCTGCAGCAGCAACGTGGATTTTCCGATGCCCGGATCGCCGCCGATCAGCACCACCCCGCCGGCCACCAGGCCGCCGCCGAGCACGCGATCGAACTCGGCAATGCCGGTGGAGGTGCGCGCTTGCTCGCGCGGTTGGATCTCGGCCAGCGACTGCAATCCGCCGAGTTCCCCCGCCAGCGGCGCGTAACGGTGGCTGGCCGGCGCGGCGACTCGCTCGGCGCTGTGTTCGGCCAGCGTGTTCCAGCCCCGGCAGTGGGGACACTGGCCCTGCCAGCGCGCCACCTGGCCGCCGCATTCGCCGCACACGAAGACGGTCTTGCTACGGGCCACGGCCGAGCTCCACGGCACACCGCAGTTCGGACAGGCGCTGCAGTTCCTGGGTCGCGAAATCGGCGAAGGTCGTGATCAGGCGCGAACGGAAACGGTCGCGCGGAAAGATCACCTCGAGCGGGGTCGCCAGCGGCGGGTCGAGGGGGACCGCCACCAGCGCACCCTCGCGGATATCACGGATGATCGCCGCCCGCGACGCGACGGCATAGCCGAAGCCGCCTCTGGCCAGATGCTTGACCGCCGCCAACGAGCCCAGCTCGGCGCACACCGGCACCTCCGCAATGGCGATGCCGGCGTCCGCGAAGTACGACTCCGCCAGTTCGCGGATGGCGTTGCCCGGCTCGCGGGTGATGAACTCGTGGGGAAGCAGGTCGTCCGCGCGCAACACCTCGGCACGGGCCAGCGGATGACGGGCCGCACAGATCACCATCAGTTCGTCCTGGGCCGCCGCTCTACGCTCGAGGGAGGGATCCTGGGTGACGATCTCGATCAGGCCGAGGTCGAGGTCGCGACGAGCCACGCGGGTCTCGATGAAGGCGGAATTGCCGACCATCACCCTCGGCACCACCCGCGGGTAGGTTCGCTTGAACCCCTCCAGCAATTGCGGCAGCCAGTAGGCGGCGATGGTCGTGCTGGTACCGATGTTGAGGGTGCCGGTGAGTTCGTCCGTGAGCTCGGCGACGCGGGTGCCGAGTTCCTCGTTCAGTTCGAGAATCCGATCGGCATAGGCCTGGACGATCTCGCCGGCCGCGGTCAATGTGATCCCGCTCGGCCCACGCTCGAGCAGACGGGTATTGAGCCGCTCCTCCAACTGCTTGATCTGGAAGGTGACCGCCGGCTGGGTCATGTGCAGCCGCTCGGCCGCCCGCGTGAAGGAACCATGCTTGGCGACGGCGTGGAATACCTGGAGTCTTCGGTCGGCCATGCCTGCGGCGATCCGTGGTGGCGAATGCGCGCATTCCATCACATTCGGCGCGGCTTTGCAGGGCAGCTTCGGCCACGCCGCGACCTGGTACGGGAGACGCCCGGCATATCATGTTATAAACCGCGCTCCCACCCTCGCTCGCCGGGTCCCGCAGACGCCGATGCCACTCGGGTTCTACATCATCATGGCGGCGCAGTTTTTTTCCGCGCTGGCCGACAATGCACTGCTGATCGCGGCCATCGCGCTGCTGCGGGACATGCAGGCGCCGGCCGAGCAGGAGCCGCTGCTCAAGCTTTTCTTCACGATCTCCTATGTCGCGCTGGCGGCCTTCGTCGGCGCCTTCGCCGATTCGATGCCGAAGTGGCGGGTGATGCTGATCAGCAATACGATCAAGATCGGCGGCTGCCTGATGATGCTGTTCGGTTCGCACCCGCTGCTCGCCTACGCCGTCGTCGGCCTCGGCGCCGCTGCGTATTCGCCGGCCAAGTACGGCATCCTCACCGAATACCTGCCGCACGACAAACTGGTCATCGCCAACGGCTGGATCGAGGGGCTGACGGTGACGGCCATCATCCTCGGCACCGTGCTTGGCGGCGTCCTCATCAATCCGACGGTCAGCGCCGCGCTGCTCGGTATCGACCTGCCAGGCATCGACACCTGGATCGACACCCCGGCGGAAGTCGCCATGCTGGTCATTTCCCTGCTCTATCTCGTCGCCGCACTATTCAACCTCTACATTCCCGACACGGGCGTGGACCACAAGCCTTTGCACAGGAACCCGATGTATCTGATCTACGAATTCGGGCACTGCGTGCGGCTGCTCTGGCGCGACAAGTTGGG
>JAGRFZ010000162.1:4907-9843 GCA_020445785.1 Rhodocyclaceae bacterium
TGGGCCGACAAGGCCCTCGGCCTGCCGCTCGACAAGGCCACCGTCCTGCAGGGGGTGGTGGCCCTGGGCATAGCCGGCGGGGCTGTCCTGGCCGCGAGGATCGTCTCGCTCGACAAGTCCGTGCGCGTATTGCCTGTCGGCATCACGATGGGCATCGTCGTGATGGGCATGATTTTCGTCACCGGCCTGCCGATGGCGCTGGTCATGATGGTCGCAGTCGGGGCGATGGCCGGCTTCTTCGTCGTGCCGATGAATGCGCTATTGCAGCATCGCGGCCATATCCTGATGGGTGCGGGGCATTCCATCGCAGTGCAGAACTTCAACGAGAACACCAGCATTCTCGTCATGCTGGGGCTCTATGCGCTGCTGGTCTACCTTGACGTCTCGATATACGTGGTTATCGTCCTCTTCGGCATATTCGTCAGCCTCACCATGCTGCTGGTGGGTGTCTGGCATCGCCGCAACATGCGCGAACACGGAGAGGAACTGCAGCAGCTGCTCGCGGCCGCGAAGAACGTCAACGCGCACCATTGAGTTGATGCATCGGGTCAAAGCAGCACGGGACGATCCGGCAGCTCGTTCCGATCCCCCGCTCGAGGCGGCAGGCGATCCGCCAGCAAGCAGCCGATCTCGGCGACTGCCGCCAGCGTCCCGGGACCGAATTCCCGCTTGCCGAAGGCCTGCTCCATGCGCCGGCAGACCGCCTCCCATTCATCGGGCGAGACGCGCCCATTGAGGCCACGATCGGCGACGATCTCGACGTCACGGTCGGCCAGCAACAGGTAAATCAGCACGCCGCTGTTGTCCTCGGTATCCCACACGCGCTGCGAGGAAAAAACCTCGATGGCTCGGTCGCGTGCGGTCACGCCGCGCAGGAGTTGCAGCGGTGTCAGCGACGACTCGACGACGAAGCGGATTTCGCCGGCATGGCGCGACTCGGATGCAGCGATGGCTGCCGCCACTTCCTCCTGGGTTCGCGGCGGGAAGCACTGGCGAACGCGCCAGTCCGGCATGAGCAAGTGCCGCAACATGCGTTTGAGTCCTACCATCGTCCCGAGGCTCCGCCGCCGCCGAAACCGCCCCCACCGCCGGAAAAGCCGCCCCCACCGCCGAAACCGCCACGCCTGCCCATGCCGCCTATGTCACGCAAGCCACCCGCCCCGGCCATGCCGGAGAGGGTGAGAATGAATACGACCAAGGCGGCAAGCAAGGCCATCGTCACGCTGCCAAGCAGAAGCCAGCCACCGAGAAAGGCCACGCCGCCCGCCACAGCGCCACCGAGCAGCCGCCCGAACAGGGCCCTCAACAGCCCCCCGCCGACGAAGACGAACAGCATGGCCAGCGGGAGCAGATTCTCCCAGGAATCTGCGGCTGCGCCTTGCTCGCGCCGAGTTTTTGGCGGCGGCAACGGCTCGCCCGCCATGACCGTCTTGATGCGCATCACCCCATCTCGCAGGCCGCCATAAAAATCGCCCGACCTGAAGCGCGGCAACATGATTTCCTCGATGATGCGCTTCGCCACGGCATCGGGCACCGCTCCTTCCAGGCCGCGGCCTACTTCGATGCGCAGGGCGCGGTCGTTCTTCGCCACAAGAATGATGATGCCGTCGTCGATGCCCTGGCGGCCGATCTTCCAGGCTTCGGCAACACGGATGCCGTAAGCTTCTATGGTTTCCGGTTGTGTGGTGGGGATCAGAAGGACCGCAATCTGGCTGCCGTGCTGCTGCTCGAACTGCGCCAACTCGACGTCCAAAGCCGCAGCCGACTGCTTGTCCAGTGTGCCGGTCAGGTCGGTGACCCGCGACTTGAGGGGCGGGATGGCGGCAAGGTCGTCCGCCGCGAGGCCAAAGGGCCCAGCGGCCAGCAGCCAGAGCGCAAGGAACAACCTCGCGACAAGGCCCATGCGCAAGTTCAGTAGCCGGTCGCGGGGGCACTGTCGGCCGGCTTGCCCGCAGCCGTGCCCGACTTGACACCGCTGTCGAACTTGATGGCCGGCGGCGCCGCCATTGCCTTCTCGTCCTCGACCGTGAAATTGGCCTTGGTCTTGTAGCCGAACAGCATGGCCGTCAGATTGCTCGGGAAGACGCGCACTGTGGTGTTGTATTCCTGTACCGCCTTGATGTAGCGGTTGCGCGCCACGGTGATGCGGTTCTCCGTGCCTTCGACTTGAGCCTGCAGGTCGCGGAAGCTGGCGTCGGCCTTGAGGTTGGGATAGTTCTCCACCACCAGCAAGAGGCGCGACAGGGCGCCGGAGAGTTGTGCCTGCGCAGCCTGGAACCGGGCGAAGGCCTGGGGATCGTTCACCAGTTCAGGCGTCGCCTTGATGCCGGCAACCTGCGAGCGCGCCTCGGTCACCTTGGTCAGGACTTCCTTTTCATGCGCGGCATAGCCTTGCACGATCTGCACCAGGTTGGGGATCAGGTCGGCGCGGCGCTTGTACTGGTTGAGCACCTCGGACCAGGCGGCGTTCACCTGCTCGTCGTTCGTCTGGATCTGGTTGTAGCCGCAACCGGACAGCAGGCTTGCGGCAAGGGCCATCAGGGCTAGCAGCTTGAAGCGCATCGCGTTCTCCTTGGGTTGGTTGTGATGCGAATACCTATTTTAGGGCGCCGGCCCCGAACTCAAGGCACTCAGCGGACGTCCGGTTCGAAAAATACCCATTTCGCCCGGGGGAAGGCCGTTTGCATGCGCGCTTCGACGGCATTGATGCGCTCGACCAACTGCGCGCCGCTGATGCGTTCCACTTCCGCCATGCGCGCCTTGACGGCGATCACCACCTTGTCGCCCCAGGCCAGCGTGATGACGTTGAGCACCTCGGCCACCTCGGGCTGATCGGCGACGAAGCGCTGGATTTCCTCGCGCAATTCGGGCGAGGCGGACTCGCCGACGATGAGGCCCTTCACCTCGATCATGACGAGCACCGCAATCACCATCAGCACGATGCCGACGCAGAGCGTGCCCAGCGCATCCCACAGCGGGTTGCCCGTCGCCAGCGCGAAGGCGACCGCGCAAAACGCGAAAGTCAGCCCCGCCAGGGCGGCGATGTCCTCGCCGGCCACCACCATCAGCTCGGATTCGCGCGTCTCGCGGAACCAGCGCAGGAAGGGCTTGCCGTGTGCGACCTTGCGGATTTCGCGCATCGCACCGGCCAGGGAGAATGCTTCCAATACCACGGCCAGGCCGAGGACGATCAAGGCCACCAGGCCGTTCTCCAGCGGATGCGGATGGCGCAGGCGCTCGATGCCCTCGTAGACCGAAAACGCGCCGCCCATGAAGAACAGAAGGAGCGCCACGATCATCGACCAGAAATAGGTGACGCGGTGGTAGCCGAGCGGATGGTCGGCGCTTTCCGGCCGCTTCGCCTCGCGCATGCCGAGCAGCAGCAGGAGCTGGTTCACGCAGTCGGCCGTAGAATGGATCGCCTCGGCCAGCATGGAGCCGGAATTCGTCCACCACGCCGCGCCAAACTTGGACACGGCGATGCCGAAATTGGCGCCTAGCGCGTAGAGGATGGCCCGCGTCGAGCCTTCGTTGTGGGCAGACATATCAGTTGCCGTCGGCCTGATTGGCCATCGTCTTGCGTGCGTAGCACAGGTCTTCCCAGGATTTCGCCTTGTCCGTCAGGTTGCGCAGCAGGTAAGCTGGATGATAGGTGACGATGAGCGGGATGCCGCGGTAGTCGAAGAGCCGGCCGCGCGCGGCGCCAACCTTGACCTCGGTGCCAAGCAGCGTCTCCGCCGCAGGCTTGCCGAGGGCGACGATGAGCTTCGGCCGGATCAGTTCGATCTGCCGCTGCAGGTAGGGAAAGCAGGCCGACGTCTCCTCGGCTTGCGGCGTGCGGTTGCCGGGGGGGCGGCATTTCACGACATTGCCTATGTACACCTTCCTGCCGCGCTTGAGGTCGATGGCCGCCAGCATGGCATCGAGCAGCTTGCCGGCCTGGCCGACGAAGGGTTCGCCACGCTCGTCTTCCTCGGCACCTGGCCCCTCCCCCACGAAGAGCCAGTCGGCTTCGGGATCACCGACGCCGAGCACGGCCTGCTTGCGCTGCTCGCAGAGGCGGCAGTCGCGGCACGACGCCACCGCCGCCGCCAGGTCGTCCCAGCCCATGCCTGCGATGCGCTGCGCGCGCGCGTCCTGCGCAGGCGTTGCCGCATGGTCGGGCGACGGCGCGGCAGGAGCCATTTCGCTCATCTCTTCCCGCACGGCGCGCCCCCGCTGCCGCCACAGCGGCGCGAGGCCCATCTCGCGCAGAATGCTTTCCCGCCTGCTCATAGATCCACCGCCATCACCACTGCGTCCTCGCGCGCTTCTCCGGCCGGATAGTAGCCGCGCCGACGGCCGATCGTCTCGAAGCCGAGCCGCCGGTAGAGTTCCTGCCCCGACGCGTTTGATGGGCGCACCTCGAGGAACATGCGCTTGGCGCCATGCGTGCGCGCCATGGCGAAAAGGTGCTGCATGGTGAGCTGTCCATGTCCCCGCCGCTGCCATTCTCGCGCGATGGTGACATTGAGCAGGTGTGCCTCGTCCAGCACCAGCATCATCACGGCATGGCCGACCAGCACATTCCCGATGCGACAGCACCAGGCGCTGTATCCCGATGCCAGCGAATCGGCGAAGTTGGCCCGCGTCCAGGGAAAAGGATAGGCGCCCTGCTCGATGGCCAGCACGGCATCGATGTCCTCAGGCTGCATCGGCACGAAGGACGGCGCGCATTTCAGGACGGCGCTCATGCCTTTCCTCCTGCAGCCAGGCGCTCCGCGGTGGTTTGCGCCACCTTGTCGCGCACATAGCGCGGCACTGCCAGCGCGGCATCGATACCCTCGCCCCGCGCGAAAAGCGGCGCTGCCAGGCGCAGCACCATCGAAGCCCGTGCGCGAGCGCCGCCATCCATCCCGCGCAAGGTCGTTCCCAGCCGCTCGGTCAGCGCATCGCC
>JAGRFZ010000163.1:0-27323 GCA_020445785.1 Rhodocyclaceae bacterium
GGGCCGGGGTTGCGTCAAGGCGGCGCGCGGGGGCAGGGCGCCGCCGTTCGCGTAGAATGCCGGGCTTCGTCGCAGCGCCACCGAGCCCCACCGATGTCCACACCTGTCCGCACCCGTTTCGCCCCCAGCCCCACCGGCTACCTGCACATCGGCGGCGCGCGCACCGCGCTGTTCTGCTGGGCCTTCGCCCGCCGCCATGGCGGGCAGTTCATCCTGCGCATCGAGGACACCGACGTGGCGCGCTCGACGCCGGCGGCGGTGCAGGCGATCCTCGACGGCATGCGCTGGCTGGCGTTGGACTGCGACGAGGGGCCGTTCTACCAGATGCAGCGCATGGACCGCTACAAGGCGGTGATCGGCGAATTGCTGGCTGCCGGCCATGCTTACCATTGTTATACGACTCCGGCAGAACTCGACGCGCTGCGCGAGGCCCAGCGGGCGCGGGGCGAGAAACCGCGCTACGACGGGCGCTGGCGGCCGGAGCCGGGCAAGGTGCTGCCGCAGCCACCGGAAGGGGGCGCGCCGGTGGTGCGCTTTCGCAATCCCTCCGATGGCGCGGTCGGCTGGGACGATCTCGTCAAGGGCCGCATCGCATTCGCCAATGCGGAGCTGGACGACCTCGTCATCGCCCGGCCGGACGGCACCCCGACCTACAACTTCTGCGTCGTCGTGGATGACTGGGACATGGCGATCACCCACGTCATCCGCGGCGACGACCACGTGAACAACACGCCGCGCCAGATCAACATCCTGCGCGCGCTGGGGGCCGAAGTGCCGCAGTACGCGCACCTGTCGATGATCCTCGGCGACGACGGCCAGAAGCTGTCGAAGCGTCATGGCGCGGTCAGCGTAATGCAGTATCACGAGGCCGGCTACCTGTCGGATGCCGTCGTCAACTATCTCGCGCGGCTCGGCTGGAGCCATGGCGACGACGAGATCTTCTCGCGTGCGCAGCTCACCGAGTGGTTCGACCTCGACCACATCACCGCCTCGGCGGCTCAGTTCAACACCGACAAGCTGAACTGGCTGAACGCCCACTACATCAGGCAGGCCGACGATGCGGTGTTGGCCGCCGACATCGGCGAACGCCTCGCGGCCCGTGGCGTGGACGTCGTCGGCGGCCCGGCGCTGGCGGCCCTGGTGGCCTTGTACAAGGATCGGGTCGCCACCCTGGCGGAATTGGCGGATGGCGTCGAAGCCTTCTATGTCGCGCCGTCGCCGTCGCCCGAGTTGCTGGCCGAGCAGATCACCGACGCATCGCGCACGGCGCTCACGGCATTGGGCGAACAACTCGCCTGCATCGACTGGCAGCGGGAGGCGATCAGCGCGGCGATCAAGGCGGTGATGAAGGCGCAGGGCCTGAAGATGCCGCAGGTGGCGATTCCGCTGCGGGTCGCGCTGCTGGGCGTCAAACAGACGCCGTCGATCGATGCAGTGGTCGAGGCGATGGGGCGCGAACAGGTGCTGCGGCGGATCGGCGCGCTGTCGTAGGCGGGCTGGCCGGCGCCGGGCGGTGATGCAGCCGCCATGTCCGGCGAGCCGATTCCGCTAAACTCTGGGGATTGCGACCGCATCCCGCCCTGTCCGCGGCTGGCCAGGGGTCGCTGACGGAGTGTTAGGAATGCCCGACGAATCGGCGAGAATCGCGATCGCGATCGCGCTGGCGGTGCTGGCGCTGACCATCCTCCTGGTGGTTCGCCACGTTCGACGGCGCGCGCGCAGCAAGGGCGAGCGGGCGGAAGCGCTACATGCGGCCGAAATGCTCGCTGCGGTACCTTCCTTGGCGGCGGGCAGCACATTCTTGTACGCCGTGGCGCTGGCCGCCCACGGCACCCGTCCGATGCAACTCCTGGTGCGCAACCAGGACGACGCCACGGTCGGCACGATCGGCTATCCGAACGCCCGGGGCAGTGTGCTGCGCACCATCGATTGCGTCGAGGGGCGATTCGAATGCCATCGCATGTACGGCATGACCGCCGACAAGATCACCCTGCACCGCAGCGGCAGCGATGCCATCCGCATGCTGTTCGAGCCGGGTGCCGGGCTGGAGCGCTACCTGTGCAACGGCGAGGTCCGCTACGAGCGCAAGCTAGTCGGCGGTCAAACGCCCGGCGAATGGCGGATCGAGTCGCGCGGCGAGACAGTGGCCCGTCTGATCAGCCTCGGGGTCGAGTACGGTACCGGCGCCCGGATGCTGGTGGCGCTGCAGGACATGCCGCTGGTCGATCAATTGTTCGTAATCGCGATGTCCAATCGCAGCCAGCCCCGTGACTGAGCCGGCCGATCCCGGCGCGGCGGTCGAGCCAGACGCCGAGCGCCCGGACTTCTCGCCCCTCGACCGGGTCGGTCTCAACCTGCACGTGGTGCTGCCGATGGCCGCGCTCGATGCCGCCTCGCGCGAGCGGCTCGCGGCCAAGGTCGAACTTGCCCGCTGGCGCCAGATCCTGGTCGTCGCCAATGGCGGTCCTGAGCTGTGGCGCAGCGTGCGGGCGAGCGGCGTCGGTGGCGAGGATCCGATCGATCGCTTCAGCACCGACGCTGTCGTGGGCTGGCTGGCCGCCCAGCGTGGCGCACCGCGCGGCCTGCTGCTGTATCCGGGCGAGCCGGTGGTCGATCTGCAAGCCCTCGGCCGCGCCGCCGGCTGGCACCAGGCGAGCCCGCTGATGCTGGGTCTGCACCCGCATTGGGGGAGTTGGTTCGGCTATCGTGTCGTGATGTTGACCGATACCGACTGGGCCACCAATCGGGTGTGGGCGGACATGCTCGCATCGGTGTGCGCGCGATGCGCGACCACGCCCTGCGTCACGGCCTGTCCGGCCGGCGCGGTCGGTACCCGCCTCGATTTGGCGCGATGCATCGCCCATCGTCTGCAGCCGGACAGTGCCTGCACCTTCGATTGTGCCGCCCGCCTGGCGTGCCCGGTCGGTGCCCAGCATCGCTACGACGAGGGGCAGCGACGTCACAGCTACGCCGCGTCGCTGGCGGCCATCCGCCGTTATCGGAAGGCGGGCGCGTGAGCGCTGGGACCCCGCGGTGGCGTGGCCTTCGTCAGTGGATGAAGCGCCCGTCGCGCGAGATGATGGTCAGGTCGACGAAGTCCGACCCATTGTGCGCCTGCGGCGAGAAGCCGACCGTGAAGCCGCCCAGGTCGAAGGCATTCATCGATTCGAAGGCTTCGACCAGACGCCCGCGGGTGAGGTTGCGGCCCGCCCGCTGCAGGCCTTCGGTCATGGTCTTGGCGGCAATGAAGCCCTCCAGGCTGGTGAAGGAGAGTTCGGTGAAGCCCGCGTCCTTCATCCGCTCCTGGTACTCCCGCACGATCGGCGTGATCCCGCTCCAGGGCAGGGGCACGACTTGGGAGATGACCACGCCGCGCGCTTCGTTGCCGAGCGCATCGGACAGCGCTTTGCTGCCCACGAAGGATACGTTGTAGAACATCGCGATGTTGCCGGCGGCGCGCATTTCCTTGATCAGTGCGGCGCAGGAGGCATAGGCGCTGATCTGGATGATGGCGTCCGGCGACGCCGCCATCAGGGTGTCGACGGCGGTCGCCACGTCCACCGAATTGCGTTCCACGGTGGCCTTCGCAATCGGCTCCAGCCCGCGCTTCTTCATGGCGCGCTCGACCCCGGTGAGGCCGGCCTTGCCGTAGGAATCGTTCTGGTGGAACACCGCGATGCGCTTGACGCCGGTGGTCACCAGGTGCTCGACGATGCGCTCGGTCTCGTCGAAGTAGCTCGCACGCACGTTGAAGATCTGCCGGTTGAGCGGATTGCGCAGGGCCTCGGCGCCGGTGAAGGCGCCGACGAACGGTACCTTCGCGGCCGTGAAGATCGGCATCGCGGCCAGGCTGGTCGGCGTGCCGACGTAGGCGAACAGGGCGAAGACCTTCTGGCGCTCGATCAGCTCCCGGGTGTTGGCTGCGGCACGTTCGGGTTCGTAACCGTCGTCGAGCGACGTGATCTCGACCCGGCGGCCGTGGATGCCGCCAGCGGCATTGACACCGTCGAAGTAGAGTTTGGCGCCTTGCAGCATTTCCTTGCCCAGGGCTTGGGCCGGCCCGCTGAAGGCCGCGGACTGACCGAGCAGTATCTGGTCTTCGCCGACGCCGTCGACCGCCTGGGCGAGTGCGCAGGCAGAACTCAGTATCGCGCCGGCAATGAATGATCCGATCCGGTGGCAAAAGCGCATGGTTTCTCCCAGGGCATGTCCGAAGATTGCGCCGCCATTTCGCCGCGGGCGACGCGTAGCGGCGGCAGTGTCGACTTCTTACGGCAGCCATGCATATGGGTTTAGCGCGATCGCCGCATCGATCGTCGGGCAGGCCGCGTGGAGAATCGCCCTGGCGCATGTCGTCGGGCGCCGATCGACACGGTTGCCGTCCACCACCGGTTGGCGGTGCGCTCAGATCGCTTTGAAGAGCGCGTTGAATGCGTCGGCGGCATCGTCGTCGCCGCGCATGATGGCGCGTGAAAGATCATAGACCCTGGCCGTGGTGGCGAGGATCTGGCGCTTCAGTTCCTGCTTCTGTTGCTCGTCCAGCCGCTGGTCACCGACGTAGCGGGCGAGCAGCCGATCGACCATGTGATCCATTTCGGCAGCCAGTTCCGACTCGTCCCGGCCCATCCGGGCGGTCCGATCCTCGGTGCGCTGTGGATCGGCGACGAGGTCCGCGATCCGCGCGCGGTAGGCGTGGGCGAAGCGGGGCGCATTGCGGACGAAGACGCCGTTGTTGCTGTCCATCATCAGGCTGCGTACGTCGGCATTTGCGGAACCGATGAATACGTCGTCGCCGAACACCATGACCTTCGAGTGGAGCGAGAAGCGCGCGGCTGTTGACGGTCGGTATTCGACATAGCGCAGCCGGGCCGCGTCGGCACCCGGGGCGGCTTGGGCGAGGTGGTCGGCCAGTGCCTTCAGTTGCCAGACGGCCAGCAGGTTGACCACGTTGAGGTCGGTGGTCTCCAGCGAGTTGGTGAGCACGGTGACCGTGACGCCCGGGCACGCCCGAATGCCATCGAGCATGGCCGCCAGATCCTGCAGCACGTTGGCGGGCAGGAACAGGTAGGCGTTGTGGATGACGATGTCGCCGCCGATGCCGCGCTCGCCCGCACACGCGCGGGAGAAGGCGGCACGCCAGATCGACTGGATGTGCTTGCCGGCCTCGGCCTCGCGGTCGTGGCGGGCGCCGTAGCTGCGACGGCCGTTGGCGACCGGCAGGTTCTCGAGGTAGTGGATGCGGGCGTCGGCGTCGAGCGGCAATTCGTCCTCGGCCGGTGCCGGTCGGTAGCGCTCGCGGTAGTCGGCGAGGCGTTGCCGGTGGTGGACCGCGATGCCGGCCATGCGAGCGTCGAGGCCGAGCAGGTGCTCGTCCAGATAGCGGTCGACACAAGCCTCGTCGCGTCCCCGATCGCAGGCCTCCTGGGCGGCGTTCACCACATCGAAATTGACCAGCAGGTCGTTGCCGGCATGGCTGCGGACTTCGTCCAGCGTGGCGACCGAATCGAGGGTCCACAGTCGCTCGAAGCTGGCCGCAAGACGCGGCGCCGGCTGTCCCATTTCGATCGCGAGGTCGGTGTCCATGAAAATGTACTTGTCGGCCAGCGGATTGGGGTGCATGTGGTAGGCGTTCTCGACGTTGCGACCGCCCAACACCAGCCGAGTCTGGTCGGCAAGCAGGAACTTGTGATGTAGGAACTCCGTCAGGTAGTCCCAGTCGCGGCGGGCCTGCGCGTCGTTCTGCCGTTCGAGCGGCAGGTATGCCGATACGGTATCGAAGACGGGGTTGATCTGCTCGGCGAAGGCCAACCGCGCGAAGGCCAGGCGCAATCGTGCGCGGATGCCCTCGGTGCCGCCGAGGTAGCGGGCCTTGAAATAGAGCTTGCCGAGGCGTTTCAACTGCTCGATCTGGCCCGCGTCGGCGCCGCCGCCGGTCTGCGCCAGGGCCTCGGCATCGATCGCCTGGCCACGGGCGACGGCATAGGCCATCAGTTTGGCGTGCTTGCCATACAGTCCGGAGAGAAACAGGCCGGAGCCGGCGTACGCGCGATTGCTGATGTTGCGTCCGGTGCTCGCGTCCACCGCGAAATGTTCCGTGATCGCTGTGTGCTTGGCGTCGTCGCAACCGGCCTTGTCGGCGCCGACGTCGGCGCAACTGGTGGTCAGGTAGGCGGCATCGCGGATGATCTCGAGGGTCGGGCGGTTGTAGAGCCGAACCTGCAGCCGGCTGCCGCCCTCGCGCTCGAGCCACGAGAAACGGTCGAGATCCGGATACGCCGAGAAGTAGTCCACCAGAATGCGCACGCGCACGCCTCGCCGGGCGGCTTCGATCAGTGCCTGGCTGAGTCGCGCCGAGGAATGGTCGTCGGCGAAGATGTAGTAGGCCAGGTCGAGACGCTCGCGGGCCTGTTCGATCGCCTCGAGCTTGGCGGCAAAGGCCGCGTCGTTGTCGAACAGGGCCGTGGCGCGATCGAAGGTGAGCGGGCCGGCACTGGCTTCGCGTGCGAGTCGGGTTTCCAGCGGCGCGCTGCCATGGCCGCCGAGCGAGGAACAGGCGGCCAGTGCAATCGCGCAGGAAAGGGCGGCGAACAAGTGTCGGGCGGGCATGCGGAAGACCTGTACGGAGCGGTGGCTGGCGGCGGGCGCGGCATCAGGGTTCAAGCAGTGCCGTGCGCGCGTGCGTGATCCATCGAGCATAGCCGCATGGGGTCGTCGGGTAAAGACGGCGCAAGATCGGCTGCCGAGCCCGAGCCGCTCCCGATCTCGATTCGTCGGCGTGAGGGTGGCGCAATTCCGGGCTAGACTGTCGCTCATGCAAATTCCCCGTCCTTCTGCTGTCGGCCGGCCCGGGTCTCGTGCCCGGCCCCTGGTCGCCGCACTGCTCTGCGTCCTTGCCCTGTTCGGCTGTACCCGCCACGGTCTTGTGTTGCACGATCACCCGCTGGTCGGCCACGTTATCGATGTTGACGCCGCCCGCGAGGTCGCGCCCGGCGAGGCTTTGGCCCGCATGGCCGGCAGCGATGCGGTGCTGCTCGGTGAAGTGCATGACAATCCGGTGCATCATCGCCTCCAGCTCAAGGCGTTGCAGGCAATCGCGGCCCAGGCCAGTCCGGTGCTGGCGATGGAGCAATTCGACAGCGAGCACCAGGCGGCCATCGACGAAGCCTGGCGGCGTCCCGGTGTCGACGCCGAGATGTTGGCCGATGCCGGGCAGTTCGCGCGCGAGGGCTGGGGCTGGCCCCTGTACCGCCCGCTGGTGCAGGAAGCCGTGCAGCGTCGGCTGCCGCTGGTGGCCATCAACCTGTCGCGCGAAGGGGCCCGCGCGGTGGCACGCGAGGGCTTCGAAAGCATGCCCGCCGGTGCCGGCCGCGAGGTCGTCGAAGAGCCCTGGAATCCGAAAATGCAGGCGGTGCTCGAGGAGTTGATCCGCGTCGGGCACTGTGGCGAGGTGTCGCCCCGCGTATTGAAGATGATCGTCACGGCCCAACGGTCGCGGGACGCGGTGATGGCCGAACGCATTGCACCGCACCTCGATCGCGGCGCCGTCGTGGTTCTCGGTGCCGGACACGCGCGGCGGGATCTGGCGGTACCGGTCTACCTGGCCCGATTGGCGCCGGGGCGCCGCATTCTCAGCGTCGGCATGGTCGAGGTTCGGGAGGATGCCGATGCGCCACACGATTATCTCGCGGTGCGTGAGGGCCTGTTCGATCTGGTGTGGTTTACGCCGAGGAACGTGCGGGCGGATCCGTGCGAAGGCATGAGCAAGGCAAGGATGAGCAAGTCGATGTCGAAGTAGTGGCGCGTCGCGGGGACCGCGAGACAGGGGAGATTCGATGGCATATGACCGCAACAACGTGTTCGCCCGGATCCTGCGGGGCGAACTGCCATGCATCAAGGTATATGAGGATGCGGCCACGTTGGCCTTCCTCGACATCATGCCGCAGTCGGATGGCCACACGCTGGTACTGCCCAAGGAATACGCAGTAACCCTGCTCGATCTGTCGCCGGAGGCCGCATCCGCCTGCATTCTCACGACGAAGCGGGTGGCGGCGGCGGTGCGGCGAGCGGTCGGCGCGCCGGGTCTCCTGATTTCCCAGTTCAATGGCGAGGCGGCCGGCCAGACCGTGCCCCATGTGCACTTTCACATCATCCCGCGCTTCCCGGGCCTCAAACTCAAGGCCCATGGCCGCGAAAAGGGCGATCCCGACCGGCTCGAGCAGATCGCCGCCCGCATCATGAGCGAGGTGGACGCTCAGCGACACTGAGGGTCCGGTGCTGCGGCGCCGCGCACGATTAATCGCGGTTTAAGTTTCCGATCCTACGCTGGCTCTCGAGTACCGACTTCAAGCCAGGAGGAAACATGGAAACGATACGAGCGTGCGTGCTGGCGGCTGCAGTCGTGGCAGCGCCGGCCTGGGCCGAGCGCCCGGCCGATTTCTTGCAGCGTTTCGAATCCCAGGCCCGTGGCGAGGACGCGTCGTTCCGGGCATCCGCCGAGCGGGGCCGGAGCTGGTTCGACCGCCGGCATGGCGGCGACTGGAGCTGTTCGAGTTGCCATACCGGCGATCCGTCCACCAAGGGGCGCCATGAGGTCACCGGCAAGGCCATCGCGCCGATGGCCCCGGCGGTCAATCCCGAGCGCCTGAGCAGCGAACGACAGGTTCGCAAGTGGTTCCGGCGCAACTGCAAGGACGTGCTGGGCCGGGCGTGCAGCGCGGCGGAGAAAGCGGACGTGGTGGCCTGGCTGATCGCTGCCGGCGCCCCGACGGGAGCGCGCCGATGACGATCACGAAACCGATGGTGTCCCTGTTGCTGGCGCTGACGACTTCCGCCCTGGCCTCGGGCGGGCGCGAGGACGACGGCGAGCGCAGCCGAAGTGCGCCGCTCGATCCGTTCTACGTCGAAGAGTGCGGTGCCTGCCACGTGGCCTATCCGCCCGGCCTATTGTCACGGGAGTCGTGGCGGGCGGTGGTCGGCGGCCTGGGCCGGCACTTCGGCGTCGATGCCAGCGTAGAGGCCCAACTCGGCGCACAGATCAACGCCTATCTACAGGCGCATGCCAGCCCCCGCGCGAGCGACGATCGCGAGGGCAGGCCCTGGCTGCGAATCACCGACACCCGGTGGTTCCGGCACGAACATCGACCCGGCGAGGACGGCCTCTATCCGGGCGTGTTCGAAAGCGAGGCGGTGCGCAGCCCGGCGAACTGCGAGGCCTGCCACCGCGGCGCTGCCGAGGGGCGCTACGGCGAACGCGAAATACGCATCCCCTGAACCGGCGCCGACCCAGAATCCATCGAGGAGAACGACATGCATGCGACGATCGAACCCCAAGGCGCCGGCCTCACCGATGCCGACCACGCGGTGGCGGAAAGGACCCGCGTGTGGGATCTGCCGACCCGCGTCTTCCACTGGAGCTTTGCCGCGTCCTTCGCCCTGGCCTGGCTGACCTCGGACAGCGAGCGCCTGATCGATTGGCACCTGATGCTGGGCTACGGCTTCGCCGGCCTGCTGGCCTTCCGCCTGGTGTGGGGCCTGCTGGGCAGCCGCTACGCGCGGTTTTCCAGCTTCCTGTTCTCGCCGGCGGCGTCGCTGCGCTACCTGCGCTCGCTGCTTTCCGGCGCGCCGGAACACCATCTGGGCCACAATCCAGCAGGTGCGGTGGCCATCTTCCTGATGCTGGGCCTGGGACTGGCGGTAGCGGCGAGCGGCATCGCGATGTCGCAGGACATGGGCGGCGAGTGGCTCGAGGAACTGCACGAGGGGGCAGCCTCGGCGATGCTCGCGGTGGTCCTCATCCACATTGCCGGTGTCATCGTCAGCAGCCTGCTGCACCGGGAGAATCTGGCCGGCGCCATGGTCACCGGCTGGAAGCGGGGTGCGGCTGCGGAAGGCATTTCCCGGCCGCACCGCATCGTCGGTATCCTGCTGCTGGTGGCGGTGTTCGGCTTCTGGGGTCTGTGGCAGTCGGGCATGGTCGCCGACTGGCTGCCGCAGGCGACGGCGGTGGTCGGTGAGTACGGCCATGACGGTGACGACGACGACTGAGCGCGGCGGGGAGCCGGGAAGGAGTTCGCCAATGAGGATTCTGGTGGTCGAGGACGATCCGATGCTGGGCGACGCGTTGCAGGTGGGGCTGCGTCAGGCCGGTTTCGTGCCGGACTGGATCAGTGACGGCATCGGTGCCGAACATGCGCTGGCGACCACCGACTACGTCGCGATGGTGCTCGACCTGGGTCTGCCGAGGCGATCGGGGCTCGAGGTTCTGCGCCGGCTGCGGGCCGCCGGCGGGAAGCTGCCGGTGCTCATCCTTACCGCGCGCGATACGCTGGAGGACCGCATCAGCGGCCTCGACGGCGGTGCCGACGACTATCTGGTCAAACCCTTCGAGATGGCCGAGCTGGCGGCCCGCCTGCGGGCTCTGGTGCGGCGATCCGGCGGCAGTTCTCAGCCGAGTCTGAAGCACGGCGCGATCGAACTCGACCCGGCGGCCCACCGGGTCTGTTTCGAGGGGCGCCCGCAGGAACTGTCGGCCAAGGAGTTCGCGCTGTTGCAGGTGTTCATGCAGAACAGCGGGCGCGTGCTGTCGCGCCATCAACTCGAAGAACAGATCTATGGCTGGGATGACGAGACCGGCAGCAACACGATCGAGGTCTACATCCACCATCTGCGCCGCAAGTTCGGACGGGAGGTGGTGCGCACCGTGCGCGGCGTCGGCTACCTGATGCCGCGGGAGACGTCTTGAGGGCGCCGTCCATCCGCGGCCGCACTACCGCGATGGTGGTGCTGGTCGTGGCGGTACTGTGGCTGCTCGCCGCCTACTTCACCTGGCGTGAAGCCGAGCACGAGGCGGCCGAGGTGTTCGACGGCCATTTGGCCCAGGCGGCGTCGATGTTGATCGCGCAGAGCGCGATGGAGATCGAGGATGACGACGACGAACTCGGCGAACTCCATGCCCCACTGACCCATCGTTACGCCCGCAAGGTGGCCTTCCAGTTGTGGGACCGCGGCCGGGTCCTGCTGGTGCACTCGGAAAACGCACCCAACCAGCGCCTGGCGGCGCGCGAGGAGGGATTCAGCGACAGCGTCGTCGACGGCGTGGCTTGGCGCGTGTATTCGGGATGGAACGCCCATCGCGAGATGCTGGTGCAGGTCGGCGAGCGCCTGGATGCGCGCAGCGACATGGCCGACGAACTCGCGGTCGGGCTGCTGAAGCCCCTGTTGTGGACCCTGCCCTTGCTGGCCCTTTCCCTGTGGCTGGCGATCGGACGGGCGATGTGCCCGCTCAACACGCTGGCGCGGGAACTCGCGGTGCGTGCGCCCGGCCGCCTCGAGCCGGTCGCCGGCGGCCCGGTACCGCGCGAAGTGGCGCCGCTGGTGATGCGTCTCAACGAGTTGCTGGGGCGGGTGGACGAGGCCTTGACGATGGAGCAGCGCTTCACTGGCGATGCCGCCCACGAGCTGCGAACGCCGATCGCGGCCTTGTGCGCCCAGGCCGAGGTGGCGCTGGCCGCGGGCGGCGACGAAGAGCGGCGTCGGGCGCTCGAGGCGGTGCTTGCGGCCGCGCGCCGCAGCGCGCGTCTGGTCGAGCAACTGCTCACGCTGGCACGCGCCGACAGCCTGATCGAGCGCGATTGGCCGGCCGTGGATCTGGCGGGGATCGTGCGTGCGGTGCTGGCCGAGATCGCCGCCGAACCCCAGGCCGCTGCCGTCGAGTTCGAGTTCGAAGGGGGGCAGGGGCAGATGATTCGCGGCGAGGCCGGTTGGCTGCAGGTGCTGGTGCGCAACCTGGTCGACAATGCCGTCCGCCATTCCCCCGCGGGAGGGCTGGTGCGCGTCGTGGTGGCCGGCGCGCCGCCGGATGCGGTCGAACTCGTGGTCGCAGATCAGGGGCCGGGCGTGGCGCCAGCGCAACGCAGCCGGCTCGGCGAACGCTTCTGGCGGGGGGGGGCGACCGGCGGCGGCAGCGGGCTCGGGCTGTCGATCGTCAAGCGCATTGCCTTGCTCCACCACAGCGAGCCGCAGTTCGGAGACGGCGCCGATGGGCGTGGGCTCGCGGTGCGCTTGCGTTTTGGCGCCGCCTCGCCGGGGTCAGCCGGGTCCGCTCCGGAGAAACGCAGCGACGCGCGCGGCGACGCGGCGTGAGATCAGCATGCCGGAATGACTGACCGCCAATACCTGGGGCGGCGGCTGGCCATCGAGCCGGGTTTCGCAGACAGCCACGACGCCGTCATGGGGTTTCGGCACCTCGCGACAGAAGCAGGCGCTGCCGAGGGCGAAATTGCCGGCGATCAGCGCGATCGGATGAGCGGTCGGCGGCTGCGGCCTCGGTTGCCGCTGCCAGTCCGCCATCGAGCGTCCGACGATCCAGCGCAGGGCAACCTTTCGGTCGAGGCAGCGGGCCAGGCTCGAACCACGCACCGGCGAACCCAGTAGAACGATGCGGCCGACCGGGAGGCCCGGATGTCGTGCCAGCATGTGCAGGATCAGCACGCCGCCCAGGCTGTGGCCGACCAGATGCGAGGGCCTTCCGCGATGCCGCGAGGCAAGCACGCAGGCCAGGCGGTCCGCGTTGTCGTCGAGCCCTTGGCGCACCGACGGGTAGCTCGGTGACAGCGTGCGAAAACCGTGGCGCCGCAGCCTGGCGGCGAGCAGCGCCATCGCGATGCCGCGCATCCACAAGCCGTGCACGAGCACGACCGGGCCTGTCGGCGCGTCAACGCCTGCTTGCCGTGGAGCGGGCCTACTCGTCGATTTCGCCAACGATTCGCCAGTCGGCGCCCTCGCGAGCGAGATCGAGGCGCTTGCGACTGACGACCTTGTGGCCTTCGCTGCGGGTGTCCTGAACGAAGCGAGCGACCGCGTGATCGCCCTTCACCGCGACGTCGAGCGCGTTCAGCTCGATCTGGATGGACTCCGAGCGGCCCATCCGCAGGCGTTGCTGGTCGCGCCATGATTCGACGGTGTTGCCGTCGGCCGGCATGAAGTCGCCCGAGTAGTGCGCGAGATAGGCGTCGACATCGCCCGCCGACCAGTCCGCAGCCCAGCGCATCAGGGTCGCCTGCACCGCTGCCTGCGGATCGGCCGCCACTTGGTTCTTTGCCGGACGGGGTTCTGCGGGTTCGGCTTCCGCCGCTGCGGCGGCGCTCGGCACCGGCGCTGGTGCCGTTTCCGCGGTCCCCGGCTGGGCGGGATCGACTGTCGGCGTTGCCGCCTCGGCGATTTCCGGCGCAGCCTTGTCCGCGGCGGGGCCTGGCGCCGGCTTCCATGCCAGCGCGGGTTCTGCCGAAGCGCCGACCTTGCCCGCGGCAGCGGCCGTGCCTCCGCCTTCATCGGCAGCGGCCGGCGTCTGCTCGGCCGCCGACGGGCCGGGTCGGGACTGCCAGCCGAGGCCGGATTCGGCATTGCGGCCGGGGGCCGCTGCGGGCGACTCGGTGGCCACCGGCTCCGCCGCCTCGGCGGGCGCCTGGGCCGCTTCCGGCGCCGGTTCCGGGGCTGTCGCTGGCTGCGTGTCTACCGCCGGCGTCTCGCCGTCGGTGTCGCCCGCGGCAGGCGACGGGGTCGGCGCCGCCCGCCGCATGCTCGGTTCCGCGGTTGCGATGGGGCCGGTCGCCTCGGCCTGGGCCAGCAGTTGTGCCAAGGGTGCCAGATCGGTGCGCACCGGGCTGATGCCGCGGGCCGCAGCCGCTTCCAGTTCCGCCCTCGGCGTCCGCCCGAACTCGTTGGCGAGACTCGCGTCCGCGCCGAAGGCCAACAGCCGACGCAGCGTCGCCACGGTGTCAGTGCCGGCCGGCCGGGTGACCAGCAGATGCAACGCAGTGTTGCCGCGGACATCGATCGCGTTCGGGTCGGCGCCGGCGTCGAGCAGCGACGCCACGATCTCGGCGTCACCGCGGTGGGCGGCATGGTGCAACGCGTTCCGGCCGGCAAAGGCCGGCCGGGGGTCGGTCGCGTCCAGGTCGGCACCGGCGACCAACCGCGCGCGCACGCGTGCAAGATCGCCACAGGCCGCGGCATCGACGAGCGAACGCGGCAACGGTGCATGGCGTGGGCAACTGGCCTGGGCGGTATGCTGAAGTTCGGACCAGGGCGAGTCGGCGGCGATGGCGGCGGGCGACAGGCCGGCGACGGCAACGGCGCTCAGCAGGCGGATGGCGCGAGGGGCGAATGGTGCGGTCTTGTGCATGGCGGGTTCGCGGGCGGAAGTGCCTCATTCTAGCCCCGATCCGCCATCCTCTCGTCGCGGAGTGTGTCAGCTCCGCTCGTCGCCGATCGCGGCCAGCACGCCGCCGCGCAGCGCCACCCGATCGCCGGCACGCCACGCCGGCAACTGGCCGACGCGGACGGTCCTGCGCTGGCCGTCGTCGAGTCGGACGGCGACGTCGTAGGCCGTCGTCGTTCTGACCTTTCTCTCGATCTGGTTGCCGGCGATGCCGCCGAGGACGGCGCCGCCGATGGTCGCGAGATCACGACCGAGTCCTTTGCCGACGCGATTGCCGATCACGCCGCCGACGACGCCGCCGGCCACGGCGCCCGCGCCGCTGCCGTCGCCGGCAATGCGGACCGGCGTGACGGACTCGACGACGCCACAGGTCGAGCACGGCGCTTCCTGCCGTGCTGCGGGCGCGGCATGCCGCTCGGTCGTGGCGGTCGCGGCCTCTGAAGTCGATGCCTGGGCGGCGACCATCCGGCTCTCCGTGCGGATCTCCTGATGGCTCTCGGCCGCCGGGATCCAGCCGGTGATGGCCGCGATGCCTACGGCGCTAAAGGCGGTGACGGCCAGCGCCGCCAACCAGACCATGGGGTGCAGGCGCGGGTTTCGTTGCTTGTTCTGCATGGCTCGATTCTCCTCGAATTTCTGCTTTCGAAGAATCTAGCGCGGGCCGGATCGGTCCGGGCCGGGATCGGAGAAATGCTTACAAATCAGCGCATTCTGCTTACGTACGCTTACTTCGGCGGAGTCGGGCCGGGCGCGCGAGGAAGCGGGCCGGGTCGAGCGCATCGACGATGTCGCGCTCCAGTGGCAGCGGCTCGCCGCACAGTCGGCTGGCCAGCAGCTCGGCCACCAGCGCCGACCAGACCAGGCCGCGGGCGCCGAAGCCGGAGACCGCGAACAGTCCCGGGTTGCGGTCGCCCGCGGCGACGGAAGTACTGCCGCCCGTGGCCTCTGCCAGGGGCAGGGCGCCGACCATCGGTAGGCGATCGGGAGACGCCGGGCGAAAGCCGACGCGGCCCTGCAGCGGCAGTGGGCCGAGGCCTTCCGAGTAGCCCGGCAGCATGAAGTCGAGTCGTCCGAGATTGTCCTGCTGGTCGCCCGCCCGCAGCGCGGGTTCCGGGTCCTCGACGTGAAAGCTGGCGCCCACGCTGCGGATGCCGTCGATCGGCGGGCTGACATAGCCGAAGCCGCAGACCACGACGCCGGGCGCAGCGCCGGCGAGGGCCGGAAGGTGTGTGACCTGGCCGCGCGCCGAACGCAGGGGCAGCGCATTCGCCTCGGGCAGTTCGCGCAGCCCGACGCCATTGGCCAGCACCACGATTTGTGCGGTGGCGATCGTGTCGCCATGCCGATCCACGGCCAGCCAGTCGTTGCCATTGCGCGCGAGGCGGGCCAAGTGACGACCGAATCGCGCCCGCACGCCGTCCCGACCCGCGGCGACGTTGGCGATGCACAGCGAGGGCGGCATGACCCAGCCGGCCCGCGGGAACCACCAGCCGCCGGCGGCGACCGGCCAGCCGGCGAGCGAGGTGGCTTCGTCCCGGTCGACGAAGCGCAGATAGTCGGCCGGCGGCAACTGCTGCAGCACGAGCTCGCGCTGCCTGCGTTCGTGCTCCACATCGCGCCCCAGATGGAGCACGCCGCAGCCGCCCCAGCGTGGTGGCGTTTCGCGGTCGGAGAGCGCGGCGAGATGGCGCAGGCCATACAGTGTGCCGGCGCGGGTCAGGCGTGCCAGGCGGTTGTCGTCCAGGCTCGGCAGTGGGCGCAGCACGCCGGCGAGATTGCCCGACGCGCCGAGTCCCGGCGCCGGGGCCTGATCGATCAGCTCGACCCGGCAGCCGCGGCTGGCCAGGCGCTCGGCGATGGCGCTGCCGGCCAGGCCGGCGCCGACCACGATGGCGCTGGTGGGGACGTCCACGGTAGCGATGTCGCCGTCGGCACGCCGCTGCCGTTCGAGGCGGCCTACGAGCATCTCGCGCTTGGCCGCAAAGCCGGCAGTTCGCTGGAGCGCGAAACCGGCGCGGCTCAGCCCGTCGCGCACGGACGCGGCGACGGACCAGGTCGCGAGGGTCGCGTCGTCGGCGCACAGGGAGGCGAGCAGGTGGCAGACCCGGGGCGACCACATCTCGGGATTGCGGGCGGGCGAGAAGCCGTCGAGGAAGAGCGCGTCGGCGGCGCAGACTAGCCGTGCCAGGGCGGTGGCGACGTCGCCGAAGAGCAGCGACAGGGTGACGCGGCCATCGTCCAGATGCAGGCGGTGAATGCCGGGCAGTGCCGGAGGCCAGTGGCCGCGCAGGGCTGCCGACAAATCGGCGAATTCGGGGAACCGGGCGTGCAGGCGTACAAGGTCTTCGACCACGAACGGGTGCTTTTCGACGGATACGAAATGCAGGCGATCGCATCGCTGCGGATCGGCGCGCCACGCGGCCCAGCAGGCGAGGAAGTTCAGGCCGATGCCAAAGCCGGTTTCCAGTACCGTGAAGCCGCGGCGTCGGCGCCAGCGTCGGGGCAACTGGTTGCCGCCGAGGAAGACGTGGGCGGCTTGGCCAAGGGCGCCGTCGGCCGTGTGGTAGACGTCGTCGTAGGCGGCCGAATAGGGCGTACCGTCGGGACGGAAGCTCGCTTGGGCCGGACGGATGATTTCGTACATGAACGGTGCGCGCTGGGCGGCGCGGCGATCGGGCGGCTCAGTGCAGGGTGGTGGATTGGTTGGCGGCCTCTGGCCCGACCGGAACCTCTTCGACGTCGGCGAGGGACAGGCCCCAGTCCGCCGCCTCGACGGCGGCCCGCAGCATGGCGCAGAAGACCCGCAGCAAGGACGGGTTTAGGGTGAGCGAAAACGCGCGCTGACGGTGCTCCTTCAACTGCAGCTGGAGTCGCCCCTGGCTGTCCCGCTCCATGCGTGCTTCCGCCACCAGCAGGGGCGCGGTGCCCAGCGGGTGCTGCACATCGGCAGGCGTTTCGTAGGGACGGTCGAAGCGTCCGCCCCGGGCCCCGGCCGACGGCGCATCGGCCGGCAGCGGCGCCGCCGCCAGCGAGGCGGCCAGCCCGGGCCAGATCTGGGATACGAAGCGCCGCGTCAGATGGGCCAGATACTCTTCGCCGGCGCTCGTGCCGACCCGCATCAACAGGCGGTCGGCGAGGGCGTCATAGGCGATCTGCAATTGCTGGATGCCCATTGTCCCGCGCTCCGTCTCACTCCGGCCGCATCTGCGGAAACAGGATGACGTCGCGGATTGCCGGGCTGTCGGTCAGCAGCATCACCAGGCGGTCGATGCCGATGCCGCAGCCGCCGGTGGGCGGCAGGCCGAACTCCAGGGCGCGGATGTAGTCGGCGTCGTAGAACATGGCTTCCTCGTCGCCGGCCTCCTTGGCCTTCATCTGCTCGAGGAAGCGCTGAGCCTGGTCTTCGGGGTCGTTGAGTTCGGAGAAGCCGTTGGCGATCTCGCGGCCGACGATGAACAGCTCGAAGCGTTCGGCGATATCGGGCTGGCTGTCACTGCGACGCGCCAGCGGCGAGACTTCGGCCGGATAGTCGATGATGAAGGTCGGTTCCCACAGATCGGCTTCGGTGGTTTCCTCGAACAAGGTCAACTGCAGGGCGCCGAGACCGAGGCCGGGCCGGATCTCGACGCCCATCGCCGTCAGCTTCTGGCGCAGCCATTCGGCGTCACCGAGCTGCGCGACACTGAACCCCGGATGATGCTTGCGGATGGCCTCGACGATGGTCAGTCGCGCGAACGGCTTGGCCAGATCGAGCGTCCGGCCCTGGTACTCGAAGACCTCGGTGCCGAGTGCCTCGCGAGCGGCATGACGCAGCAATCCCTCGGTGAAGTTCATCAGGCTGCGGTAGTCCGCATAGGCCTCGTAGAACTCCATCATCGTGAACTCGGGGTTGTGGCGTGGGCTCAGGCCTTCGTTGCGGAAGTTGCGATTGACCTCGAACACCTTCTCGAAGCCGCCCACCACCAGGCGCTTGAGATAGAGCTCGGGCGCGATGCGCAGGTACAACGCCATGTCGAGCGCGTTGTGGTGGGTGACGAAGGGTTTGGCCGCCGCTCCACCCGGGATGGGATGCATCATCGGCGTTTCGACTTCGAGAAAGCCGTGGTCGACCATGTAGTTGCGGATCGACTGGACCAGCCGGCTGCGGGCAACGAAGGTGAAGCGCGATTCCTCGCTCATGATGAGGTCGAGATAGCGCTGGCGGTAGCGCGTTTCCTGGTCGCTGAGGCCGTGGAACTTCTCCGGCAATGGGCGCAGGCTCTTGGTCAGCAGGCGGATGCTGCCGCAATTGACGGTGAGCTCGCCGGTACGGGTCTTGAAGAGCGTGCCGACGGCGCCGACGATGTCGCCCAGGTCCCAGTGCTTGACGGCGTCGAGGACTTCGGCGTCGGTGTCGTTCTTCGACACGTAGAGCTGGATCCGGCCGGAGAGGTCCTGAATGGTCAGGAAGGCGGCCTTGCCCATCACGCGCTTGAGCATGATGCGGCCTGCGACCTTGACTTCGACCGGCATCTCCTCGAGCGCTTCGCGCGATTTCTCACCGTACAGTTCGTCGAGCTTGCCGGCAGTGTTGTCGCGCGCGAAGTCGTTCGGGAAAGCCCGGCCGCGGGCGCGCCATTCGGCCAGCTTGGCACGGCGTTCGGCGACCAGTTGGTTGTCGTCGCGCTCTGGGGAAGGGGTCTGATCGGACATGATTCGCTCTTGCTGGGGCCGGTTCGTCGCGCAGCCGGGCCGCAGGATGGAAAAGAGCGAAATTCTGACACAAGCGGCGCATGGCGTCGCGTTTGCGAGTCGGCGGGCCCATCGGGGACGCGGGTCAGTCGAAGAAGATGTCGGCCTCGGCCTGGTGGGCTGCCGAGACGTTTTCCTGGGCGGCGTGGAGCAGGCCCTGGGCCACCAGCGACTCGTACTGGCTGGTGCGGTTGCGGCCGTTTTCCTTCGAGTAGTAGAGGGCTTCGTCGGCCTGTCCGAGCAGTTCGGCGGGCAGTCGCGACGGATCGATGCGGGTGAAGCCGATCGAGCAGGTGACCTGGTCGATCTGGGGAAATTGGTGGGTTTCTACCGCCAGCCGGAAGCGGTCGAAGATGCCGGTGATGACCTCGTCGTCGGCGTGGTAGATCATCGCCACGAATTCTTCGCCGCCGAAGCGGAAGAGGCGGTCGCTGGCGCGGAAGCTGCGGCGCATCAGCTCCGCGACCCGCAGCAGCACCTCGTCGCCGAAAAGGTGACCGTAGCCGTCGTTGATGCGTTTGAAGTGGTCGATGTCGATGACCCCGAGCCAGCAAGGTCGGGTCAGTTCGACCGGGCCGCGCGACATCAATCGCTCGTATTGGGCGTGGGCGGCACGATCGATCAGGCGATCGAAGCTCTCTTCGAAGGTCTTGCGATTGAGGAGCTTGGTCAGCGTGTCGAGGTTGGCGTAGTCCCATTGCTCCTGCTGGTTGCGGAAGCAGCGCAGAAAGGTGGCGATGGCGCCGAGTTCGAGATCGGACGGTCGCGATGAGGCGTGGATTTCGAGCAGCCAGTTCGCGCGCAGGTGCGGCCCTATCGCGAACACCACGGTCCAGTCTCCATCGACGCAGTGCAGCGAACAGGCATCGTCCGAGCGATAGCAATCGAGCAGCAGGGCGCCCGGATCGAAGCTCGGCAGCATCGAATCGCCGCTCAGCCAGTAGTCGTCGTCCTCGTCCGCGATGCGCCAGCCCAGGGGGTGGACCTGCAGCCCTTCACGATCCGCCGCGACCTTGTACAACAGTGCGTGGCGTGCGCCGAGAAATCGCAGCACGGTGCCGCTGGCTTCTCGATAGGCGTCCTCGCGGCTGCGCAGACGGCCGAGCGATTCCGCACCGTCGAGGAGTTGAAGGATCTTGGATGTGTCAGGCAAAACCGGCAGAGCCCCGGGTCGGGTTACGTTTCCCGGTAACGGCAGCCTCTGCGGATACTTTATTCGGGGTCTCGGTCCGTTTCCGTCATGCGTCGGCGCCGGCCGAATGGTGGGGCGGTGGCAGAAAGAGCGCTTCCTGTTCGCCCTTGCGGTCGTGGACCCGGATCCAGTCCAGCAGCCCTCGCAACTCCGCCGGCAGCTCCATGGCCAGCAGTTGCTCGGCGAGGGCCTTGTCGCGCGCGCTGAGCGGGCGATGGTGGGGCAGCCCGGCGAGTTGTTCAGGCGCCATCTGCCAGGCCCGCCAGGCGAGTCCGCGCTCATGCCAGACGGTACCGGCCTGGAGCGCGATGAGGACGCCGTCGGGATCCGGATCGCAGGCGATCCAGGCTTCGGCCGGCGCCTGCGCCAGCAACTGGCCCACGGCCTCCCGCCACCACAGGGGCGGATAGCCGGGCAGCCAGATCGCGGCGCTACTCCGGGGCAGGCGGCGCGCCAGATGCTCGAAGGCCGAGCGGTTCTCGACCACCAGCCAGCGTTCGGGCGGATTTTCGACGCCGCGCAGCGTGGCCAGCGAATCGGCGGCGATGCCGACGATGCCCGACAGCGCGGCACAGTCGATCCGGCCATCCGTGCCGATCAGGCTCACCCCGCCGGCCACCAGCAGGGTGGCCTGGTGGGTGGCGATGCCGTCGGCAGCGACGTCGAGCATTGCGTCGAGCCAGGCCCATTCGGCAGGAGTGACCGCCTTGGTGTCGCCACGGGCGAAGTAGGCGAAGTCGCGCCGCGTGGCGATGGATCGGGCGCGCCCCGCCTGCCGCCATCGCTGCAACGCCTGCAGCAGCCCGAAGCGCGCGATCGCCGTTCGCGGCGGCAGCTCGTCGAGGCTGGCCGCGGCTTCGCGCAGATCGTCGTCGTCGAGTGGTTGCGCGCGCAGCGTCTGCCACGCCCGCTGGCCGGCGCCGGGTTCTTCCATGCCGAGCGATCGACGCAGCGTCGTCGGGTCGACGAAGTGCCAGCCGACCGTAGTCCATCCGTGCGCGGCGCGCCGCTCCTCGATGCCGAGCTGACCGAGTTCGACGAGGTGGCGGATCAGCCGCAGCGCGTCGTTGGTGTGGTCGGCGCCGGCGCGGCGCAGCAGCGAGTCGCGTCGAATCGTGTGCTCGGCACGTGCGTCCTTCAGCCAGATGCGGGCGATCGTCCGCCAGCCCTCCGGCCAGGCACCGGGGTCGGCGGCGGCCGCCGGCATGTGCCGGCGCAGGCGTCGCCCCCGCAGGCTGGAACGCCTGGGATCGCTGAGCCAGCGCACACACATGCCATCGGCGTCGGCTTCGCCCCAGGATTCGGTGTCCGGGCTCGCCACTGCTCAGGCCGGTTGCCGCAGCATCACGCCGATCGGTGGCGCCCATGACTCGGCGGGCGGCTTCTTGCGGGTCACCAGGGTGAGCTGGGCGGGCTCGAAGACGTTCGCGTTGTGGGTCACCGGCGTGGTGATCAGATACTGGGCGCGGGTCGCTCGCAGAAAGCTGCCGACGCGGTCGATGTTGGCGACGTCGAGGTGGGCGAAGGGCTCGTCGATGAAGACGAAGCCGCCGGGCCTTGCGTCGTCCATCAGCAAGGCGATCAGCAGGATCAGGGATTTCATCACCTGCTGTCCGCCCGAGGCTTCGCCATCGTTGAGGCCGACCGCCCCTTTGCGGTCGAAATCGAAGCGTACGTCGAGGCCGGCCTGGGCCACCGTGAGGTCGTCGTTGTCCAGCACCGGGGTATGGCACTCCACGCCGACGTGGGCCAGTTCCCCGAGCGCCCGCAGGTTCTTGCCGTACTGGCGAATCGTCGCACGCAGCTTGGCGATGTAGGCCGCACGGGCCTCGTCGCTATGGCGCCTGGCGGTCGCGCAATAGCCCTGGCGCTGCTGGTAGTCGTGCTCGCGCTGGGCGACCTCGTCGCGCAAGCGCTCCGACAGGGTCATCACGGTCGGATCGGTGACCCATTCGCCTTCCGCCAGCCGGCTTTGCAGGCGCTGGAATTCGCGCCGTGCGCCGGCGGCGCCGTCGTAGCGTTCGGTCAATACCCCGATCGCGCCCGGTTCGAGCCAGTCGGCCGCCATGCCGCGCCGTCGGCGGCGCAGGCCGAGCAGGCGTTCGACCTGGCTGCGGCGGCGCGGTCCGGTATCGCGGGCGATCTCGGTGATGCGTCGTTCGAGGGTCTGTCGGTCTCGTCGGCGGCGATCGCGTTCGATGTCGATACCGCGCAGCTTCTCGCCGCAGGCTTCGAGCCGGGACCGCAGGTCGGCCCGTTCGCGCTCGGCTACGGCGAGCGCTTCGCGGGCCCGGTCGAGGCCGGCTTCGGCGGTGGCGAAGCGCTCGGCGTTGGCAGCCAGGAGCTGGGCCGACTGCAGGCCGAGCAGGCGTTCGCGCAGAGCAGCGAGGGTGCGTGCGCCGGCCTCGACGCGCGGGCGCAATTCGACCAGGCCACGGTCCAGGGTGGCCACTTCCTGTTCCAGCATGGCGATGCGCGCCTGGCGCGCGAGTTCGCCGAAATGAAAGTCGCGGGGCCGACCCAGGTGACGGGCGCCGCGGCGCTCCCGGTGGTAGCCGTCGCGGGTCAGCCACTCGACCTCCGGCGGCAGGCTGCGTGCCGCTTCGACGTCTTCCACCCGATGAATGCGGTTGAGCAGGTCCACCAGCCAGCGCGGCACCGGCGCGGTGAAGCGCACCACCTCGGCCAGGCTGCCAGGCCGGGGCGGGGTCGCCGGCTCGCGTTCGGGGACGACGAAATGGCGAAAGCGCTCGCGTTCGCCCAGCGCCCAGGCCTGGTGCCGATCCGATCCGCGCTCGAGTAAAATGACGTGGCGATAGGGCCGCAACACGGCCTCGATGGCAGCTTGCCAGGCCGGATCGGTCAGTTCCACGGTCTCGGCCAGCGAAAGGTGGCCGATTTCGGCGGCGTCGAGTTCGGCGCGGAAGCGGCGAACCTCGGGATCGCTTGGTGGGCCGCTGCGGGCGCGGGCCCGACGCAAATCCTCGCTGCAGGCCTCGAAGTCCTTCACCAGCGTGCGCTCTTCGGCGCGCAGCGCGGTGAGCGCGGCCTCGGCCTGCTCGTGGCGTTGCTCGATGGCAACCGCATCCTGGCCGTGCTCGGCCGCCATCTGGGCCCGCAGGCGGTCGCGTTCGTCGAGCGTCTTCCGGATGTCGCGCAGGTCGTCGTGGGCCCCGAGATGGGCTTGCTCGCAGGCCGTTTCCCGTTCCCGAAGCTGCAATCGTTCGGCGTCGGCGCCGGCGCGCTCGGCGTCGACGCGGGAAAGGGCTTCTTCCTGGGCGCGCAGCGCCGCCTGCAGCGTCACGCGCTCCCGGCCGAGGGTGGCCAGCTCGGCCCGCTCAGCCTCGCAAGTACGGATCAGCTCCGCTACTTCCAGGCGCGGCAGGATCTCGGCCTGCAGCGCCTGTGCCTCGTCATGGAGCTGCTTCCATTCGAGGTAGCGATCGGCCTCCAGCCGCTTGGCCTCGGCCTGGGCGGTCAGTCGGGCGAGATCGAGGCCGAGTTCGTCGAGTTCGCGCTCCGCGTTGCGCTGTTCTTCGCGGGCGGCATCGTAGTTGTCGAGCACTTCCTTGTCGCCGAAGACGTCGAACACCAGTTCGAGCAGCGCCCGCGGCGAGTATTCGCAGAGCTTGTCGGTGTCGCCCTGCTCGAGCGACAGTACCTTGGCGATCGCCGGCGTCAGGCCGCCCCAGGCGAGGCGGTTCTGGTAGTCGCGCAAGCCCGCCCAGTCGGCGCCGTCCTCCAGCGCTTCGATCGCGACGTCGCCGTCGAGGATGGCGTAGTCGCGGGTCCAGTCGCCGCCGGCCTTGCGGATGCGGCAGGTCAGCGTGACTTCGTCCTGCAGGCACGGAAAAAACGGGCGGCGTCCGCCCGTGCCCGGTTGGTTGGCGACGACCGCGCGAATCCAGGCGAAGCTGCGGCCGCCGCGGCGGACGTAGCGGCGGAAGTCGCGCTTGCCCGAGCAACGCAGCGCGAACAGGGTGCGCAGGGCGTCGAGCAGGGTGGTCTTGCCCGAACCGTTGGGGCCGACGATGGTGATGATCTGGGCATCGAGGGGCAGCGAGAAACGGCGCCAGAAATCCCAGTGGACGAGTTCGAGCTGCTTGATGTGGAACATGGGTCAGGCTTCCGGGGCGGGGGGCAGCGGTCCGCCGAGGGCGACGCCGACGGCGGCCGCTGCGTGCAACGCAGTGGTGTCGAAGAGGGGGCAGTCGACGTCCTGAGTGCGGATCAGCAGACCGATCTCGGTGCATCCGAGGATGACGCCTTCGGCACCTTGCTCGGTCATGTGGCGGATCGTTGCGCGGTAGAAGTCCCGCGCGCGGGATTCGCAGCGGCCGAGGCAGAGTTCCTCGTAGATCACCCGATCGATTTCCGTCCGCCCGGCGTCGTCGGGCACCAAGACCTCGATGCCGTGGGCCTCGAGCCGACCGCGGTAGAAATCCTGTTCCATCGTGTAGCGGGTACCGAGCAGCCCGACACGGCCGAGGCCGGCCGCGCGGATCGCCACCACGGTGGCATCGGCGATGTGGATCAGTGGCAGGCCGCTGGCGGCGGTGACCGCGTCGGCGACCTTGTGCATGGTGTTGGTGGCGATCAGCAGGCAGTCGGCGCCGGCACGGGCGAGACCGGCCCCGGCATCGCCGAGCAGTCGGCCGGCGGCATGCCAGTCGCCGCAGACCTGCAGCGCCTCGATGTTGGCGAAATCGAGGCTGTGAATCAGCAGGCGCGCCGAGTGCAGGCCGCCGAGCCGCGCCTGGATGCCCTCGTTGAGCAGGCGGTAGTAGCTTGCCGTGGACGCCCAACTCATGCCGCCGATGATGCCCAGCGTGCGCAGCGTGGCGGGTTCAGTCATCCTCGTCCTCCGCGGTGGATTTCGACGATTCGAAGGCGTTGTGTGCCGGCAGTGGGTGGCCGGCACCGGCCAGCACTTCGCCGAGGGTGCCCTGGATCACCCGGTCGGCCATCAGGCGGTAGTCGAGCAACACGTCTAGCAGCGGGCCCTCGGACACGATGCCGTGACGACGCTCGATGAAGCCGAGCCGGGCGAGCTTGCCGAGCATGAAATTGCGCACCTTGGTCTTGCCGCCGAGCCGTGCGCCGAAATCGGCGATCAGCGAGGCTTCGGACAGCCCGGCCGAGACGCCATCGCCATGTACGACCGGCTTTTCGGCACCGAACATGTCTTCCTGGCCTTCGCTGACGAGATCCTGCCGGGTGACCTGTCGCTCGCGCTTGGGCAGCACGATCAGCGACCAGATAATCACCAGCAATGCCACTTCATCGCGGGTCAGCCCGAGGTTGCTGGCCGCATATTCGCGGCCGGCGCCGAAGACCGGCTCGTGCATCTCGGCGGTCAGCCCGACCGAGACGTGTGCGGCGTAGGGATTGTCCAGCAACTGCATGCCGGCGGCCTCGAGGCGACGGTCGAGTTCCTGTCGGAAGGTCTCGTCCACCAGCGCGCGCCGTACCAGGCGGTCGGTCCGCGGCAGCGCTCGGGATGCCAGCAGGCGGGCGGTCAGGCTGCGCAGCTCCTGTTCCATCGTGGTTCAATCCTCCGGCATCGATGATGGTTGCACCCGACCGCGGCTGACGGCCGCAATCTCGTCGCTGCCGACCGTCTCCAGACCGGATTCGAAAAGCACCGTCAGCGGCATGCGCATGAAGGCCCCGATGGGGCCTTCGGCGGGACCGTCACGATCGCCGTCGGCAAGCAGCGCGAGCAGCGACAGGCGGTAGCTGGCGGTGCCGAAGCCGCCGCCGGCGACGGTCGCGCCGAGGGCGGTGGCGGTCTCCATGCCGCGCAGACGGGCGGTGAAATGCTCCAGCAGTTGCAGGTCTTCGACCTCGGGCGCGGCGGAGACATCGGTAGGGTCGGCGCTCGGCAGCGTGAAGTCGGCCTCGGCCCGCCGCACTTCGTCCGAGAGGACGGCTTCCGCCCGGTCCAGCAACTCGTGGCCGCCGGCCAGCAGGGCCGGCTGCGGCGGCATGGCCACCGCCGCGCTGGCCAATGCCGCCAGCCGCTCCGCGGACAGGCTGCGCAGCCAGGCGGAGACGTCCGACGACGACACGCCGGAGGCCCCCAGCGTGACCCGCTGCGACTCGATCTTGTTCAGCGCCCGCTGGAAGGCCGCGTCCACCCGCGCCAGGCGGGACTGGGCCAGGCCGATGCGTTGGGCGACGCGGGCGATCTCGAAGTCGACCTCGGGGTCGGCCAGCAACTGGCGCAACAGGCCGGTGCCCCGGTCGAGCCAGCGGCCGTTGGCCGCCAGCCGGCGACGGGCGTCGACGATGCGGAACTCCGAGCCGGAGGCGATCGCGTCTTCGAAGTGGAGCGACAAGTCGTTGAGCTTGCCGAGCAGGTGGCCGAGGGATTCCGGCGTGATGCTGCCGGTGGCCTGCAGGCCGGCCAACTGGGCGGTCAGGAAGCCGAGTTCGGCATCCTCCTCGGCGGCGAACTGGAGCAGGGTAGACAGGGCGGCGACGGCATTGCGGCCGAGATCGCCGAGGCGGTACTGGCCGTCGTCGCCGAACAGCAGCAACTCGTGCTCACGCAGGCGCTTGAGCACGGTCTCGAGCTTGACCGGGTCGAGATAGGGAAACCGCTGGCGCAGGCCATCGGGGGTCCATCGGGGTGATTCGGCTTGCTGACCGATCTCCCGCAACACCAGCAGGCGCAGCAGGACCTCGGTGTCGGAGCCGCGAAACAGCGAGATGAAGCTGCCGAGCACGTCGCGGGCGGCGAGCAGCGGCGACAGCTCGGGTACGTCGTCGGCATGAACCCCGGGGGCGAGGACCTCCGACAGGTCGGCTTCCAGCATGGGTGTCGGCAGGCCTCGGTCAGACGCCCTGCTTGAGGCTGGCCTGGATGAAGCCGTCCAGGTCGCCGTCGAGCACCGATTGGGTGTTGCCGACCTCGAAGCTGGTGCGCAGGTCCTTGATGCGGCTCTGGTCGAGCACGTAGGAGCGGATCTGGTGACCCCAACCGATGTCGCTCTTGGCGTCCTCGAGCTGCTGCTGTTCGCTCTGGCGCTTGCGCAGCTCCATTTCGTACAGACGTGCGCGCAGCATCTTCCAGGCTTCGTCGCGGTTGCGATGCTGGGAGCGGTCGTTCTGGCATTGGACGACGATGCCGGACGGGATGTGGGTCAGGCGGACCGCCGAATCGGTCTTGTTGATGTG
>JAGRFZ010000163.1:27345-30288 GCA_020445785.1 Rhodocyclaceae bacterium
AGGTGTCGGTGCGCACGTCGGCCGGATTGACTTCGATCTCGATCGAGTCGTCCACCTCGGGGTAGACGAACACCGAGCAGAAGCTGGTATGGCGGCGGGCGTTGGAGTCGAAGGGCGACTTGCGTACCAGCCGGTGGATGCCGGTCTCGGTGCGCAGGAAACCATAGGCGTACTCTCCATCCACCTTGATCGTGGCGCTCTTGATGCCGGCCACCTCGCCTTCCGATTCCTCCAGCAGTTCGGTGCCGAAGCCCTTGCGCTCGCAGTAGCGCAGGTACATGCGCTCGAGCATGCCGGCCCAGTCCTGGGCCTCGGTGCCGCCGGCGCCGGCCTGGATCTCGATGAAGCACGGGCTCGGGTCGAGGGGGTTGGAGAACATCCGGCGGAACTCGAGTTCGGCGACCTTGCCTTCGAGATCGTCGAGATCGGCCTCGACCGCCGCCAGGGTGTCTTCGTCGTCCTCGGCTTCGGCCAGATCGAACAGTTCCCGCAGATCGGCAGACTGCTGCCCGATCTCGTCGAGCGTCACCACGACCTTCTCGAGCTGGGACTTTTCCTTGCCGAGCTCCTGGGCGCGGGCCGCGTCGTTCCAGACCGCCGGGTCTTCCAGCGCGCGATTGACTTCCTCTAACTGAGTCGCCTTTTCGGCGTAGTCAAAGATACCTCCGTAGCTGCTGGCCCCGGGTCTTGAGGTCGTCGATGGTCTCGGCGATGGTGTTGATGCGTTCGGCGTCCATGCAGCAGCTCCGGTAGGTCGGCGAAACCCGGGACTATACCGTAAGCCATGCAATGCCGGTGTCCGCGCGCGACGCCGCCGCACCGCCGGGCGAATGCGACGGCTCGGCCGTGTCGCCGGCGCAAGAAAGGCGGGCCCTGGCCCGCCTCGGATGGGCGCCCGGCTGGCACGCTCAGCCCTAGACGACGGCTGCGATCGCGTCGGCGACGTGGTCGATGTTGTGCGAGTTGAGCGCCGCCAGGCAGATGCGCCCGGTGGCGACCGCGTAGACGCCGAATTCGTTCGCCATGCGCTCGACCTGCGTCGCGGTCAGGCCGGTGTAGGAGAACATGCCGCGCTGCTTGATGACGAAGGAGAAATCCTGGTCGACGCCGCGCTCGGCGATCTTGTCGACGAGACCGGTACGCATGTCGCGGATACGGTCCCGCATGCCGGCCAATTCGTCCTCCCACATCTGACGCAGTTCGGCCGATCCCAGCACCGCAGCGACGATCGCCCCGCCGTGGATCGGCGGGTTCGAGTAGTTGGCGCGGATCACGCGCTTGACCTGGGAGGTCACGCGCTTGCTCTCGTCGGCGTTGGCGGTGACGATCGAAAGTGCTCCGACACGCTCGCCGTACAGCGAAAAGGACTTGGAGAAAGAGCTGGCGACAATGAACTGCAGGCCGCTGGCGGTCAATGCCCGCACTGCGACGGCGTCGGCATCGATGCCCTCGGCGAAACCCTGGTAGGCCATGTCGAGAAACGGCACCAGCGAGCGGGCGCGGCAGGCCTCGACCACCTGCTGCCACTGGCCGTCGTCGAGATCGGCGCCGGTGGGATTGTGGCAGCACGCGTGCAGCAGCACGATCGAGCCGGCCGGCAGGGCCAGCAATTTGTCCTGCATCGCGGCGAAATCGACGCCGCGGGTGGCGGCGTCGTAATAGGGATAGCTGTCGACCCGGAAGCCGGAGCCTTCGAAGATCGCCCGGTGGTTTTCCCAACTCGGGTCCGAAATATAGACCGTGGCGTGGGGCAGCAACTGGCGCAGATAGTCGGCGCCGACCTTGAGCGCGCCGGTGCCGCCCAAGGCCTGGAAGGTCGCGACCCGGCCCTCGGCGAGCAGCGGCGAGCCGGCGCCGAACAGCAGATTCTGTACGCCCTTGTTGTAGGACGGGTTACCGTCGATCGGCTGGTAGCCGCGCGGCGGGCGGGTCTCGAGACGGGCCTGTTCCGCCCGGGCGACCGCGGCCAACAGGGGGATCTTGCCGGAGTCGTCGTAATAGACGCCGACGCCGAGGTTGGCCTTGTCGGTGCGGCTGTCGGCGGCGAATGCCTCGTTCAGGCCAAGGATCGGGTCGCGGGGCGCCATCTCGACGGCGGCGAAGATCGAAGCGGTCATGGAATCTCCAGGAAAAGGCCGGTTCGGAACACGGACAAAACCGAGGCATTCTAGCATTCGGTGGCCGCCGGGGTGGCGGCGGCGGCGGGGGCCGCAGCCAGCTTATAATTCGTTCTTCCCGCGGACCGGCAGTGGTGCCGGCACGATCCCTCTGGAGTCCGATTTGGTGACGATTCCCGCAGACTTGTCGGTGACCTGCCTGTGCGCGGATTGGTGCGGCACCTGCCGCGACTATGCGCCGGCGTACCGTCGTCTGGGCGAGGCGTTTGCGGGTACGCAATTCGTCTGGTACGACGTCGAGGACGATGCCGACATCGTCGGCGACCTCGACATCGAGACCTTTCCCACCCTGCTGATCCGGCGTGCCGGACACGTGGTCTATCTGGGCCCGGTGCTGCCCGATCCGGCCCACGCCAAACGCCTGATCGAGAGCTATGCGGCGATGGGGGCGGACGAGGCGGTGCACTATGCCACCGCCACCGAAGAGCGCCGCGAATGGCAGCAGCTTTGCGACTTCGGAGATGCGACCTGATGGATGCGTCGCACGTGGTCGTGTTCGAGGGCAGCCCCTTCCGCCTGCACCAACCGTTTCCGCCCGCCGGCGACCAGCCCGAGGCGATCCGCCAACTGGCCGAGGGCATCGAGGACGGGCTGCTGTACCAGACCCTGCTCGGCGTCACCGGCTCGGGCAAGACCTACACCATGGCCAACGTCATCGCCCGGCTCGGCCGGCCGGCGCTGGTGCTCGCCCCCAACAAGACGCTGGCTGCGCAACTCTATGCCGAGTTCCGCGAGTTCCTGCCGGAGAACGCGGTCGAGTATTTCG
>JAGRFZ010000039.1 GCA_020445785.1 Rhodocyclaceae bacterium
TCGCGCATTCTCGGCATGGGCGACATCCTCGGCCTGGTGGAGGAGGCCCGGCGCGGGGTCGACGAGGAGAAGGCCCGCCAGTTCGCGCAGAAACTCAAGACCGGTAAGGGCTTCGACCTCAACGACTTTCGCGAGCAACTGGTCCAGATGCGCAAGATGGGTGGCATCGGCTCGCTGCTGGAGAAGCTGCCGGCGCAGTTCGCCCAGGCAGCGGGACAATTGCAGGGTGGCGTCGAGGAAAAGGCGATCGGTCGCATCGAGGGCATCATCGACTCGATGACGCCCCTCGAGCGAGCCAAGCCGGAAATCCTGAAGGCCTCACGCAAGCGCCGCATCGCTGCCGGCGCCGGTGTCAGCGTGCAGGAGGTCAATCGTCTGCTGAATCAGTTCGGGCAGACGCAGAAGGTCATGAAGCAGTTTTCGAAGGGTGGCATGCAGAAGATGATGCGCGGCATGAAGGGCATGTTGCCGGGCATGCTGCGGTAGTCGGCGCGGCGCCGGTCGGCTCGGCCGGGCGTCTCGCCGGCGACCGGTCCGGAAGCGATTTCGATGGTCCTCTGCGCCTGACACCCCGGGCCGTCGTGCAAAAGAAAGCGCCCCGGTTGTCCGGGGCGCTCTTTTCGGGTGGTCCGGCGGTTGCGGCCCGGCTACTGGCCCTGGTGGCGCAGGCCCGCGGCGTAGTCGGACACCGCGGCGATTTCGGGATCGGTCATCTTGATTGCGATGTCACGCATCATGCGGCTGGGGTCATTGGCCCGATCGCCGGCGCGGAAGGCCTTGACCTGGGTCTCGATGTACTCGGCAAACTGACCGGACAGGGCGGGAAACTGCGCGGGCAGGCCGGCACCGGCAGGGCCGTGGCAGCCGGCACAGGCGGGGATGCCCTTGCTCATGTCTCCGGCACGCCACATCTTCTGGCCAGCCGCGAGGGAGTCCGTATTGCGTGCCGATTCGGGCTTGAGGGACTGGCCGGCGAAGTAGGCAGCCAGGTCCTTCATGTCGTCTTCGCTCAGGGTCGCCACCATGGCACCCATCACCGGGCTGGCGCGATCGCCGCTCTTGAAGTCCACCAGCTGCTTGTAGAGGTATTCCTCGACCTGGCCGGCCAACTTCGGGTTCGCCGGCAGCATGCTGTTTCCGTCCGCCATATGGCAGCCGGCGCAAATCGTCTCAGCCGTCTGCTTGGCCTTGGCGGGATCGCCCTCGGCGATCGCTGCGCCGGAGGCCAGAACCATGGAGAGCAGCAATGTACGCTTGATCATGATGTCCTCGAAAGCCGTGAAGGGATATTTCAAACCAGCTATTCTATACCACTGAAGAACATTTTTCCTGCCCTTTGGCCCGGTTTTCGAGTACGGGCGGGCCGTCACGGCGAGCTCCGATGTCCTTGTTCCAGAACGCGCAATTCGAAGTGTCGGTAGCGGACCCGGCGGGCCTGCCGGCGCCGGCCGGGCTGGAGATCGCCTTCGCCGGTCGCTCCAATGCCGGCAAGTCGAGCGCCATCAACACCCTGGCTCGTCATACGCGGCTCGCATTCGTGTCGAAGACGCCGGGGCGTACCCAATTGATCAATTTCTTCCGCTTGCGTGACGGTTCGGCCCTGGTCGATCTGCCCGGCTACGGGTATGCGGAGGTTCCGGAGAAGGTACGGATCCAGTGGCAGGGGTTGCTCGAACGCTACCTATGCACCCGGCCGAATCTGGCAGGAATGGTGTTGATCATGGATGCCCGCCATCCGCTGAAGCCGCTCGATCGTCAGATGCTGGACTGGTTTCGTCCGGGGGGGCGGCCGGTGCACGTGTTGTTGACCAAGGCCGACAAGCTGACCCGCAGCGAGGCGGCAAGGACACTCGCCCAGGTGCGCACGGCGCTGGCGGAATGGGGCGGGCAGGTGACCTGCCAGATGTTTTCGAGCCTCAAGAAGAGCGGGCGCGAGGAGGTCGAGCAGGTGGTGGCCGGATGGCTCGGTCTGGCGTCCGCCGACAGTGCCGTCGACAAAAGAAAACCCCTGGCAAAAGGGGAGGTTGCCAGGGGTTGAAATGCCTTAATTGGAGATTAAGGCACCCGCTCAGGGAGGTGAAGCGGGAGACGGCTCAGCACCATCTGATCGGTCAGATGGTGGCGCCCCGGCGAAGTTCCCAGGATTTCAATTCGATGCAAAGAGGACCCGCATGAGACCCACGCCCGCTTTCCCTTCGGCACGCATGCGGCGGATGCGCCGCGATGCGTTTTCACGCCGACTGATGCAGGAGCACGTACTGACCGCCAGCGACCTGATCTACCCGGTATTCGTGCTCGACGGCCACAATGCGGTCGAGGGCGTGCCATCGATGCCTGGCGTGTCACGGGTGTCGATCGACGGTCTGTTGCAGCTTGCGGAACAGGCTTGCGAACTGGGTGTGCCGGCGCTCGCGCTGTTCCCGGTGGTGGAAACGGCGAAGAAGAGTGACGGCGCCGAGGAGGCGTGGAATCCGGACGGCCTGGTGCAGCGCACCGTGCAGGCGCTCAAGGCGCGCTTTCCGGAGCTGGGTGTCATCACCGATGTGGCGCTGGACCCCTATACCAGCCACGGCCAGGATGGGCTGATCGACCCCGAGGATCCGCGTGCCTACGTGCTCAACGACGAAACCCTCGAAGCGCTGGCCCGTCAGGCGCGGAGCCACGCCGAAGCGGGTGCCGATGTGGTGGCGCCGTCGGACATGATGGACGGGCGGATTGGACGCATCCGCGCCGAACTCGACGGCGGGGGCCACATCCACACTCGGATCCTGGCCTATTCGGCGAAGTACGCGTCGAGCTATTACGGGCCCTTCCGCGACGCCGTCGGCTCTGCCGCCAATCTCGGTGCGGGCAACAAATACACGTATCAGATGGACCCCGCGAATTCGGACGAAGCCGTGCGCGAGGTCGCGCTCGACATCGCCGAAGGCGCCGACATGTTCATGGTCAAGCCCGGCATGCCGTACCTGGACATCGTGCGGCGCGTCAAGGCTGAGCTGCAGGTGCCGACCTACGCCTACCAGGTCAGCGGCGAATACGCGATGCTGAAGGCCGCCGCCGCCAACGGATGGTTGTCGGAGGAGGCCTGCATGCTCGAAGCCCTGCTGTGCTTCAAGCGTGCCGGCGCGGACGGCATTCTCACCTACTTCGCCCTGGATGCGGCGAGGGCCCTCGGCAGGTAGCTGCCGGACCGGGCCCCGGGGTGCAGCCTCACGGACGGTAGCGCGCCCGATTCGCCAGCGGGCCGAGGGCGGTCCGTGCGTGGCGGGCCAGCTCGGAGACGCTAGCCAGTCGCAGGTCCACATGGGGTGGCTTGCGCAGGGCCCGGCTGATCCAGACGGTTCGCATTCCGAGGCGCTTCGCCGGCCGCAGGTTGGCTTCGCTGTCCTCGACCAGGATGCACTGGCGGGGGGCCAGGCGCAGTTGCCCCAGCAGGCGGCGGAAGGCCGCCGTGCCGGGCTTGGGCTGGTAGCCCATGTCCTCGATCGCGAAGACCCGCTCGAACACGTCCAGCAATCGCATTGCGGCCAGCACCTGGATCGCGTAGTCCCGGGGACCGTTGGAGAACACCACGCGGCGGCCCGGCAGGCAGCGGAGCAGGCGGCCGATGCGACGGTCGTAGGCCAACAGGCGATGCAAATCGGCGAGTCGATGGGTTTCGTGCAGGAAATGGCGGGCCGTGATGCCGTGGTGCTTGACCAGTCCGGTCATGGTCGCGCCGTAGTGGCGCCAGTAACGCTCCCGCAGGGCGTGGGCGGCCGCTCGGTCGACGGCCAGATGGCGCTCGATGTACTCGGTCATGGCGCGGTTGATCTGTGGAAAGATCGCGTGGCTGGCGTCGTGCAGCGTGTTGTCGAGATCGAACAGCCACACCGGTGCCGGGTTCGTGGCCGGCGATGGATTCGCGAAGGGCGCCGGATTCAAGGCTTGGCCGGGTGAAAGCGGATCACGGGGCGTCCCTGCTCGTCGGCCTTGGGCGCCTGCTTCCAGGCATGGCCGAAGACCAGTTCGAGGGTGATGGGCAGGACTGCGTCGTGCCTGCCCGCTTCGAGCCGTGCCAACCGTGCCTGCCATGCGCGGGTGCCGATCAGACCCCGCGGACGGTCGGTGCGGGCGTTGGCGCTGCCACTGCCACGCAACTCGGCGAGCAGGGTGTCGATTTCGGCATAGGTGACGGTGAGCATCTGCATGTCCATCACCGGATCGCCGAACCCTGCACGCAGCAGGGCGTCGCCGATGTCGTGCATGTCGATGAAGCGGTGCACCGAGTGCTCCGGAAAGGCTTGGCGCAGCTCCTGCAGCGAATCGGGCCCCAAGGTCGAAAACATCACCATGCCGTCGGTTTCCAGCACGCGGTGCACCTCGGCCAGGGCAGGGGCCGGGTCGTCGAGCCATTGCAGCATGAGGTTCGACCAGACCATGCCGAAGCTCGACCGCGGGAATGGGAGTGCGATGGCGTCGGCCGCGACCACCGGCGGACGGTTGCCGAGCAGGCGGCCGATCAGTCCTCGGCGGCGTACGGGTGCGAGCAGGGCTTCGCAGGCATCCGCACCCACCACGTGGCTGTCGCGATAGCGGGCCTGAAGGCGCGCGCGATCCGCGCCTGTGCCGCAGCCCAGGTCCAGAATCCGCCGCGGTGCCAGCCGGATGTAGTCGAGGCGCTCGTCCATTCGTGCCGCCACCTCGCGAACGACCGCATCATGGCTCGCCGTGGCGGCGGCGTGGCGCCGGCCGTTGCGGCGCACGACGCCACGGTCGATACGGTAGTCGTCGGACGCTGCCATCAGACTCCGGTCAGGCCGAGCTTGTCGAACAGCAACTGGTCGTGGTCGGCATCCGGATTGTCGGTGGTCAGCAGGCGATCGCCGTAGAAGATCGAATTTGCGCCGGCAAGAAAGCACAGTGCCTGCAGTTCGTCGCTCATCTCGCTACGACCGGCCGACAGCCGGACGACGCTGGTCGGCATCGTGATCCGTGCCGCGGCGATGGTGCGCACGAAGTCCAGGCCGTCGACCGCTTCGGCGCCGGCCAGGGGCGTTCCCTCGATCTGCACCAGACTGTTGATCGGCACCGATTCCGGTGGCGTGTCCATGTTGGCCAGCTCCGCGATCATCGCGGCGCGACCGCGGCGGCCTTCGCCCATACCGACGATGCCGCCGCTGCAGACCTTGATCCCCGCAGCCCGTACTTTCTCGAGTGTCTTCAGTCGATCGAGCAGACTATGGGTGGTGATCACCTTGTCGTAGTGTTCGGGGGCCGTGTCGATATTGTGGTTGTAGTAGTCGAGGCCGGCAGCCTTCAGGCGCTCGGCCTGACCGTTTCTGAGCATGCCCAGGGTCACGCAGGTTTCCAGCCCGAGCTGCTTGACTTCGCGGACCATTTCCACCACCGCGTCCAGATCCCGCTCCTTGGGGCCGCGCCACGCGGCGCCCATGCAAAATCGGCTGGCACCCTTGCGCTTGGCGGCACGTGCCGTTTCGATGACTTCGTCGAGCGCCATCAGGGGCTCGGCATCGACACCGCTATCACGCCGGGCCGACTGGGAACAATATCCGCAGTCCTCCGAGCAGCCACCGGTCTTGATCGACAGCAGGGTGGATCGCTGGACCGCATTGGGGTCAAAATGCGCGCGGTGCACTTGCTGGGCGCGAAAGAGCAGATCGTTGAAGGGCATTCGCAGCAGAGCCTCGACCTGGTCGACGCTCCAGCGTTGGGATTCGTCCGCCGAGCGCGCTCCGCGGGAATGTACGACAACCGTCGCCTCGGAAGAATTCATGGGCAACCACCTTTGCGTGGGTTCAATAATTCAAAATTACGGATGTTCCCGGATTGGACGAGTCTTTGTCAAACTTGATCTCCCCGATTCGAGAAGCCGCCCGTCGCGCCATTCTGCGCCTGATTCCGGCCGAATGTTTCCTGTGCGGTGCCGAGGGCGACTTCGATGTGCTGTGTCCGGCCTGCGTCGCGGTGCTGCCGCGCTGGCAGGGCGCGGGCGCGTGCCCGACCTGCGCCTTGCCCGGCACCGGTGGTAGGATCTGCGCGCGCTGTATCGTGCATCCGCCCGCATTCGATGCCACCCTGGCTGCCTACGACTATGGCTTTCCGGTCGGCCAACTGATCCATGCGCTGAAGTACCGTACGGCCCTCGATCTCGCGGGATGGCTCGGCAAACGCCTGGTGGCGGTGGCCGGCAGCGCTTGGGATGTCGTATTGCCGGTGCCGCTTCATGCTCAGCGCCTGCGGGAGCGCGGCTTCAACCAGTCGCTCGAGCTCGCTCGGCCGCTCACGCGAAACGGGCTGCCGTTGTTGCGCGAAGGCGTCTCGCGGCGACGGCCGACGCGCGCCCAGGCCGGTCTCGATGCGCGGGCCCGGCGGCGCAATGTGCACCGGGCCTTCCAGGTTGAGGTCGATCTGGCGAGGCGGCATGTGCTGGTGGTCGATGACGTCATGACCACGGGCGCGACCCTCGACGCCCTGGCGCTGGAATTGCGCCGCGCCGGTGCGAGCCGCGTGGTCAATCTCGTGGTGGCCCGGACACCGCAGTCGTTTTGAACTTCGATCCTCCATCACCATGTTCCATCTGATCCTGCACCGGCCCGAAATTCCGCCCAATACCGGCAACATCATCCGCCTCGCTGCGAACTCCGGTGCCCATTTGCACCTGGTGCGTCCCCTCGGCTTTTCGATGGACGACCGTGCGTTGGCGAGGGCCGGGCTGGATTACCACGACCTCGCCCGGGTCAGCGTCCACGACGACCTCGTGGCGTGCCTCGCCACGCTCGGGGATGCTCGCTGCTTCGCTTTGACGACTCGCGGCAGTCGCCGCTACGACCAGGCGACGTTCCGGCCTGGGGACGCGATGCTGTTCGGTTCCGAGACCAGCGGCTTGGGCGACGAAGTACTGCAGCAATTCGATGAGCGGCGGCGCCTGCGCCTGCCGATGGCACCGGACAGTCGCAGCCTCAACCTGTCCAACGCGGTGGCGGTGGTGTTGTTCGAAGCCTGGCGCCAGATCGATTTCGCGGGCAGCGTCGACCGCGGGTAGCCGACCCCGCCGTTCACTCCGGCTTGGGATCCCTCGCCAGCAGGTCGGCCACCGCGTTGCGGGCGTCCGATCCCTGGTAGAGGATCGCGTTGACCGCCTCGCAGATGGGCATTTCGACGTCGTGCCGGCCGGCCAGCCGGCCCACCACACGGGCTGTGCTGACACCTTCGGCGACGTGACCCAGTTCGGTCAGGATCTGATCCAGGGTCTTGCCCTCGGCCAGCGCCAGCCCGACCCGGCGGTTGCGCGACAGGTCGCCGGTGCAGGTCAGGATCAGATCACCCATGCCGGCGAGCCCCATGAACGTTTCCTGTCGTCCGCCCAGGGCGACGCCGAGCCGAGACATCTCGGCCAGCCCCCGCGTGATCAGCGCGGCCCGCGCGTTGAGACCGAAACCCATGCCGTCCGAGATGCCGGCGGCGATCGCCATCACATTCTTTACTGCACCGCCGACTTCGGCGCCGACCACGTCGCTGTTCGCGTACAGGCGCAGCGTCGGCTGGTGCAACTGCTGGATCCAGTGCTCGGCGAATCCTTCGCGGTTCGATGCCAGCGTGATCGCGGTCGGCATCTGGCGCGCCACCTCGGCGGCAAAACTCGGACCGGTGAGTGCCCCGCAGGGCGCGTCCTCACCGAGCTCTTCGTGCACGATTTCGTGGGGCAGGCGCGCGGACTCGGCTTCGAAGCCTTTGCATGCCCAAAGGGTCGGCACTCCCGGGGCGACCTGCTTGAGGTGTCTGACCGTCGCGCGAAGGCCGGAGAGCGGGGTGACGATGAGGTGTACCGCGGCGTTCTTCGCCGCATCTTCGAAATCGGCGGTCAGCGCCAGGGACGGAGGAAGTGCGACGCCCGGCAGGTAACGTCGGTTTTCCCGGTCGCGACGCAGCTCGGCCACTTCTTCTTCGCGCCAGGACCACAGCGTGACCTGATGCTCCCGGCAGTAGGCGAGCGCCAACGCCGTGCCCCAGGCGCCCGCACCGAAGACTCCGATCCGCACGCGGCTACAGTCCCCAGACCTCGACGGCCCGGGCGTAGCCCGTGTCGCCGTCCTGGTGGCGCACCTTGATCCAGCCGAAGCGGGGTCCTTCCAGCAATTCCAGCACCACGTTGCGCTCTGCCTCGAAGCTCGGCGGTGCCGCCGTCGATGCCTCGTTGCGCACGACCAGGCGATCCACGTTGGCGAGTACCGTCCGGCGGTCGCTGAGCAGCCGGCGCTCGACCCAGTTGATCGCGCCGGTGACGTCACGCACCTTCAGCCAGCGGTCGAGGCCGACGATGACTTCGACCGGCGTGCCCGCCAGGATGATCGCGATCTTGCGTCCGCGCTCGGACGGCGAATCGTAGGAGATCGCCGCGGAGAGCGCGGATTTGAACTCGGCGGCGCTCGCCGCCGAACTGAGCGCCAGAGCGGCGGCAAGCGCCGCGAAGCTGCGTCCCGGCATCACTGAACCGGAGTTTCGGGTGCCGGCTGGGCCGCGTCGGCGGCGCCGCCCTCGGCTTGCTGGCCCTGTTGCTTGCGTGACTGGTACAGCGCCTCGAAATTCACCGGGGTCAGCAGCACCGGCTGGAAGCCGGCGCGGGTGACGGCGTCGGACACGGTCTCGCGGGCGTACGGGAACAGGATGTTGGCGCAGCCGATCATCATGATCGGCTCGAGGTCGTCTTGCGGCACGTTACGGATCTGGAACAACCCACCCTGGGAGACTTCGACCAGGAACACATTCTTGTCTTCGGGCAGTTTGGCGGCCACGGTCACGGTCAGCACAACCTCGTACACGCCCTCGCCGACCTGCTTGCCGTCGGTGCGCAGCTGGACGTTGATCTGGGGCGTCTCGCGCTCGAGGAAGACCTGCGGTGCGTTCGGTACCTCGACCGAAAGGTCCTTGACGTAGAGCTTTTCGATCGTGAATACGGGTTGGTTGTTTTCAGCCATGGGTCCTACCTGTGTGGATAAGTGCGGTGTTTTCGGGGCCGGATTCAGTCGGTCCCGGCGAGTAGCGGATCCAGTCCGCCGGCGTGGTCGAGTTCGTGCAGATCGTCGCAGCCGCCGATGTGTCGTTCGCCGATGAAGATCTGCGGTACCGTGCGGCGCCCGGTCCGCGCGACCATCTCGTCGCGCAAGGAAGGGTCGAGGTCCACTCGGATCTTCTCGATGTCTGCCCCTTTGCGCCGCAACAGACCCTCTGCGCGCAGGCAGAAAGGGCAGGTGGCGGTGGCATACATGCGAACGCGGGCGCTCATTTCTTGCGCTTGCCGCGCGCCAGCGGGTGGCCTGCCCGCTCCCAGGCCTGGAGGCCACCACTGAGGTTGAAGACGGAAGAGATGCCGGCCTTGCGCAGGGTCGCCAGCGCCAATCCGGAACGTGCGCCGGTGGCACAGCACAGGATTACCGGCTTGTCGTCCTTGGCCAGCTCCGCACTGCGCTTTTCGAGATCCGCCAGCGGGATGTGGCGGGCGTTCGGAATGTGGCCCTGACGATATTCGTCGGCGCTGCGCACGTCGACCACGAGCGCGTCCTCGCGGTTGATCTTGAGGGTGGCGGTGATCGGATCGAGTTCGTCCGGGCTCTTGCCCTTGATCACCTGAAACAGCAGCATGCCGCCGCTGGCGACAGCGAGCGCGGCCCAAGGCCAGTTTTGCTGAAGAAATTCCAATCGGGACTCCGTTGCCGGGCTACCGCTTTTCCGGCGGTACGCCGCAGAATACCTCGCGCATCAGAACGATGAGCTGGAGTGTGCGCTGGTCGCCGACCCGGTAATAGACCCGGTTGGCGTCCTTGCGGGTGCGCAGGACACCCTTGTCGCGAAGGATGGCGAGATGCTGGGAAATGTTGCTCTGAGAGGTGCCGACAGCCTCGACGATCTCCTGCACGCAGGCCTCGGCATCGCCGACCACGCACAGGATCTTGAGCCGCAGCGGATGCGAAATCGCCTTGAGCGCCCGCGCCGCGGTCTCGATGTGCTCCTTCTTGTCGATCAGGTCGATGATGGCTTTATTCACTTTGCCGTGCTCTTGACCGCAGCGGTCGAACTCTTCCTATAAAATATCACTTTTCGGCGGCCTACGCCTCGCGTCGCGGGGCGCCGAAACCGGCCACCAATCCAGTAATTTCAATCCGAAACCACCTCTTCTCCCATGTACAAGATCGTTCTATTGCGTCACGGCGAATCCACCTGGAACAAGGAAAACCGATTCACGGGCTGGACCGACGTGGACCTGACCGAAACCGGCATCGACGAGGCACGTGCCGCCGGTCGCCTGCTGCGCCAGGAAGGATACGCCTTCGACCTCGCCTACACTTCGGTGCTGAAGCGCGCCAACAAGACCCTCAACATCGTGCTCGAGGAACTCGATGCGTTGTGGCTGCCGGTCGAGCACAGCTGGCGGCTGAACGAACGCCACTACGGCGCGCTGCAGGGCCTCAACAAGGCCGAGACGGCCGCCAAGTTCGGCGACGAGCAGGTGCTGGTGTGGCGTCGCTCCTACGATACGCCACCGCCCGCCCTGGAAGCCGGCGACGAGCGCATCACCGATGACGATCCGCGGTACGGGTCGTTGCCGCAGGCGGCGTTCCCGCGCACCGAATGCCTGAAGGATACGGTCGCGCGTGCGGTTCCCTACTGGGAAACCGTGATCGTGCCCCAGATCCTGGCAGGGCGGCGGGTGCTGGTGACCGCCCACGGCAACAGTCTGAGGGCGCTGATCAAGTATCTCGACGGCGTTTCGGACCAGGACATCGTCGGCCTCAACATTCCGACCGCGCAGCCGCTCGTCTATGAGCTCGACCAAAACGTGCGACCGATCCGCAGCTACTACCTGGCAGACGAAGACACGATCAAGGCGGCCCAGGCGGCGGTCGCGGGCCAGGGCAAGGCGGCCTAGCCCGATTCTCGCGTTGCCGCCACTCGCGCACGGCGCCGGCCGGGCATGACCCGTCCGCGCAGGTTCCCGACTGTCGCCGAGGGCATCCGGTTCGCCCCGCCGGCCGCTCGTCCGTTGCTGGTCGCCTGCTTGTCGGTGCTGAGCCTGATGGTGTCGGGCAGCGCGATCGCGGACGACGGCGAGATCCGCCGTTCGCGGACGGAACTCGGACGCCTGCAGCAGCGCATCGACGGAATCCAGCGTGCGCTAGAGCGGGACGAGAAGCACCATGACAAGGCGGCATCCTCCCTTGCCCGGGCCGGTCGGGCGTTGTCGGAGATCGGCCGCAAGTTGCGCCAGACCCGCCGCCAGCAGTCGGCGGTGACGTCGGAACTGGCGCGCTTTCAAGAAGAGCGCGCTGCGCTCGAAGTGCGCATCGAGGCACGGCGGGTGCGGCTCGCCCGCTGGCTGCACGACTATTACGTTGGCGGCGGCGAGGCCCGCTTGGCCGATTTCCTGGCGAGCCGCGACCCCAATCAGGTCGCCCGTGACGGTTACTACCTGCAGCGCATCGGTGCCGCCAACCTGTCGCTGATCGACGATCAGCGCCGCGATGTGGCGATGCTCGGCGATGTGGCGCAGCGGATCGGCCGCCGTAGCGAGGCGCTGGCGGCACTGTCGGAACAGCAGCGGCGCGAGCAGCGCGAATTGACGAAATCGCGCGCGCGCTACAAGAAGCTGGCGGCGGAGCTGGCGTCGCGCATCAAGACCCAGAAGCGCGAGGTGTCGAGTCTGCGGCTGGACGAGCAGCGGCTCGGGCGCCTCATCGTCGGCCTCGAGGAACTGGCCCGCGAGCAGGCGTCGGCGCCGACGGTCGCGCCGCAGCCGCCGGTCGGCGCCGCACCGGAACCGAGCCGTGGGGGCGATGGTCAATCGTCGCGGGAACCCGTGATCGCGATGCTCGATCGCCAGGTCGTGCAAACGCCGGACAACTTGCCGTTTCGCCGGCTCAAGGGGCGTCTCGACCCACCGTTGACGGGGGCCATGGTCGGTCGATTTGGCGAACCCCGGGCCAACGGCGGGGCGATCTGGAAGGGTGTCTTCATCCGAGCCAGGGAAGGCGCCGAGGTACGGGCGGTGGCGCCGGGCGAGGTCGTGTTTGCGGATTGGCTGCGAGGATTCGGCAATCTCGTGATCATCGACCACGGCAAGGCCTACATGACCGTGTATGGCAACAACGATATCCTGATCGCGCGCCTCGGCCAGAAGGTTCTGGGCGGCGAGGCGATCGCCAGCGTCGGGATCGACGAAGGCAGCCAGGAATCGGGTTTATACTTTGAAATCCGTCACCGCGGCGAACCGGTAAATCCGTTGAAATGGGTACGCCGGTGAAACGTTTCGGTGAGACAGCGTAGCGGCGGGCCGAGGCCCGCACAGGACGGAGTGGCGTACACATGGGTAGCAGGCTGCAAAAGATCGGACTGGTGATGACCGGGGTATGTGCCGGCGTCCTGATCAGTCTCAACCTCACGGCACAGGCGGAGCGCGTCAGCAGCCTGCCGCTGCCGGTGGAAGAACTCCGTGCCTTCGCCGACGTCTTCAACGCCGTCAAGCAGGGATATGTCGAACAGGTCGAGGACAAGAAGCTGATCACCCAGGCGATCAGCGGCATGCTGTCGGGCCTGGACCCGCATTCGGCCTATCTCGACGCGGACGCCTTCAAGGACCTTCAGGTCGGCACCCAGGGCGAGTTCGGCGGCCTCGGGATCGAGGTCGGTATGGAAGACGGCTTCGTCAAGGTGATTTCGCCGATCGAAGACACCCCGGCCTTCCGCGCCGGCGTCAAGGCCGGCGACCTGATCGTCAAGCTCGACGATACACCGGTCAAGGGCATGAGCCTGTCCGATGCGGTCAAGCGCATGCGTGGCAAGCCGAAGACCGAAATCACGCTGACCATCGCGCGCAAGGGCGAGGCCAAGCCGGTCGTCGTCAAGATCGTGCGGGAGGTGATCAAGGTCCAGAGCGTCAAGTCCAAGGTCATCGAGCCGGGCTACGGCTACGTCCGGGTCGTCCAGTTTCAGGAGAACACCGGCCGCTATCTGGTCGACCACCTCAACCGTATCTACAAGGAGGCGCCGCTGAAAGGCTTGGTGCTGGACCTGCGCAACGATCCCGGCGGTCTGCTGCACGGGGCGGTCGGCGTTTCGGCGGCCTTCCTCGAGCCCGGCGCGCTGGTGGTGTCTACCGACGGTCGCACGGAGGATGCCAAGCGCCGTTACAACGCATCGCCCGAAGATTACCTGCGCGGTACCAGCCATGATTTCCTGCGTGGCCTGCCGAGCGGGGTCAAGGACGTGCCGATGATCGTGCTGGTCAACGGTGGCTCGGCCTCTGCATCCGAAATCGTGGCCGGCGCGCTGCAGGACCACCGTCGCGCGATCGTGATGGGTACCCAGACCTTCGGCAAGGGCTCGGTGCAGACGATCCTTCCGCTCAACAACAGCTCGGCGATCAAGCTGACGACGGCACGTTACTACACGCCGAGTGGTCGCTCGATCCAGGCCAAGGGCATCGAGCCCGATATCGTGGTCGACGAGGTCCCCGGCGTTCATTCCACCCAGCGCGTCCGCGAGGCGGACCTGCTGGGCCACCTCGAAAACGACCGCGATGCCGAGGCCGAGAAGCGCCAGCCGGCGGCGGGCGAGGGTGATGGCGATGGCAAGGACGAAAGCAGCCAGGCACCGGCGCGCTTCGAAATGGCGGGCAAGGACGATCACCAGTTGCTGCAGGCGGTGAACCTCCTCAAGGGGCTGCAGATCATCCAGAACAGCCGCCTCTGAGCGGCACCGAGGACGAATCGGCGATATGCGGCGCGAGACGGCCTACAAGCTCGCCGGCAGACGGCACGGGGAGAATCACGGCACCGGGGTGTCCGGCCTGCAGAAGCAGCGCGAGATCCGCTTTCGGCCGCTGCCGCCGAACCAGGTCGAGCAGGCCTGTTCGGCACTGCGGGCACTGAAGGGCCTGTCGGCCCGCCCATCGGCCAGGGCGGACACCATCTGCGTCGAATACTCGATTCTCGAGTATTCCCTCGAGTCCCTCGAGAAGGCCCTCACCGACGCCGGGTTCCACCTCGACAACTCCTTGTTCGTCAAGCTGATGCGGGCGTTCATCTACTTTGCCGAAGACACGCAGATCCACAACCTGCGCTCGCCCGAGCGACTGATCAAGCAGTCCAACGAAGTATATATCCAGGTCTACGACCACCATCCGCACGGCGACAGGGACGACACGCCGCGGGAACTGCGCGAATACAAGTAGCGCGGCCGACCCGCGGGATCAGTCGTCGCCCTGCGGCCTCAGGCGCAGGCGCAGGTCACGGTCGATCTGTCGGAGGTCGTGCAGTCGCCAGTCGTTCGCTTGGTCGAGGGCGGTGAGGTCGGCCATCTCGAACAGTGGCCGGGCACCGGCGCCGAGGATCTTCGGCGCTACATAGAGCAGGATTTCATCGACGCAGCCGCCACTGAGCAATGCGCCCCCGAGGGTCGGTCCGGCCTCGCCGAGGACCTCGTTCACCCCTTGATTTGCCAGCGCGCGCATCACCGCCCAGAGATCGACCCGTCCACCCTCGTCGGGCAGGTGCAGGATCTCGGCGCCGCGTGCCTGCAGCGCTTCCGCCCGCTCCGGCGGCATCTGCGCACAGGCCACCAGCACGCGCCCGCTTGCCAACAGGCGGGCACTCGGCGGCGTGCGGAGGTGGGAGTCCACGACCACCTTGATCGGCTGGCGCGCGCAGTCCACGGTCCGGACGGTAAGCTGGGGGTCGTCATGCAGTACCGTGCCGACTCCGGTCAGGATCGCGCAGCTGCGCGAGCGCCAGCGATGGGCATCCGCCCGTGATGCGGCACTGCTGATCCATTGGCTGACGCCGTTGGCGAGGGCGATGCGCCCGTCGAGGGAGGCCGCGGACTTGAGCCGTAGCCAGGGGCGGCCTCGTCGCATGCGCGAGACGAAACCGCAGTTGAGCTCTTCGGCCGATTCCGCCATCAGCCCGCAGGCGGTGTCGACGCCGGCGTCGGCGAGGCGCGCAAGACCCCGACCCGATACCGCCGGATTCGGGTCCTGCATGGCGGCGACGACGCGGCCGACGCCCGCCTTGATCAGCGCTTCGGTGCACGGCGGTGTTCGCCCGTGGTGGGCGCAGGGTTCGAGGGTCACGTAGACCGTGGCGCCGTGGGCCAACGCGCCTGCGGCCTGCAGGGCATGGACTTCGGCATGGGCCTCACCGGCGCGTTCGTGCCAGCCCTGGCCGACGATTCGGCCTTCCCGCACGATGACACAGCCGACTCGCGGATTCGGGCTGGTACTGGCCAGACCGAGTTCCGCCTGCCCCAGCGCGGCGGCCATGAAGCGATGGTCCTCGGCCGTGAAGCCGGTCATCTGGCCGTCAGCTCCGCTTCGAGCGGGAGCGGCCGCGGGTGACTTCGCGTACGGCTTCCGAGAATCCGTCCACGTCTTCGAAGTTGCGATAGACGGAAGCAAAGCGCACGTAGGCCACCTTGTCCAGCTTGCGCAGTTCGCGCATCACGAGTTCGCCGATTCGTTCGCTCGGGATCTCGCGCTCGCCGAGCGACAGCAGGCGTGCCTCGATGCGCCCGATCGCGGCGTCGACACTCTCGGCCATGACCGGCCGCTTGCGCAACGCCAGCTTCATGCTGCCGAGGAGCTTGGCGCGATCGAATTCGGTACGGCTGCCGTTGCGCTTGATCACCACCGGCAACTTGAGATCGATGCGCTCGTAGGTGGTGAAGCGCTTGTCGCAGGCGAGGCAGCGCCGACGCCTGCGAACGATGTCGGCATCCTCGTTCTCCCGGGTGTCGGTCACCTGGGTCGATTGCTCGCCGCAGAACGGACATTTCATCGCATGCCTCCCGCCGCTGCCTCCGGGCGTTTCCCCGACTGCGCTTCGGCGCTCGGGGGACGGGCCGGTGGTGTCAGTCGCCGTAGACCGGAAACTTCGCGCACAGCTCGGCGGCCTGGCCGCGGACGCGGGTGATGACGGCCTCGTCGTGGGGCGCATCGAGGACGTCGGCGATCAGGTGGGCGACCTTCTCGGCCTCGATCTCGGTGAAGCCGCGGGTGGTCATCGCCGGTGTGCCGATTCGTATTCCCGACGTCACGAAGGGCTTTTCCGGATCGTTCGGGATGGCGTTCTTGTTGACCGTGATGTGGGCCTGGCCCAGCACCGCCTCGGCTTCCTTGCCGGTGATCTTCTTGGCCCGCAGGTCCACCAGGAAGACATGACTTTCGGTCCGGCCCGAGACGATGCGCAGGCCGCGCTCCTCGCCGAGCACCCGGGTCATGACCCGAGCGTTGGCGATGACCTGTTCCTGGTAGCGCTTGAAACCCGGTGCCATCGCTTCTTTGAAGGCGACTGCCTTGGCCGCGATCACGTGCATCAGTGGCCCCCCCTGAAGACCGGGAAAGATCGCCGAATTGATCGCCTTCTCGTGTTCGGCCTTCATCAGGATGATGCCGCCTCGTGGGCCACGCAAGGTCTTGTGGGTAGTCGAGGTGACGACGTCGGCGTGGGGAACCGGATTCGGATAGTAGCCGGCCGCGATGAGACCGGCGTAGTGGGCCATGTCGACCCAGAAGATTGCACCGACTTCCTTGGCGACGCGCGCGAAGCGCTCGAAATCGATGCGCAGCGAGTAGGCCGAGGCGCCGGCGATGATGATACGCGGCTTGTGCTCCCGCGCCAGCCGCTCCATGGCTTCGTAGTCGATCGCTTCGTTCTGGTCGAGGCCATAGGCGACCACGTTGAACCACTTGCCCGACATGTTGAGGGGCATGCCGTGGGTCAGGTGGCCGCCCTCGGCGAGGCTCATGCCCATGATCGTGTCGCCGGGTTTGGCGAAGGCCATCAATACCGCCTGATTGGCCTGGGATCCCGAGTTGGGCTGGACGTTGGCGGCCTCGGCGCCGAAGATCTTCTTGATGCGTTCGATGGCGATCGCTTCGGCGATGTCGACGTGCTCGCAACCGCCGTAGTAGCGCTTGCCGGGATAGCCTTCCGCATACTTGTTGGTCAGTTGCGAACCCTGGGCCTGCATGACGGGCACGCTGACATAATTCTCGGAGGCGATCAGTTCGATGTGGTCTTCCTGCCGGCGGTTCTCGGCCTGGATGGCGTCCCAGATCTCGGCGTCGACGGATGCGATGGTTTGGCTCTTCGAAAACATGCTTGTCCCAGCTCAGGCGTAAAGGCGGATGTTACCACGGTGCCGGACCGTGGATGGTGCGCCGCAGTAGGGGCGGATCGGCGTGTACGGGCGCCGGCCGGCGAGCCCCGCCGCGAGGCGTTTTCAAGCGTTGGGGAGTTCGTCGCGAGCGTGGTCGAGGTGGTCTTGTTCCGCCCATGACAGCATGCGCCAGCGTCCGCCCTCGTGCGCGATCCAGTTGAGCGCGGCGTTGGGTATCAGGAAGTCCCGCGGCGGTTGCAGTGGCAAGTCGCGTACCATGCGATGCACCGAATCGAGGACGCCGCCGTGGGCGACCAGCAGGATCTGCCCGTTCGGGTGCCGCTCCGCCAGTTCGGTGACCGCCGTGCAGATTCGCCGAGCGAACGCCGACAGGCTTTCGCCGCCGCCGAAGTCATAGGCGAGATCGCGTTGCTCGAACAGGCGGTAGGCGTCGGGGTGACGTGCCCGGGCCTGGTCGTAGGTGAGGCCCTGAAAATCGCCGAAATGGCGCTCCCGCAACGAGGTCAGCAACACCGGCTCGACGCCGAGACGGCGGGCGGCGGCCTCGGCGGTCTGACGCGCACGCGAGAGGTCACTGCTGTAGATGGCGTCGAAGTCGTGAGCGGCGAGGCGTCGGGCGGTGGCCTCGGCCTGGGCCAGACCGTTCGAATTGAGCGGCACGTCGGTGTGGCCCTGCAGTCTTCGTTCCTGATTCCAGGCGGTCTCTCCGTGCCGGACCAGGCAGATGCGGGTCGTCATGTCGAATTCCTGCTGGCGGGGCGCTAGAGCATGACCTGCACGCCGCTCGCTGTCCACCAGCCGGCGTCGCGGCTTAAGCGTTTCCCCTGATTCCCTGATGCGCGCAGCCGTCCATAATGCTGGCCGTGGCGTCCGGAAGGGTTCGGACGTGGGATCGAGGCCTCGCGCTGCTGCCGTTGGCAGGGTGGGGTCGGGGAGGATCAGCCGGTGAAATTGCTGCTCAAGTTGGCCCATTCGATCGACTGGGTCAATGACAAGGTCGGCCGCGGTGCCTTGTGGCTGGTATTGCTCGCGTCGCTGATCAGCGCGGGCAACGCGGTCAGCCGCTATGGCTTCAACCTCAGCTCGAATGCAATGCTCGAGGTGCAGTGGTATCTGTTCTCGGCAGTATTCCTGCTTTGTTCGGGCTATACCTTTCTGCGCAACGAGCATGTGCGCATCGACCTGGTCTCGAACCGCCTGACGGCAAGGGGCCGCAACTGGGTGGATATCGTCGGTATCGTGCTGTTCCTGCTACCCGTCTGCACCATGCTCGTGACGATGTCGTGGCCGTCCTTCGTGGAGTCCTTCGTCAATGACGAGCAATCCTCCAACGCCGGCGGACTCGTACGCTGGCCGGTACGGCTGCTGATTCCCGTCGGGTTCACGCTGCTCGGCCTGCAGGCCCTGTCCGAATTGATCAAGCGCATCGCCTTCGTCACCGGTCGCGGTCCGGATCCGCTGAAGAAGGGCGGGCATGGCGCCGAGCACGCGGAAGGGGAGGGCGGACAGTGAGCGCCTTCGTCATCGACAACATGGCGCCGCTGATGTTCGGCACGCTGATGCTGTTCCTGCTGAGCGGCTTTCCGGTGGCTTTCGCGCTGATGGCCAACGGCCTGTTCTTCGGCTTTCTCGGCATCGAACTCGGCTTGTTGACGCCGGCTCTGCTGCAGGCGTTGCCGGAACGGGTGCTGGGCATCATGGCCAACGATACCCTGCTGGCGATCCCGTTCTTCACGTTCATGGGGATCATCCTCGAGCGCAGCGGCATGGCGGAGGATCTGCTCGAATCGGCCGGGCAGTTGTTCGGTCCGATCCGCGGCGGCATCGCCTACGCGGTGATCTTCGTCGGCGCGCTGCTGGCGGCGACCACCGGCGTGGTGGCGGCCTCGGTGATCTCGATGGGCCTGAT
>JAGRFZ010000228.1 GCA_020445785.1 Rhodocyclaceae bacterium
GTCCATGCGGGCCTGGATGCCACTGGTCCCTCGGACGACGCCGACATCCGCCTGGCGCGCTACACGACCGCAGCGCCGCGCTCGGATCCGCACGAGCTGTCGCCGCTGGTCACGGTCGTCCAGGTCACGCTCCCCCGTGACATCACACAGGTCGGCGAGGCCTTGCGTTACCTGCTGATGCGCACCGGCTACGCCCTCGGTGAACTGGACGCCCAGGCGCTCGAGCTGCTCGCCCTGCCGGTGCCACAGAATCACCGGCAACTCGGCCCTGCGCCCGTCCGCGACCTGCTCGAGGTCCTGGTCGGCACCCCCTATCAGATCGCAGAAGATCCGATCCGCCGCCGCGTCAGCGTCCGTCTCGACCCCGCACGGCTCGAACCGCAGGCGCCTGTCGACACCCCGGTGGCAGTCGCCCGTCCGCTCTCGCCGCCGGAGCCGCTCGAGTCTGGTCCTTTGGATGCGTCGGAGAGCGACGATGACTGATGCTGCTGTCGCCGGCGAGGCACGCAGCCGGCGCACGACCGCCCTTGCGCTGCTCGCCGTCGGTGCGCTCGTGCTTGCCGGCGTCCTGATCCTTCGCCTGCAGCCCGCCGCCTCGAAGGACGTCATTCCCCCCTCCGGCTCGCCGGTCGCCCCGCCCGCGCCCATGGCTGCGAGACCGGTGGGCGACTCTCCCATGCCACCGCTCGTATTCCCTGCGCCATCTGAAGCGCCCATTCCCGACCCCGAAGCCCTGAAGGCCCTCGAGGAGCGACTGATCACCGTCGAATCCCGGATCGACGCCCTCGGCCCCCGCCTCGGTTCCGTCGAGCACACGCTCGACTTGGCCAACGAAGCGCTGGGCGGCATCACGGGCCAACTCGCCACCCTGCTCGCACGGGTGCCCGAACCGCACAAGGCAGCGCCCCGCAAGGTCGTGCGCCGCGCGCCGACGAAACCCCGGCGCCTGCCCTTGCCCGAGATCGTCGCCATCGACCGTTGGGGCGATGCGGACAACGCCACGCTGCGCAACGCCGACGGCTCGATCCGCTTCGTGCGGGTCGGCGATACCGTCGGCAAGGCCACGATCGCGGCGATCGACGCCTCCGCCGCCGCAGTGACCGTACGCCTGCCCGACGGCAAGTCGACGACGCTGAAGGTGACGCCGTGATGCGCCGGTTGGTGGTCCTCGTCGGCTTGCTGGCACCGTTCGGCAGCTCGCACACCGCCGAGACCAGCACGGTCGAACTGGGCGCCCGCGAAGTCGCGCCGCGCACCCCGGCCGAGATAGCCCAACAGCAGCGTGACCTCGTCGAGGCCCAGCTGTGGGGGCTCGAACTTGCCGAGATCCAACGCGCCCGCCAATTGATGGCCGGCCCCCGCGGGGCCTTTTCGGTGGCGAACATCAGCCCGGTCGAAGTGCTCGGCATCCACGCCCGCACCCCGGCCGAGCGGGATCGCTACGCCGAGCTGTTCGCCCGCATGACCTATGAGGACCTGCAGCGCGTGCTCGCCTTTCAGCAGGCCTATGACACCGCGCTGCGGCGCCTGAACGTCGACCTGCGCCCGGTCGCAC
>JAGRFZ010000164.1 GCA_020445785.1 Rhodocyclaceae bacterium
TCGCGGTACACTTTGGCATCGGCGGGACACCTCGTAATCCAGTCTAGACACCTGAATTAGAGCGCCTTTTGGCCGTCCCGCCGACCCCTATCGTGAAATTTCCGGGCTAGCGTGGCTCGATCTGGCCGGTTGAAGCGCGTTGCATGGCGTGGGGGCATCCATGTTTCCCCGCAGTCGTGCTTCCGGTGCCGCGCGCACGTGCCGGATCGTCGGCTCCGCTTTCGGGCGTCGAAACTCAGCTGGGGCCGGCTTCGGCGCACCCCGGAACGAGAATCTCGGCCAGTGCCGCGACGTTGGGTGAGCGCGCCCCGCGGCGCCAGATCAGCACCGTGTCGGCAACGTCGAGACCGGCGGGCAGCGGATTCACGCGCAGCCGGTGGTGCTCGGGAAAGGTCGTCAGCACGCTGCGGGGGAGCAACGCGACGCCCATGCCGACGATGACGCAGCCGAGCATGGCGTGGTAGGAGGACAGCTCGATGGTGTGGGAGGGCATCTGGCCACCGTCGGCATACCATTGCTCGAGCCGGCGTCGATGCGGGCAGCCGTTCTCGAACGCGATCATGGTCGCTGGAGGGTGTTGGCGGTCGACCGGCGGGTGGTTGGCCGCCGCCACCAGCACCAGTTCTTCCGCGAAGACCTTGAGCTTGTCGAAGGGCTCGTCGGCGACCGGTTCGGCCACCAGGGCCGCTTCGATCTCACCATTCAGAACGGCGCGGGCCAACTGCTGTGGGTTGCCGGTGCGCAGCTGGAGATCGACGTCGGGATGGCGACGATGGTATTCGGTCAGAGGCTCGGGAAGCCGAACCGCGGCCGTGCTTTCCATCGACCCCAGCAGAAACGTGCCGCGCGGTCGCGGATCGCGGACCGCGTCGCGGGCTTCTTCCGCGAGTGCCAACAGGCGTTCCGCATAGTCCAGCATGGTCTGGCCGGCGGCGGTCAGGTGCAGTCGCTTGCCGTCGCGCTCGAACAGCGCGACACCCAGTTCATTTTCGAACTGGCGTATGCGCGTGGTGACGTTGGATTGCACGCGATGGAGTCGATGGGCGGCCTTGGTGATACCGCCTTCGTGGACGACGGTCTGGAAGATTTTGAGCTGGGTCAGGTCCATGAATCTCTCCTTGAGATCATGTGCATCTTGATTATTCATTTTACGAAATGAATCGAGGCGAAGACACTGGTTCCGCGACCAACAGCCGAGGAGGAAGGAAGATGAATACCGATCAGATCCGCATGCTGCAGGAATCGTGGGCGCTCGTCGCGCCGAACGGCGAGGCGGCGATCGCCAGTTTCTACCAGCGCTTGTTCGAGATCGACCCCAGTACGCGACCCCTGTTTCGCTCGGTCGATGCGTCCCGTCAGCACGTGCGCCTGGTGCAGGCGCTGACCACCACCATCGGCAGCCTTGCGCGGCCCGAGGAACTGCTGCCGATGCTGGAACAGCTGGGGCGACGCCACGCCGGCTACGGGGTATCCGATAGCCATTTCGACTCGGTCGGTCAGGCCCTGCTGTGGACCTTGGCACAAGGCTTGGGCGAAGCCTGGAGCGGGGAACTCGAGGCGGCGTGGATCGATGCCTATGGCGTGGTATCCGAAGTGATGCGGCGCGCGATGAACGACCAGCGCTCGGCGGCGCCGTCGCCGGCCTTTCACGTCCGCGCCCTCGAAGCGGCGCGGGCCGAGAACGGAGGTGTGTGATGAGGATCGCAGTGTTCGGGGCGGGCGCCCTTGGGGGCTATTTCGGGGCGAGGTTGCTGCAGGCAGGTCACGAGGTGTCATTCATCGCCCGCGGCGCACAATTGGCGGCGCTGCGGCGTGACGGACTGCGGGTCGAGAGTGCGCTGGGCGATGCCTGCCTGTACCCGTGCGTGGTGAGCGACGATCCGGCCGAAGTCGGCCCGGTGGACGTCGTGCTTTTCATGGTCAAGCTCTACGACACCGCTGCTGCCGCGGGGGCGCTGGCGCCCTTGCTGGATGCGGACACCGCAGTGGTGTCGTTCCAGAATGGGGTCGACGGCTGGCAGCGCATCGCCGAGGCGGTAGGGTGGCGGCGTGTGGTCGGCGGGGTGGCCTACATCTTTGCGGATATCCGTGCGCCGGGCGTCATCCGCCACAGCGGGACACTGGCCAAGCTGGTGTTCGGCGCCTTCGACGGTCGCCGAGGCGAGCGCGACGAGGCCCTGGCCCGAGCGCTGTCTGCCGCCGGTGTCGATGCCGAGCGGGTGGAGGACATCGCGATTCGGATCTGGGAGAAGTTCGTGCTGCTGTCGGCCGTCAGCGGTGTCACGGCGCTGACGCGCCTACCGATCGGGCATGTGCTGGCAGATCCGTGCTGTGCTGCGCTGTTCCGCGATGCGCTGGGCGAGACTGCTGCGGTCGGCCTTGCGCGCTGTCCGGGGCTGGCGCCGGATATCGCCGAGCGCCAGTTCGCATTCGCGCGATCCTTGCCGCAGGGCATGCGCGCATCCATGCTCAACGACCTCGAACGGGGGCGACCGATCGAACTGGAGGATCTGAGTGGCGCGGTGGTGCGCCTGGGTGCGGAACTCGGTCTCGCGACACCGGTGCATGGGGCGATCTATCGCGCGCTCCATCCGCGGCTCGATGGGGCGCCGGTCGCCCGGGCTGCAGCCTAGTGGTGTGCGTCGCCATCGCCGCGACACGAACGCGCCTCGCGCCCCGTGGTGGCATTGCGCATCCACGCAACCCTTGGCGCGATCGCTATGGCGGGCGCCTTGCCATGGCGCCCTGCGCCTCATTTTCGTGGTGTTCCTCGGAGGACGAGGCGGCGCACTAGCCCGGAAATTTCACGATAGGGGTCGGCGGGACGGCCAAAAGGCGCTCTAATTCAGGTGTCTAGACTGGATTACGAGGTGTCCCGCCGATGCCAAAGTGTACCGCGA
>JAGRFZ010000004.1:0-177 GCA_020445785.1 Rhodocyclaceae bacterium
AGTCGAACCAGACGTCCAGCGTGTCACTGATCTTGTCGTACTCGCCGGCCTCGTCGCCGAGCAGTTCGATCGGATCGAGCGCGAACCAGGCCTCGATGCCCTGGCTCTCGACCCGCTGCGCCACGGCCTCCATCAGGGCGACCGTGCGCGGATGCAACTCGCCGCTCTCCTTGTGCA
>JAGRFZ010000004.1:215-13410 GCA_020445785.1 Rhodocyclaceae bacterium
ACCAGTCGGGCCGGTTGGCGATCATCGCATGCAGGCGGGACTGTCCCCAGGCCGGGAAGAAGCGGGTCGCCTCGACCCCGCGCAAGGCCCGCTCGCGCAGGGGCGGACCGGATGCCGGCGCGGTGTCCATGCCGACGAACCATTGAGCCGTGGCGCGATAGATCACCGGCGTTTTGTGGCGCCAGCAGTGCATGTAGCTATGGGTGATCGACGCCTTGGCCAGCAATGCACCGACCTCGGCCAATTTGGCGATGATCGGTCCGTTGGCGTCCCAGATGCTCTGGCCGCCGAAATACGGCAGGTCGGCGACGAAGCGTCCGTCGCCGGTCACCGGCGCGATGATCTCGTCGTTGCCGCGGCCGTAGGCGCGCCAGGCGTTGAAGTCGTCCACGCCGTGGGCCGGCGCCGAATGGACGATGCCGGTACCGGCATCGAGCCCGACATAGTCGGCCAGATAGACCGGCGACGGGCGATCGTAGAAGGGATGGCGGAACTCGAGCCGCTCGAAAGCCTGGCCGGCTGCGGTCGCGACCACGCGGCCGTCGAGCTGGTAGCGTTCGAGGCAGGCCTGATGGAGATCCTTGGCCAAAACCAGCATGCGCTCGCCGACGTCCACCAGCACGTACTCGAACTCCGGGTGCATGTTGAGCGCCTGGTTGGCCGGAATCGTCCACGGCGTCGTCGTCCAGATCACCGCGAACGCAGGTTTGTCGATCGTGGCCACGCCGAAGGCCGCGGCCAGCGCTGCCGGGTCTGCGGCGGCGAAGGCGACGTCGATCTGTGGCGATTTCTTGTCCGCGTATTCGACCTCGGCCTCGGCCAGTGCCGAGCCACAGTCGAAGCACCAGTTCACCGGCTTGAGTCCCTTGAACACGTAGCCCGCCTCGACCATCCTGGCGAGCGCCCGGATCTCGCCCGCCTCGTTCGCGAAGGCCATGGTCTTGTAAGGGTCGTCCCAGTCGCCGAGCACGCCGAGGCGGATGAAGTCCTGCATCTGTCCTTCGATCTGCTCGGCCGCGTAGGCGCGGCATAGCTCGCGGACGCGGTCGGCGGGCAGGCCCTTGCCGTGGGTGACTTCGACCTTGTGTTCGATCGGCAGCCCGTGGCAGTCCCAGCCGGGTACGTAGGGCGCATCGAAGCCGGCCATGGTCTTCGAGCGGACGATGATGTCCTTGAGGATCTTGTTCAGTGCGTGACCGATGTGGATCGCGCCGTTGGCGTAGGGCGGCCCGTCGTGCAGCACGAATTTCGGCCGCCCGGCGGTCGCCTGGCGGATCTTCTGGTAGAGCTTGCGCCGCTGCCAGTCGGCGATCCAGCCCGGCTCGCGCTTGGCGAGGTCGCCGCGCATCGGGAACGGGGTGTCGGGCAGGTTCAGGGTCTTGCGATAGTCGGCCATGACGAAACTTGAAGTCGAGATTTCACTGGGGGTGGCGGGCAAACCAGACGCGGGCGCGCTCGGCGTCGCGCGCGATTTGGGCCTTGAGCAGGTCGAGGTCGGGGTATTTCTCTTCGTCGCGCTGCTTGTCGAGAAAGTTGACCCGCAGGTGGGCGCCATAGCAATCGGCGTCGTAGTCGAGGAGGTGCACTTCGAGCGTGGTGCGGCCGGCATCGGTCACGGTGGGGCGCTGGCCGATGCTGGCGACGCCGGGCAGGGCGCCCCCGCCCAGGCCTTCGACGCTGACCGTGAAAATGCCGGTCAGCGGAACGCGGCGGTGGCGCAACTGGACATTGGCGGTCGGAAAGCCCAGCGTGCGACCGATCCGATCGCCGCCCACGACGCGGCCGGCGATGCTGTAGGGGCGGCCGAGCAGTCGGGCCGCGTGGGCCATGTCGCCGTCGGCGAGGGCGTGACGCACCGCCGAACTCGACACCCGCTCGCCGTCGACGGCGACGGTCGGCATGGCTTCGACGCGGAAGCGATGCTGGTCGCCGGCCTCGCACAGCATGGCGAAGTCGCCCCGGCGACCGGCGCCGAAGCGAAAATCGTCGCCGATGTACAGGTGGCGGGTGGCGAGGCCACGTACCAGCACCCGCTCGATGAATTCGCCTGCCGACAGCGCGGCAATGCGTGCGTCGAAGCGCACCACCACGGCGTGGTCGATGCCGCCCTCGGCCAGACCGATCAGCTTTTCTCGTAGTGAGGCCAAGCGGGCCGGGGCATTGGCGGGCGCGAAGAACTCGCGTGGGTGCGGTTCGAAGGTCATCACCGTGGCCGGCAGACCGAGCGCGCGCGCTTTCTCGCGCAACAGCGCGAGCAGGCGCTGGTGGCCGAGATGGAGACCGTCGAAATTCCCGATGGTGAGCACCGCCGGGTGTTCGGCGAGCGCGGGAACGCCCCGAGAAACCTGCATGAATGCCCTTGAAAAAGCGGCAATTATAGGGCAAACGACCCGCCGTGCGCGGGCGCGCGGCCGGCTGGCGGGTGCGCGTGGCGCATCAGTCCGCGAGGGCGAGCTTGGAGCGAGAGGTCAGCGGGTACTGGTCGAAGTGACGGCGGATGCCGCGCAGGATGGCATCGGCCATCTCGTCCTGGTAGGCGCGGTCGTTGAGCCGTCGCTCCTCGTCCGGGTTGCTAATGAAGGCAGTCTCGACCAGGATCGACGGGATGTCCGGTGCCTTCAGCACCGCGAATCCGGCCTGCTCGACGCGCGCCTTGTGGAGCGCGTTGATGCCGCCGATTTCTGCGAGCACGGCGGCACCGACCTTCATGCTGTCGTTGATCGCGGCAGTCTGGGACAGGTCGATCAGGGTGCGTGCGAGGTGACCATCGTGGTTGGCCAGGTTGACCCCGCCGACCAGATCGGCATCGTTTTCCTTTTTTGCGAGCCAGCGCGCCGCGGCGCTGCTGGCACCGCGTTCGGACAGCACGAACACTGAACTGCCATGGGCGTCCGGACGGATGAAGGCGTCGGCATGGATCGACACGAACAGGTCGGCGCGCACCCGGCGGGCCTTGCGCACGCGCTGGTACAGCGGCACGAAATAGTCGCCGTCGCGGGTCAGTACGGCACGCATGCCGGGCTCCGAATCGATCTTTGCCTTGAGCCGGCGGGCGATCGACAGGGTGACGTTCTTTTCGAAGCTGCCGCGCCGGCCGACGGCGCCCGGATCCTCGCCGCCGTGGCCGGGATCGAGTGCCACCGTGATGAGACGGGCCACGGAAGGGCGGGTCGGGCGGCGCACGGGTTCGCGCGACACCGAGCTGCGCCGGCCTCCCCGCTGCGGGGTGGCCGCATCACCCGCCGCCGCCTCGGCCGGGGTTCGCTTTTCGATCAGGGCAAGCAAGGGGTCGGCCGGCTCGGGTGGGTAGAGATCGAGCACCAGGCGATGGCCGTAGCCCGCGTAGGGTTTGAGCGTGAACACCTGGGGCGAGATTTCCTTGCGCAGCTCGACCACCATGCGCACCACACCCGGGCGATTGCGGCCCGCGCGGATCAGCTTGATGTAGGGGTCGGCGTCGCTGATCGAACTCGGCAGGTGTTGGACGATGCTCTCGAACTCGATGCCTTCCAGATCCACCACCAGCCGTTCGGGATTCCTGACGATGTGGTGGCTGAAACGCAGATCGTCCGCTCCCTCGAGGGTGATGCGGGTGTAGTCGTCGGACGGCCAGACGCGGATCGCAATGATCCGCGTGGCCGCGGCACGGCCGACCGGGCTGACCAGAAGGGCCAGTGCGCCGCCCGCCGCGCGCAGGAATCCGCGGCGCCCGGCCCGACGGTCTACGGATTCACGATCTTCCTGATTTTTCTTGCGCATTCTTGTCCCCTGGGGCTCAGGCCCTGCACCTCTGCGCAGCGGTCGGTGCCCTCGATCCGAAGCGTGATGCGGACGTCCGCGGGCGGCAAATGCGGGTACGCCCGCTGCGGCCATTCGACGACGCAAACGCCGTCGCCGCCGAAGTATTCGTCCAAGCCTGCCTCGAGGAATTCATCAGGATCAGTGAATCGATAAAAATCAAAGTGATATAAGTTTAATCTAGAAATCGCGTAAGGTTCAATCAAGGTATACGTGGGACTTTTCACACTTCCCGTGAAATCGAGTGCACGCAACACCGCCCGGGTGAGGGTGGTCTTGCCGGCGCCGAGGTCGCCTTCGAGATGAATCATCAAGCCCGGCTCGAGGGCCTCGGCGAGGGCCGCGCCCATTGCCTCCGTGTCGCGCTCGCACGCGAGCGCGCGTTCGAACCGGCACTGGTTATCATCGTCCTCATGCAGGATCACGGGCATCGAACGTCCTCTTCTGATCGCGCCGGCGGCATGCCGGGGTTGGTTGCGGATATCCGCCGCTGGGCGGAGGCGCTGGGCTTTGCCGCGGTGCGCATCGCCGATGCCCGCCTGCCGGGGGCCGAGCGCGACCTCGATGCATGGCTGTCGGCGGGCAGTCACGGCGAGATGGATTATATGTCCCGCCACGGCGCGCTCCGATGCCGTCCCGACCGGCTGATGCCGGGCTGCCGCAGTGTGATTTCCGCGCGCATGAACTACCTCGGTGCTGGGCGTGATGCGCGCGAGGTGCTGGCCGATCCCGCGCTCGCGTTCGTCTCACGCTACGCCCTCGGGCGCGACTACCACAAGGTTCTGCGCCAGCGCCTCAAGCGTTTGGCGCTGCGCATCGCCGAGTCCCACGATCACCAATGGCGCGTGGCGGTCGACTCGGCGCCGCTGATGGAGGTCGCGGTCGGCGAGCGTTCCGGCCTCGGCTGGCGCGGCAAGCATACGCTGCTGCTCGATCGCGGAGCGGGTTCCGGATTCTTTCTCGGCGAGATCCTGAGCGATCTGCCCTTGCCGCCCGACCCGCCGGTGAATGCCCACTGCGGCGCGTGCACCGCGTGCATCGATGCGTGCCCGACGCGGGCGATCGTTGCCCCCTACCGGGTCGACGCCCGCCGCTGCATCTCGTATCTGACGATCGAATTGAAGGGTGCGATTCCCGAGCCGTTTCGAGGGTTGATCGGCAACCGCATCTACGGCTGCGACGACTGTCAGATCGTGTGTCCTTGGAATCGCTTCGCCAAATTGAGCACCGAAGCCGACTTCCGCGTGCGGCATGATCTGGATAGCGCCACATTGGTCGAACTGTTCTCGTGGACCGAAGCGGATTTCGACGAGCGCATGGCGGGTAGTGCCATATATCGAATAGGATATGAACGCTGGTTGAGAAACCTCGCGGTCGCGCTCGGCAACGGACCGGCCACGGCGAATGCGACGGCGGCGCTGCAGGCGCGGGCAGACGCGGCCTCGGCGCTGGTTCGGGAGCATGTCGCGTGGGCCTTGTTTCGGCTTTCGCTGAAAGTACAGTCTGAAACAAATTCAGACTCCATGGGCGAGAATGTGCTTGATATAAAAGGGCCGAGGCAGCATGATTAATGGATTCCGAGGCTGCTGGGTGATACGCACGGCATAGCAGGAGCGGGGAGGTCGATCCAGAAGATGAGCTATACGCAATCCCAGCGCAACGATTCGCCTGCGTGGCCGCAGGCGCTGGCGGAAGTGACTGTCATGGACAAGTCCCTGGCGTTGCAGGCCCTCTGCATCGAGCAGGAGGACGACGAAGGCGTCGAAGAGTTCGCCGAGCGCAAGGACAAGTTCCAGCTCAAGCTGCTGACCGGCAGCAGTCGTGAAAAGAAGGAAACCAGCCTGTTGATCGAAAAGCGCTACTCGTGGCGAGGCTACAATGGCGCTGCGACGCTCGATCAACTGCCGAACCGGATGACCATGAACGCGGAGCTGTTCGGTCGGATCTACGCGACATTGACGGTCAATGTGGATTCGCCGGCAGGGCTGTCGGTCGAGGATACCTATCCGGAGGAGGTCGAGGCCTTCCGAAAGCGCGGTGCCCGGGTGTGCGAGTTCGGCAAGTTTGCGGTAGAGCCGAGCGTACGTTCCAAGCGCCTTCTCGGTACGCTGTTCCATCTCCTCTACATCTACGCCCATCGGGTGCAGGGCTGCACCGACATCCTGATCGAGGTGAACCCGCGCCATCGCTTCTTCTATCTGCGCTATCTGGAGTTCAAGCAGATCGCGGAAGAAAAGGTCTGCCCGCGGGTCGGCGCGCCGGCGCTGCTGCTGCATCTCAGTTCCGAACACATTCGCCGACGGATTTCGGAGTTGGCCGGACGCTGGCGGGAACTGCCCGACGAGAAGTCCCTGTACAAGTACATGCTGCCGCAGCCGCAGGAGGACGAGATCGTCCTGCGCTTGATCCGCGAAGGGACCGTACCGGATGCGCCGGCTGTTGCCGAGGAAGAGCACCTCAGCGAATACGCCTGACCCGTACCCTGCGGGTTTCCGCCGCGACGGCGGAGTACAATGCGCCGCTCCCGTTCCGAGCCGCGACCCATGCCCGACCTTTCCGCGCCGATCGGCGTCTTCGATTCCGGTGTCGGCGGCCTGACCGTCGTGCGGGCGCTGATGGAGCGCCTGCCCCACGAGAGCATCATCTACTTTGGTGATACGGCGCGCGTGCCATACGGCATCAAGTCGGTGCCGACGATCGAGCATTTCTCCGAACAGATCATCGACTATCTCGTCGCCGAAGGCGTCAAGCTGCTGATCGTCGCGTGCAACACGATGGCGGCGGTCGCGACGACGACGATCGTCCGCCGAGCCGCGGGTGTTCCGGTGCTGGACGTCATCGAGGCCGGCGCACGGGCGGCGGTCCGCGTCAGCTCGACCCGCGCGATCGGTGTCATCGGGACGCCGACGACGATCAACTCGAATGCCTACGCCCGGCGAATCCACGAACTGGATTCGTCGATCCGGGTGCATTCCCAGGCTTGCCCGCTGTTCGTACCGTTGGTCGAGGAGGGCTGGCTCGATCACCCGGTCACGCGCCTGACCGCGAACGAGTACCTGAAGCCCGTCCTCGCCGAGCAGGTGGACGCGCTGGTGCTGGGCTGCACCCATTATCCGCTGCTCAAGGCCATGCTCCGCGACGTCGCGGGGCCGCACGTGCGGCTCGTGGATTCGGCCTTGACGACCGCCGAACTGGCCGCCGATTGCTTGCGGGAGCAGGGGCTCGCCCGCCCGGGCGGGCGGCGACCGAGCTATCGCTTCTGCGTCACCGACATTCCGCTCCGATTCCAGACCATTGGCGAACGTTTTCTCGGGCGCAGCCTCGGCGACGTCGAAAAGGTGGATTGGTAGTCGTCAGTCGCCGTCCGGTCCGACGGCGACCGGCCGTTCTGGCGCGCTGCACCATTCGCTCCACGAGCCGGCGTACAGCTTCGAGCCGTGGATGCCTGCGGCTTCCATCGCCAACAGGTTGTGGCATGCGGTGACCCCCGAGCCGCACATGTGCACCACTCGGCCGGGCTGTGCGTCGCCGATCACGCGGCGAAATTCCAGCGCCAGCGTGCCCGGCGGCTTGAAGCAACCGTCCCGATCGAGGTTATCGCGGAAGAAGCGGTTGCGCGCGCCGGGCACGTGCCCGGCGACCGGGTCGAGCGTCTCGTTCTCGCCGCGGAAGCGATCCGGGCTGCGCGCGTCGAGCAGCACGATGTCGCCACGCGCGAGGCCGGCAGCCACATCGTCAGCGGCGAAATGGCCGCCCGCCGTGGCGATCTCGAAGCGCGGTTCCGTGGTGGGCGGCACCGGCAGGGTGCTGAGCTTGCCGGCCGTGGCGCACCAGGCGCGAAAGCCGCCATCGAGCACCGCAACGCGGCGGTGGCCGAGCCAGCGCATCAGCCACCAGAGGCGGGCCGCAAAGATGCCGCCACTGTCGTCGTAGGCGACGACCTGGGTGCCTGCGTCGATGCCGCAGGCGCCCAGACGAAGCGCCAGTGCGTTCGGCACGGGTAGCGGGTGGCGGCCATTGTGGCCGGTCGGCCGCGACGAGAGATCGTCATCCAGGTGCAGGAAGTGGGCGCCCGGAAGATGACCGTCGGCATAGGCCAATCGCCCGTGGTCCGGGTCGGCCAAATCGTGCCGGCAGTCGATGACGCGCCAGTCCGGCCGCTCGATCGCGCGCGCCAGGTCGCTCGCGGCGATCAGCGTCGTGAAATCTGCGCTCATTGGACATCCCTCCTGTCGCGATGCGACATCGGAGGGTTGGCGTTGCGCTGCGGCCCGGCGGAGGCGCTCATGCGGCGGGTTCGTCGCTGGCGGCAACCCAGCCACGGGCCTCGGCTTCGTCGTCGAAGACCTGGACTTCGGCGTCGACGAAGAACTGGCTCAGCCACGCGCTCCATGTCACCCATTGATCGTCGGTGAGAATCGCGATGCGTCGAAAATCGTGGGCGTGCTCGCGTGTGTAGCGCATCTCTTCCCAGGCCACGTCGACGGTGAAGCCGGCCATTTCGCGCAAGTCCATTAGCAGGCTGACCGGGCCTTCGAATCGAATCTTGTAATTGACCAGCTCCTCGAATTCCTTGTAATCGCTCAAGGTGAATTCGTCGATCACGACGACGCTGACCAGATTGGGCGAGTGATCCGTGGTGATCATGGCGGTCTCCGCATCGGAAATGGGCTTGCGGCCACTATAGCGCCGCTCGCCCCGCCGCTACAATCGGCGCGGATGCGCCGGTGCGGCTGCCTTGTCGTGCCGGCCGTGCGAGGGGTGTAAGCATTGCTGGGCTCGAGCGGTCTTATGCCTCGTGCGGGTCGCAGAGCGGGCCGCATCCATCGATTCGACACAGGAGAAAGGGAAATGACCAATTCGAAATCCGGCGCTGCCATCGCGGCCACCGTTGCAGCATTGTTCGTCTCCGGCGCCGTGCTGGCGCCGACCGTGGCGCACGCCGGCGACGGTGGCGTCAAGTGCATGGGCACGAACAGCTGCAAGGGCCATTCCGAATGCGCCACCGCCACCAGCAGCTGCAAGGGCCAGAACGCGTGCAAGGGCCAGGGCTGGGAGAAGAAGGCTTCCAAGGAGGATTGTGAAGCGGCCGGCGGCAAGGTCGTGATGGACAAGGGCTGAGGCCGAATGACGGGGCGGCGGTCACGCCGTCCCGCCTATGCCACGGAGCACCGATGACGCAAACGATCGACGGTTTCGGGCTCGGTCTGCGGACCGACCACTATGCCGATTTCACGGATGGCGAGCGCCGTGCGGTGGACTGGCTCGAGGTGATTTCAGAGAACTATCTCGTTCCTGGCGGCAAGCCCTTGTATTTCCTCGATCGCATCCGCGCAGACTATCCGATGGTGATGCACGGGGTCTCGATGTCGATCGGCAGTGCCGACGCGCTCGATCTGGACTATCTGGGGCAGTTGAAGGTGCTGGCGGACCGGATCGAGCCGGCATGGATCTCCGATCATCTTTGCTGGACCGGCGTCGATCACGCCAACTTGCATGATTTGTTGCCGCTGCCCTACACCGAGGCGGCACTGCGCCACCTCGAGCCGCGAATCGCCCAGGTGCAGGACGTGTTGGGGCGGGCGCTGGTCCTCGAGAACGTCTCCAGCTACGTCGCCTACGCCGCCGACGAGATGAGCGAATGGGACTTCGTTGCCGAACTGGTGCGGCGCGCCGGCTGCCGGCTTCTGCTCGACGTCAACAACGTGTATGTCAGCGCCCGCAACCACGGTTTCGATCCGCGCCGCTTCATCGATGCGGTGCCGGCCGATGCGGTCGTCCAGATCCATCTCGCCGGCCACGAGGACCACGGCGACCTCCTGATCGACACCCACGACCATCCGATCCGCGACGAGGTGTTCGAGTTGTACGCGTACACGCTGCGGCGGATCGGCTGGCGGCCGACCATGATCGAACGCGACGATCGCATCCCGCCGCTCGGCGAGCTGCTGGCCGAACTGGCGCGTGTGCGCCAGGTGGCCGCCGCTGCCGGCGCTGGGTCGAGGAACGCGGCGTGGGTCTGATCGAACTGCAGCGGCAGATGCGGCAGGCGATCACGCATGGCGCGTCGCCGCCCGCGCTTGCCCGGTGCGACGGCCTCGCCGTGTATCGCCACGCCTGGCGGTCGCGTATGGTCGAGGCCTTGCGCAACAACTATCCAGTGATCCACCGGGTGCTCGGCGACGACGCGTTTTCGCAATTGGCCGACGCCTATCTCGATGAGCACCCGTCACATTTTCGTTCGATCCGCTGGTTCGGGGATCGGCTGGCGGAATTCGTGCTCGCGCAGCCGGAATTCGTGCCCCATCCTGCAGTGGCCGACATGGCCCGCTTCGAGTGGGCGCTGTCGCTGGCTTTCGACGGGGCAGACGGGCGGCCGCTGGGGGTCCGGGCACTGGCCGGTCTGGCGCCGGAGCAATGGGCGGCACTGCGATTCGCATTGCAGCCGACCTGCCGGGTGCTGGCGCTGGAGTGGTCGGTGGCGCCGGTCTGGCGGGAACTCGCGACCGCAGAGGATCCGGATCACCAGGCGCCGATGCCCGAACCGCTCGACCATTCGGTGCTGGTGTGGCGGCAGGGATTGCAGCCCCGCTGGCGCAGTCTGGATGCCCTCGAGGCCGGTCTGCTCGAAGCCATCCGCAACGGACTGAATTTCGCCGGGCTGTGTGCGCTGGCCGGCGAAGTCGTCGGTGAGGACGATGCCGCGGCCGCGGTCGTCCAGTACGTCCGCCAGTGGCTGGTGGATGAGGTCCTGGCGGACAAGGCCGGCGAATTCATCCGCAGCGCGTGAGCCAGTCCATGTGCGCTGGATCGCGCCCCCCGGTGCAAGCGAAATAGCGTGATTGAAGGTCGCGGGTCACCGTGCCGGGGCGCCCGTCGCCGACCGGGCGGCGATCGATCTCGACCACCGGAGTGACTTCGGCCGCGGTGCCGGTGAAGAACACCTCGTCTGCAATGTACAGTTCGTCGCGGGTGATGCGGCGCGCCGTGACCGCGTAGCCGGCCTCGCGGGCGAGCACGTGGATGGTGCGGCGGGTTATGCCGTCCAGCGCTGCGGTCGGCTCCGGTTCGACCAAGACACCGCGTCGCACCAGGAAGACATTCTCGCCCGGTCCCTCGGCGACGAAACCGTCGGTGTCGAGCAGCAACGCCTCATCGAAACCCTCGGCACGAACCTCGCGGCAGGCCATGATCGAGTTGGTATAGGTCGATATCGACTTGGCGCCCCGCATGTGGGCATTGACGTGGTGGCGGGCGAAGCTGGAGATCTTGACCCGGATGCCGGTGGCGAGCCCGTCCTTGCCGAGATAGCTGCCCCACGGCCATGCCGCGATGCTCAGATGGCAGGCCGCGCCGGCCGGGTCGATGCCGGCCTTGTCGGCGCCGAGAAAGACGAGCGGCCGCACATAGGCCTCTTCCAGTCCGTTGCGTGCGACCGCTGCGCAGCAGGCATGGGCCACCGTGGCGCGGTCGAAGTCGAGCTCGAGGCCGAGGATGCGGGCCGAGTCGAACAACCGGTCCACATGCTCTGCAAGGCGGAAGATCGCCGGCCCGTCGGCCGTCGAATAGGCGCGCAGGCCCTCGAAGCAGCCCAGCCCGTAGTGCAGCGTGTGGGTCATCACGTGCACCCGCGCATCGCGCCACGGCATCCATGCCCCGTCGAACCAGATCCAGCCGTCACGGTCTTCCATCGACATCTTCCGTCTCCCGATTTCTCCGCGGTCATGGGCCGCGAGCCGATGACGCCAGCTTGCCGATCGCCAGCGGCAGCGACAAACGAAAGATGGATGCTCATGGGTGAACCAGATTCATCCATGGGCCTGCTTCGCACGGCCGCAGGCGCGAGGCTGTTACAGTAGGCCTACGACATTCCGGAGGAGAGCGATGCCATGCCTGCTTGCCCTGGATCAGGGCACGACCAGTTCCCGCGCGATGGTCTTCGACGAGGATTCCCGCGTCGCGGCAATCGCGCAGAAGCCGTTTGAGCAGCACTTCCCACGCTCCGGCTGGGTCGAGCACAATGCCATGGAGATCTGGCAGAGCCAACTCGACTGCGCGCGCGAGGCGCTGCAGAAGGCCGGCATCAGCGCCGCCGAGGTCGCCGCCATCGGCATCGCGAACCAGCGCGAAACCACGATACTGTGGGAGCGCGCCGGTGGTCGACCGGTGGGGCCGGCGATCGTCTGGCAGGACCGGCGCACCGCCGGCCTGTGCGACCGGCTGCGCGCCCAGGGCAAGGCGGCCGAGATCCGCGCGATCACCGGGCTCGAACTGGACGCCTATTTCTCTGCGACCAAGCTCGCCTGGCTGCTGGACAACACGCCCGGTGCCCGCGAGCGGGCGGCCGCCGGCGAATTGGCCTTCGGCACCGTCGACTCGTGGTTGATCTGGCAACTCACCGGTGGCCGGCGACACGTCACCGATCCGGGCAATGCGTCGCGGACGATGCTCTTCGACATCCACCGCCAGTGCTGGCACGAGGACCTGCTTGCGCTGTTCGACATTCCGGCTGGCCTGATGCCGGAGGTGGTGGACTCGAGTGGTGTCTGCGGCGAGACCGACGCCGGTTTGCTGGGTGCCGCGATTCCGATCGCCGGTATCGGTGGTGACCAGCAGGCCGCCACCTTCGGCCAGGCCTGTTTCTCCCCCGGCATGGCCAAGAACACCTACGGCACCGGTTGCTTCCTGGTGCTGAATACCGGGGTTCCGGTCGAATCGAGCCAGCGCCTGTTGACCACGGTCGGCTGGCGCCGACAGGGGCACACCGAATACCTGGTGGAAGGCAGCGTTTTCGTTGCCGGGGCGGTGGTGCAGTGGCTGCGTGACGGCCTCGGCATCATCCGTGATTCGGCCGAGGTCGAGGCGCTCGCCGCCAGCGTGCCCGACAGTGGTGGCGCAGTGCTTGTACCGGCCTTTACCGGGCTCGGTGCGCCGTGGTGGGACGCGCGTGCGCGCGGCGCCCTGATGGGTCTGAGCCGTGGCAGTTCCGCTGCCCACATCGCCCGCGCAGCCCTCGAATCGATCGCCCTGCAGACCGTCGACCTGGTGGACGCGATGAACCGGGACTGCTCGGCGCCAATCTCGGAACTGCGTGTCGATGGCGGTGCCGCGCGCAACGATCTGCTGATGCAGATGCAGGCGGACCTACTCGGCGTGCCGGTGGTCCGTCCGCGCCAGACCGAGACCACGGCGCTGGGCGCAGCCTATCTCGCCGGCCTTGCGGTCGGCCTTTGGCAGAGCGAAGACGAACTGGCCGCCCACTGGGGCGTCGAGCGACGTTTCGAGCCCAAGACCGGGGAGGACTGGCGACGCGGCATGCTCGCTCGCTGGCACAAAGCGGTCGACCGCGCCAGGCACTGGGAGGAGGATTGAGCATGAGCGCGCCCGCCCGGCCGCC
>JAGRFZ010000165.1 GCA_020445785.1 Rhodocyclaceae bacterium
CGCGTCGCCACCAGGTCGCAATGCTGCAGCCGGGCATCGTCGAGCACGGCGGCGCTCAGGTTGGCGCCGTGCAGATTGCAACGTGACAGGTCGAAGCCACAGAGGTCGAGTCGCTGCAGATCGGCGCCGCGCAGGTCGGGCAGGCCGGCGTGCTCCGCGCGCCAGTGTGTCCAGACGCGATTGCCGGCGCGCAAGGCGTCTTCGGGGGTCATCGAGGCCATCCGCGCAGGTGCCGACCCGATCGCCGGCGCGCGATGGCGGCATCGCTCGATGCCGACGGCAGTGCGGCGACGAGACGAACCGAGACGGCGCACAGCCCCGCGGCATCGATGTCGACGATGCGTTCGACGATTGCGATCCGGTCCGCCTGCATCTGCATCCCCCAGCCAGCGCCGACGGCAACAGGGCGCGAGCGCGACGGTTCTCGGGGCTGCTACGTATTTCCCCGAGGACAGAGAGGCCCCGCGCACCCCGATCCGGCTGGCCACCGGCCATCTGCTTCAAGCTAGACCGGCGAATGTCGCATGGTCAAGCGCCCGCGCCGCGGGCCGCGGGTGACGGCGCCGGGCGCGGGGCCGTGCGCTCAGGCCGGGACGGCGACCGATGTCGCCTTCATGTCGCGCCCGGTGGCCAGCGACCAGTGGGTGATCAGATCCTGCACGTCGTAGGTGATCGGGTCGCTCTCGTCGTAGAGCAGGTGGGCGTCGGCGGCGTCGTCGAACTCCCCCGCCTCGATGCGCAACAGCAACTGCGAGGCCGGTCGCGACAGTTCGAAGAAGTGCTCCGACTTGCTGTGGGCCGGCAGGCCGACCTTCTCGCCGAGCAGGCGCAGCCGCTCGTGGGCGCTCGAACTGTTGGCGTTGGCTGCGATCACGATCGGCGAGTTGAAATCGACCGTCAGATGAAACCACGACAGCATCGCCACCGCGAAGAACTCCTCGCGCGCGAGATTGTTGCCCTGGCGCCGTGCTTCCATCATCTGCCGCAGCTTCGCGCACAGGAAGGCGATCGCCGAATCGTCGGTGGGGTTGGTGCCGACCGCGTTGGCCCGGTTGCGGTAGCCGGTCCACACTTCCTGCAGCAGCCGCTCGAAGCTTTGGACGAAGGCGTCGTTGTGTTCCTGGCTCTTGACGTAGGCCTCGCTCGGTGCCGGTGCGTGGTTGAGGTCGATGCCGAACATCCGGTAGTAGGCGTTGCGGCGGATCGCCCCCATGTTCGGCCGGATGTGGCTATCGAGGGACCAGGCGCTGAGGGGCGGCGTGTCCTTGTAGAACAGATCGGTGGTGGTCTGCAGCCATTGCTGGGCTTCCTCGCTCGGCGAGCCGAGCTTCTCGCCATGCAGGTATTCCGCGATGACCCGCCGGAACACCTCGTAGACGCGCGAGTTCTCGACTGCGTAGGCGTAGATCAGGTGCGGCCAGACATAGTCCTGCGGCGGATCGTTCCACAGGCCGTTGAGTCCGACCGCCACTTGCTCGGGCCGAAGCATGATCAATGCGTTGCGGGCGACGTCGGGATCGCCACCGCCTTCTTCCCAGATGCGTACGAAATCCATGAACATGATTCTTCTCCTGCCGGGATGGTGGGGCGCCGGCTCAGGCGAGCGCGGCACGGGGTCGTTGGGCGCTCACTTGCTCGCGGCGGGCTTGCGGGGCGGGTATTGCTCGGCGAGCGCCATGCGGAAGGCATGGAATACCGAGGCCGGCGGTCTGCTGTCGTCGTCCTTTCGGCGCAGGTGTCGCATGCGCACCGACCGGTGCCATGCAGCGACCTTGGCGGTGGTCTTGAAGCGCTCGTCTCGGTTGGCTTTGCGGGGTGTGGCCATGGTGGTTCTCCTGGTGGGTTGGTGCCTCAGGCAGCGACGGGCAGCGGGTCGAGCCGCTGCAGCCATTGCTGCTGGGTTTCGGCGATGGCGGTGGCGCGAGCGGGCTGGGTGACCATCTGCAGGCCGGAGAGCGCCAGGATGCGAAGGGGTTCGGCGGCGGACCAGTACGGCGAGCGCGCCAGGGCACTACCGCCGGCCAGGGCGAGGCGCTGCAGCACCGGTGGCGCGACCTCGGCGGGATCGATCCAGTGCGACAGCGCGCGTGCGCCGAGCGCGGGGAGGGGCGTGTCGAGGCACACCCGGACGAGCCGCGGCAGCATCGGCAGCGAGGCCCGCATCAGCGCGGCGACCTCGGCGTCGGCGTCGGCCAAGGGATAGCGTTCGACCCACGCCTGCGCCAAGCCCCGCCAGGGACCATCACCGTAGGCGGCGTTGCACATCTCGACGCCGAGCAGCACGCGCACGTAGGAGACCGGATGCGGGTCGCCGGGAACGAAGCGCAGCACGTAGTCGGCATCGCCGGCGAGCACGTCGTGGAGGTTGGCCACCGCCGCGTAGCCCGTGTGGGCGAAGGCGTAGCTGTCGGCCGCGATCTCCGAGGCCCAGCCCGCCCACACCCGCGCCAGTTCCGGTGACTCGCCGGAAAGGGCATCCTCGAGCGCATCGGCCAGCGCCTCGTTCCAGCCCAGGATGTGGGCGACCTGGTGGCCGGTCTCGTGGATCAGCGCGGTCGGTCGCATCAGGTTGTGGCGGGCGATCTTGATGGTCGCCGCCGGGCTCAGCACGGTGGGATCCCACAGCCGCAGGCCGGCCTTCATGATGGCCGCGCCGAGGCCCCGGTCGACGTAGCTCAGCACCGGCGGCGCCGGATGCCCGAGCGGCGCCAGCAGCCGTTGCATCGACAGCACCGCGAGGTGGTCGAGGCCGGCCAGCGTGCGCTGCATCACCGGGTTGCTGCGGCTGTTGATGGCATCGCCGTAGAAGTCGATGGTGGTCTCGAGCAGGCTGTAGCGCTGGCGCAGCGCCACCAGTTGTTCCTCGATGTCCGCGGTTTCGCCGCCATCCGCGCTCGCCGCGCGGCGCTCGAGGCCGGTCAGCTCGGCCATCAGGCGGCCGGCGGCCTTGTCGAAGCGCAGCCGGATGCTGCGCACGAGGTCGGGCGCGAGGCTGGCCCAGGCGTCGGCTGCCGCGATCTCGTCGAATCGCAGCAGCGCCTCCAGGGCACGGCGCCAGTGGTCGAGCTGGCGCCGCAGGGCCGCGCGCCGGGGGTCGGCGTCATTCACGATGGAACCCCGCCTCGATGCTCGGCCGCGGCATGTTGCCGAGCATGTTGGTGAACAAGTCCTTCAACGCCTTCAGGATCTCGGTCGGCCGGATCGACTTTCCGTTGAGCAGGCGGCACAGCAGTTCCATGCCGGCGGGATTGGACCAGACCAGCTTGATCGTCACGCCGTCGGCCGGGTCGTCGGCGACGCGGGTGAATTGCTGGGCGATGAGCTTGTCGAAGAGCACTTCGGCCGCCCACTTCATCAGCATGCCGAGCAGGCTCATCAGCGCCTTGCGCAGCAGCGGCACCAGCACCGCGGCCGGCGCCAGGTTGTCGAACTCGATGGCTTCCTTGCGGATGTCGATGCTGCGGCCGAGGTCGTTGCTGATGGCGGTCTTGCCGACGTTGTAGAGCAGGGTTGCCAGGGCCTTGCCGGCGGCGGTCGGGTCCTGCTTGCGCAGGGATGCGGCCACCGACTGAGCGTCCGCCTCGCTCAGGAAGAGCGTCATCGAGACCTTCTTCTGCGGGCAGTCGAAGACGTAGAAGAACGCGCTCTGCCGCCCCGTCACCGGCCCCGTGCCGGGGCCGAGGCCGGGCACCTCGATGTAGAAGAAGCGTTGGCCGACGTCGATGGTGTGGGGTGAGCGCAGGAACTTGGGGTCGAGCCTGGCGTCGTTGGCCATGCCCGCGTCCTTGAGCAGCAATGCGGCGTTGGCCGAGGTCAGCGGATGGATCGACCGCCACTTGATCTCGTCGATGCCACCGAGGCCGCTGACGTCGGTCTCGTCGCGGCTGATCTTGCTGAGCCAGGTGCCGGAGACCGCCTCGTAGAGCCGAACCTGGGCATTCCGGCCGACCAGGCTGGCGAGGCTGTGTCCGAGCACGGAGGCCGCAGCGCCGCCGAAGGTGGTGAGGCCGTTGGCCATCTGCTGGGTGATGGTGATCGCCTTCGGCGGCTCGAAGCGCTTGTACTGGTTGCGCGGCAGCCAGGATCCGGGCAATTCCCGATCGACCAGGTCCGGGCGGCGCGGCATCGGCGGCAGGTTGGCGGCGAGCGCCCGCTCGAAGGCCTGCTCGACCATCGCCTCGAGCAGGATCTCGTCCTCGAACACTTCGGTGGGCAATTCCACCAGTTCGCGCACGGTGTCTTCCAGCACCGCGGCGGTCGCGCCGGCGGCGGCCGTGGCCTTGCCCTCTTCGGTGAGTTCGAGGCCGACCAGCTTGAGGCCGGTGCCGACGATCGCGCTGGCCAGCGGAGTCGCCATCTTCGGCCCGACGAAGGGACGCAGCAGGCGCCCGACCAGCCCAGCGATGGTGGACACCACGCGCTTGCGCCCGATCAGCTTGAGGCCCAGCTTCAGCACCGGCAGCAGGGCGGGGATGAACTGCTCGACCGCCGGCGTCGCGTCGTCCTCGTCGCCCAGCTTGCCGAGATCCTTGGCCAGCTTGCGTCGCGCGCAGTGCAGACGCCGGCGTCGTCCGGGACCGCTACGCCGCGCCCGCCGCTCGAATTCCGCGATGCCCAGGTCTTGGGTGGTTTCGTCGTCCGCCAGTACCAGATTGGCGATCTGCAGGTCGAATTCTCCTTGCAGGAAGGCGATCTCCTCGTCGGTACCGGTGTCGCCGGTGGCTGGCGCGGCGCTCGGGTCGTCGTCCACGGCCTCGAAGGCCAGCTCGCTCTGGGGCGCCAGCTTGGCGCGCCCGCCGAAGAGCTTGGCGGCGGCCTGCCGGGCAGCGTCCTGGAGGGGTTCCGGCAGCTTGTCGATGGCCGACTTCAAAACCTTGGAGAGCAGCGGCCGAACCAGCGATTTGAGCTTCTTGAGGACGATCGCGATCGGCGCCGAAGCGACCTTGGCGACGGTCTTGACCGCCTTCGTCACCCCTTTCTTGACCGCGCCGGCGACCTTCTTGACCGCTTTCTTGGCCTTCTTGAAAATCTTTTTCAGAAAGCCTTCGAAGCTCGGCGACAATCCGGTGGATAGCGGTTCGAAGCGATCGAGCAGGCGGTCGATCTCGGGTTCGGAGAGGGCGCCGACGTCGTGGCGCTCCATCTCCTCGGCCATCTGGTCGAGCAGCGCGTCGGTCTCCCGCGCCAGCGGCGCGAAGTGCCGTTCGAAGAACTGATCCACCTCGAACTCGCCGAGCTCTTCCTCGCCCTCGATCTGGGGGGCCAGCAGGTCATAGGCTTCGCTCTGCAATTGGTAGACCACGTCGTCGAACTCGCGGTCGCGCAGCTCGGCGAGGATGGTGTAGAGCTCGGCGGTCTGCGGGCTGGCCGGCATGCCGTCGTCGGCGGACTCGTACACGCTCAGGAAGGGGCTTTCGGCGGCCGTCGTCGCGCCACCCAGCGGCGGGCGCGTCGGGGTCGGGCGGCTGTCGTCGTGGGGGTCGAGTCGATCGACGAAGGGTGAGGTCGGCTTCCAGCCGGCGCTCGCACTGTCGGTGGGCGCGTCGCCTTCGGGGCGACGGGTGGTGACGGCTTCGGACATGGGGTTCCTCCTTCCTTGCGGTTGGCCGGGTCATCGAAACCCGTTGCGAACGCTGCGTGCGATCGGCATCGACGGGTTGCTCATCGGCCCAGTCTAGGAAGCTCCGGGCGAGCCGTCCCGGCATTCTGATGGCATCCGTTAAGGCTCTGGCGGAGCAACGAAAACTCTATTCAAAAAGTGAACCGGTTCATTGACGAACGGGTAGGGGAGTCGTCCGCCCGCGAGGCGGCTCGGCTTCGATCACGGTTCGTCCTACGCGATCCGGATCACCTGATTGCAGGCTAGGGGGCGAAGCGGGGCGATGCCATGGTCAATTGTTCAGTGCCCTGGCACGGGCCCCCTGGGGCGCGGTGATGTGGGCCGCACCGGTTTGCGTCGCGACCCGCCCGTGCCCAACAATGGCGGTGACGCGGAAGCAGCCGATCCCGCAGAATCGGCGCCTTGCGCGAATGGAGCACGCGATGTTGCAGGACAGCGATTTCATGCAGGCCGCACTCGAGCAGGCGCGCGAGGCGGGCAGCTTCGACGAGGTGCCGGTGGGCGCGGTGGTGGTGCTCAACGGTGTCGTCGTCGGCCGTGGCTACAACCGGCCGATCGGCAGCCATGACCCGACGGCCCACGCCGAGGTGCAGGCGCTGCGCGATGCCGCGCGCACCCTCGGCAACTATCGGCTGCCCGGTTGCGATCTGTTCGTGACCCTCGAGCCTTGCGTCATGTGTTGCGGCGCGATCATGCACGCACGCATTCGCCGCGTCGTGTTCGGCGCCCGCGATCCCAAGACCGGTGCCGCCGGCAGCGTCATCGATCTGTTTGCCGAAGCGCGACTCAACCACCATGCCAGCGTCGTCGGCGGCGTGCTCGCGGAAGAATGCGGGCGTCTGCTGTCCTCCTTCTTCGCGGCGCGGCGCAGCGGCACCGGATTCGCCTGAAGCGACTCGCCCGATGCGCATCGCGATCGATCTCGGACAGCAGCAACTACGCCTCTTCGACGATGCGGACGGACTGATCCGCCACTACCCGGTGTCCACCGCGCTCGCCGGCGCCGGTGAGCGCATGGACTCGGGCTGCACCCCGCGTGGGCTGCACGTGGTGCGTGCGCGCATCGGCGCCGATGCCGACCCCTATGCGGTGTTTCGCGGCCGCCGCCCGACCGGTGAGCGGTGGACCCCGCAACTCGCCGCCGCCAACCCGCAGCGTGATTGGGTGCTCGGCCGCATCCTGTGGCTGTCGGGTCGCGAGCCGGGGTTCAACCGGCTCGGCGATTGCGACAGCATGCGCCGCTACATCTACATCCATGGCACCGGTGACGATCAGCCGATGGGCGTACCGCGCTCCCATGGCTGCGTGCGGATGCGGGTGGCGGACGTGGTCGAACTGTTCGCCCAGGTGCCGGTGGGCACCCTGGTGGAGATCCTTTGAAGGCCCGACCCAAGTCGCCGGCGTGCCGGGTTGTCCTCGGCGGGGCATCGGTGACTCGTTCGCGTGGCTGAGCCGGGTCGGCCACGCCTGCTAAGGCTCCCGGTGCCGGGGGCGAGCCGCGGCCCTGTCGCGGGGGGGAAGCCATCGTGCAAGAAATCGAATTTCGGTCGACCCTGACCTGCCCGGTGTGCGGGCACGCGAAGACCGAGACCATGCCTACCGACGCATGCCAGTGGTTCTACGAGTGCGAGGGCTGCCACACCCTGCTCAGGCCGGCGCCGGGGGATTGCTGCGTGTTCTGTTCCTACGGCAGCGTTGCCTGCCCGCCGGTGCAGGCACACGGGCGGGGCGGGTGCTGCGAAGGCTGAGGCGGGGGGCCGCGGCCGGCGGGATGGGCGCGCGCGCAGCCGCGGGTTTCGTCAGGTCTCCTTTGCCTTGGCGATGAGATCCGCGATGTGCGCCTTGAGCGCGTCGACTTCGTTGCTGAAGCCATCGCAGATCATCAGCGAGATGCCGAAGACGTAGGCATAGAGCAGCATGCAACGGCTCGAGGCTTCTTCCATCGGCACGCCGCAGGCGAGGAACAGACTACGGGCGTGTTCGAGGCGCTTGGTGTCGACCTCGCGGACCACGTCGGCGACCGCGTTGCTGCGTTTGGCCCATTCCCGCACGGCCAACTCGATCAGCATGCCCTTGCGATTTCTGCTGGCGCTATAGACGTCGATGACGTGATAGAGCTGCTGCAATTCCTCGCCGGGGCGGGCGCGGGTCTGCTTGACGATGTCGCGGACGCGGCTGTCGCGCCACGCTTCGAGCACCCCGTCGAGGAGATCCTGCCGGTCCTTGAAGTGCCAGTAGAAGCTGCCCTTGGTTACCTTCAGCCGCTTGGCCAGTACCTCGACCCGCAGGCCGGCGACGCCGTCTTCGGCGAGTACCTCGAAGGCCTGTTCGATCCAGGAAGCGCGGTCGAGCTGAACGCGGGACTTGCGTACGGTGTCATCCATACGCAAGAGTATTGACACAAAACGCTTCCATACGCTACCGTACGCTCCCATACGGAACGGTATGGATGCCGGCGCGGATCATCGTGCCGCAGTCTGGGCCTGGTGACATAATGACGGCCGGCACCCGTATCCGGGACGGAGACACCCACACCCACCCACTGGAGGAGCGCTGCTTTGAAGATCCTAGTACCGGTCAAGCGCGTCGTCGATTACAACGTCAAGGTGCGCGTCAAGGCTGACGGCACCGGCGTCGATGTCGCCAATGTCAAGATGAGCATGAACCCGTTCGACGAGATCGCCGTGGAAGAGGCGGTGCGGCTGCGTGAGGCCGGCGTCGCGAGCGAGGTCATCGCCGTGTCCTGCGGCGTCCAGGCCTGCCAGGAAACCATCCGCACGGCGCTGGCGATCGGCGCCGACCGCGGCATCCTCGTCAATACCGATGCCGAGCTGCAGCCGTTGGCGGTGGCCAAGCTGCTGAAGGCGCTGTGCGACAAGGAAGGCCCCGGCCTGGTGCTGCTCGGCAAACAGGCGATCGACGACGACGCCGGCCAGACCGGCCAGATGCTGGCGGCGATGATGAACTGGGCGCAGGCGACCTACGCCTCCAAGGTGGCGGTCAGCGGCGAAAAGGCCAATGTCACCCGCGAGATCGACGGCGGCCTCGAGACGATCGAGATCAAGCTGCCGGCGGTGGTCACCACCGACCTCCGCCTCAACGAGCCGCGCTACGCGACCCTGCCCAACATCATGAAGGCCAAGAAGAAGCCGTTGGAGACGATCACGCCCGACGATCTCGGCGTCGACGTCGCCCCCCGCCTGCAGACCCTGAAGGTCACCGAGCCGCCCAAGCGCAGCGCCGGCGTGATGGTGGCCGACGTGGCGCAACTGGTGGACAAGCTCAAGAACGAAGCGAAGGTGATCTGACATGGCTATTCTGGTTATCGCTGAACACGACAACGCGAGCCTGAAGGCCGCGACCCTGAATACCGTCGCTGCGGCCGCCGCGATCGGCGGCGACATCCATCTGCTGGTGGCCGGCGCCGGCTGCGCGGCCGCGGCGACCGAGGCGGCGGCGATCGCCGGCGTCGCCAAGGTTCTGGTGGCCGACGCCCCCCAGTATGGCGAGCAGTTGGCCGAGAACGTGGCGGCCCTGGTGGCGGCCCGCGCCGAGGGCTACAGCCACATCCTCGCGCCCGCCACCACCAGCGGCAAGAACATGCTGCCGCGGGTGGCCGCACTGCTCGACGTGGCCCAGATCTCCGACATCGTCGCGGTCGAGAGCACCGACACCTTCGTCCGGCCGATCTACGCCGGCAACGCACTGGCCACCGTCAAGAGCAACGACGCGGTCAAGGTCGTGACGGTACGAACCACCGCGTTCGAACCGGCCGCCCAGGGTGGATCCGCCGCGACCGAGAGCGTCGATGCCGGGCCGGATCTGGGGGTGTCGAGCCTCGTCGGCCGCGAGCTCACCAAGAGCGCGCGCCCCGAATTGGGTGCGGCGGCGACGATCGTCTCCGGCGGTCGCGGTCTGGGCTCGGGCGAGAACTACCACGAGCTGCTGGAACCGCTCGCCGACAAGCTCGGCGCGGCCCTCGGTGCGAGCCGGGCGGCGGTCGATGCCGGCTTCGTGCCGAACGACTACCAGGTCGGGCAGACCGGCAAGATCGTCGCGCCGCAGCTCTACGTGGCGATCGGCATCTCGGGCGCGATCCAGCATCTGGCGGGCATGAAGGATTCGAAGGTGATCG
>JAGRFZ010000166.1 GCA_020445785.1 Rhodocyclaceae bacterium
CTACTGGTGAAATGTCCGGGCTAGTCATCGTCGATGCTATCTTGCTCCCTGCATGATGCATGATTCACCCGCCGCCCGTCTGCTTCGTGCGGCCGGTATCCGCCGTATCACCGGCATTCAGTTTCGCCAGGCTGGCCGTCAACTCAGGCCGACAAGTTCTCGGCCAGCCCGCGCTCTCGGTGGCGGCAGTGCTCAGGAACCTGCCGCTCGAGTTCCCAGACGGTGACCGGCTTCAATGGGTCGATAGTCCCCATTGGTGGGCGGCGGCTTTCGGGTAGGCAATCGTGCGTTGTCCGGAGCCTCCAAGGGCCTTGGTGGCGGGGCGTGCGCGCTGTCGGAGCGCTGGCTACCAGCTTGACACCCGAAGCACGTCCCCAGAACCCTCTACCCGTTGCTCGATCCGTGGATTGCCGAGGTAGTGCAGGTCGCCGCTGCCCGTGCTGAGCACGTCGATTTGCTGGCTTGCGCGTACCGTCGCATTGCCACTGCCTGCGAGTTCGATGCGGGCTGTGGCACTTTGCATTTCACCCGACGCATAGTCGCCCGAGCCTGTGGCGTGCAGAATTTGTTGCGCGACCCGACCACCGCCCACGGTGAAATCGGCGGAACCGGTCAATTGCGTTTCGAGTCGCGCTGCGTCGAGGCCTTCGATCACGATATTGCCGCTGCCGTCGAGTTCGAGGCGCAAGCGCTTTGTGCGCAACGGCCCGGTGCGGACGTCCGCGCTCGAGGTCACGGTCAGCGTGTCGAGCCGTTCCACGGTGAGGTCGAAGCGCAGCGGATGGCTTGTCTGGAAGATCTCGGCACGGATGTCGAGGTACAGAACCCCGTTGCGCACCTCGCTGGCGATCTTCGGTAGCAGCCGCGGTTCGGCTTCGATCTGAAGGGCTTCGTGCCGCCCTTGGCGGATCGTCAGCTCGCCGGGCGCGTCCATCACCACGCGCGTGAAACCGGCCACCGGACGTGATTCGCGCACGGTGGCGGCACCGGATGCGGTGCCGCTCGCGCCTGCCGCCGCGATGGCCAGCAGGGTCGCCAGGGTTCTCGCGGCGGCGCGCCGCGCTGGGCGCGCCGCCAACGGCTTACTCGAACTCGACATGGAACCTCCGCTCGACGAACTGGTCGCCGGCGATCTGCTGGTAGGCATCCCGCACCTCGTCGAGGGAGGTCACCGGCAGGTGCTCGAAGTCGGTGCCAACGATCGGGCCGGGCAGGGTCTGCATCAGGTCGTTGCCCGCAGCGAAGCAGGCGACGGCTTCGCTGATCCCCTTGCGATTCGCGACGAACTCGAACAGCATCGTGCCCGGCAGGTGAAGCGGGGTGCCAGCCTTGACCAGGGCATCGCGCTGGAAGCGATTGGGGAAGAAGCGCTGGATGCGGCGCTGCTCATCCTGCAAGTAGCACTGGACGTAGGCGTCGGCACCGGTCTCCACGACCAAGTCGATGCGCTCGCCGGGCTGAAACAGGGTTTGCCCGTAGTTGGCCGAGAGGGTCATCGTGAAGGGCGTCGAGGACTTGGCCATCACGTCCGCGTGATCGGCAGCGAGATAGGCGGTGAAGAACGCCAAGTCGAGTCCGCCATCCGGGCGCAGCCCCAGCGCCGTGCGGTACGCCACGGTCGCTTCGTGCAGCGCGCGGCTGTTGATGCCGTCGACCGCGCCCCGGTAATAGCCCCGCAGGCGCAATTGGTTCTGGAACCAGGCGGTGAGCTGAGGCGGTTTGGCGACGAACGCGGCGTACCAGTCCTCGATCTCACGGCGGACTTCGGGCTCATCGCCGCTGGCGCCGAGACACTTCCAGTAGGGGGTGCGCGTGAGTTTTCCGAACAGCTCGACGGCGGCGAGCTCGACCAGGTTGCGCAGCGCCTGCGATTGGCCCTCGGCGCGCGACAGGCTCATGTTGTAGTTGATGCCGAACTTGCGGATCGTCGCGTCGGCATCGAAGCCCGTGCCTTCCTTGTAGATTACGACCGCATTGCGCGAGGTCACCCCGGGCAGGACCGAAAAATCGTCGGTGTCCAGCATGGTGAGGTCCAGCGCCAGGATGTTGGTTGCGGCGTCCTTGGCGAATCCGGCACCGATGCCGAAGCTACCGCCGCTGTCGAAGCCCAGGCCCGCATCGGTCTGCTTCTGGATCAGGTTCTCGTCGAGCTGGGTGATCGAGCCCTTGATGTCGAACTGCGGATTGACCGCGTAGGCGTTCTTGCTGTCGGCCTGCTGCAGGAAGGTGATCAGGTTCTGCGAATCCTGGCCGAAGGCAACCAAGCGGATGGCGCGGCTTCGTTTGGTCATTTCCGACACCGCAGTGATGAGCATGTCGGAGGTCCCGGCATTGACCTTCTTGGTCTGGTCGAGCACGTCCTCGGCGAGCACCGAAAGATCCCGCACGCCGTAGTTCCCCAGCGTGATGTCCATGCAGCGCAGGGCGGCGGTGAAGCCGGTGATCGAGCGGTGTGGCGTGGCCTCGGGCGCCGTGCGGATCTCTTCGGTCTTTTGCAGGGTCTCGGTTTTGACGTCGATTGCCGCGCAGCCGAACAGGGCGAGGCCAATCGCCGCCGAGATCGCCTGGCGGCATGTGCGAAGCAGGGCAGTGCTGTTCATCGGGTGTTCCCTCCTGCGGGCGGGCCGGCTCAGCGGCAACGGTTATTGACTTGGAAGATCGGCTCCGGGATGAAGATGTTCACCTCCCGTGGCGCCCGGCGCAGACCGCTGCCTGCAGTGTCGACATTGCCGATCTCGATGCTGCAGTCGTTGTCCTCGGCGGATTTCTGCTTCTCGCCGAACGATGAGCGCGACGTCACGCCCGCCTTGAGCTTCAGCCGGGTCATCTTAGCTCGGTTCTCGGCATCCAACGGGATCGGCTGGGCATTGGCGGCGCAGGCCAGCTGCGCCCCCAGGCTGAGGCCGATGCCGGCCACCAGCAGGCGGATGGTCTTTGTCTTGTTCATGGATCGCTCCTTCGAATCGATTGCGGGTGGCGCTGCCGGTGGCAAACGTTCGCCGGCCAGCCGTGGTGCTACTTGAATACGCCGATGTCCAGTCGCTGCTTGGTGCGCGCGGTGGTGTTGCTCTGGATCACCTTGTTGCCGTTGGCGTTGATCCGAACGCTACCGATCAGCGGAGCCTTGACGAAACCGATCCGAACCTTTTGTTCGGCTCGTGCTCCGCTATTGGTCTGCACGACCTGGTTGTTGTTGGCATTGACCCGATCGGCCGCGAAGGCACTACCAGCGAGCATGCCGGAGACGGCGATGGCGAGGATTCTGGAACTGGCGATGTTCATGAGCTTCTCCTTGGGTGTTCGTCTGGAATTCGGTCGGCGTTCGGCGGGCGCCGAATCCGTTCCCCATGCTTGTTGCGTCGCGTTCCGGGGCCGAATGGGTTCAGCCCCTTCGCCTGCAATTGACCGCGACCGTGCCGAAAAGCACATCGCCCGGCGGGCCGGGCGATGGGCAGGTCAGGGGTGGCAACGGGCGCTCACTTATAGACGCCGATCTCCACCGTCTGCTTGGCGCGCGAGCCGCGGTTGGTCTGCTCGACCTGGCTGTTGTTGGCATTGAGGGCGGCGCTGCCGATCAGCGGGCCGTCCATGAAGCCGATGCGTACGGTCTGCTCGGCGCGCGCACC
>JAGRFZ010000040.1 GCA_020445785.1 Rhodocyclaceae bacterium
CGACTGGACCGTCATCGCCGCCTTCCTGCCGGGTGCGGTGGTCGGCGCCGGGCTCGGGGCGTGGCTGCTGGTGAGCCTGCCGCCGACGGTGCTCTACCTCTCGATCGCGGCGACCATCCTCTACCTGTGCTGGGGGCCGAAGCTGCCCAGGCTCGCCCTCGGGCCGGCCGGCACGGCGGCGGCCGGCGCGGTGACGACCTTCCTGACCCTGTTCGCCGGCGCCACCGGACCGCTGGTGGCCGCCTTCATCAAGCAGATCCATGCCGACCGTTTCCGCAGCATTGCGACCTTCGCCGCGGCGATGTCGGTGCAGCACGTGTTCAAGGCGGGGGTGTTCATTGGCGCCGGGGTGAACCTCGCCGATTGGTTCGGCCCGATGGCGGCGATGATCGGCGCCGGGGCGCTCGGTACCTGGGTCGGCCTGCACCTGCTGAAGAAGATGAGGGACGCAGATTTCACACGCCTGTTCAACCTCGTCCTGACCCTGCTTGCGCTGCGCCTGGTGTGGCAGGCGCTCGCCGCCGATTGAGGCCGTCGCGCCGGCCTATACTGGCGTCTTCCCCAGCCCAGCGAGCGCCTCTCATGGCCCAGTTCTTCGAGCAGATTTCGGATCGGCACCGCGCCTTCATCGAGGCCCAGAAGATCTTCTTCGTCGCCACCGGTACCGCGAACGGGCGCATCAATCTCTCGCCGAAGGGCATGGATGCGCTGCGCGTGCTCACGCCGAATCGTATCGCATGGCTGAACCTGACCGGCAGCGGCAACGAGTCCGCCGCCCACGTTCGGATCGATCCGAGGATGACCATCATGATGTGTGCCTTCGACGGCGCGCCGATGATCCTGCGGCTGTTCGGCCGCGCCCGGGCGATCCACTGCGGCGAGGAGGGCTGGTCCGGCATGGCGGCCCACTTCCCACCGCTGCCGGGTGCCCGGCAAATCTTCGACGTGGTGATCGATTCGGTCCAGATTTCCTGCGGTTTCGGCGTACCGCTGTACGACTATGCCGCTGATCGCGACACGCTGCGTGCCTGGGCGGAGCAAAAGGGCGAGGTCGGCGTCCGACGCTACTGGGCCGAGAAGAACACCCGCAGCATCGATGGCCTCGATACCGGCATCCCCGTCGCGGATGACTGATCGCGTGCGACTGCGCTTCGATCTCTTCGGGCGGCCGATCGAGGTGGCGCGCGAGGGTGGCCGCTGGCGCGCCTATCACCTCGGCGCCGAAGGCAAGCGGCGCCCCGCCGACGACATCGAGATTCCACCCGAGATCGCTGCCGACGCGATCGGTGCCTGGCTCGACGACATGTTCCACGAGTACGCGACCGCGGCGCGTCCGCAGGTGCGGCGCCTGTAGCTGGCGGAGCGCGCATGCCGCGCGCAGAATGCGCGAACCCCCGGCTTCGCCATTCCTCCATGCGCCACGCGGACCGATTCCTGCAGCTCCAGCGCCTGCTCGCCGCCCATGAGGATTTCTGGCGGGCAGCGCCGTTCCATGAGCCCAGGCCTCCGTGGACCTACGCCCATGCGGCGCTTGCCGCCGAGGCGCTGGCGCTCGACGAGGCTGTGCTGGAGTCGCTCGCCGCCGATCCGGACGCCGCGGGCGAGTGGCTCCGCAGGCGTCTGCCGGACCTGGGCGAGCTCTTCGCGCTGTCGCGGCCCGGTCCGTTGCCGCAGCGCGAGCTGCCCGCGGCCGACGCGGCCATCGTGGACTCGGTGCCGGCGCGCAAGCGCCTGCAGGTCGAGGCCTTCATTGCGGCGGCCCCCCCGCTGCGGGCGCCGCTGATCGAGTGGTGCGCCGGCAAGGGGCATCTGGGGCGCCGTCTGGCGCTCGTCGATGGCGTCGAGGTGCGTTCCCTCGAGCGCGACCCGATGCTCTGCGCCGAAGCCGATCGCCTGGCGGCCCGCGCAGGCGCCCGCCAGCGCAGCGAATGCGTCGATGTGCTGACGGGCACCGCTTCGGCGCGGCTGCGGCATCATGAAGTGGTCGCGCTGCACGCCTGTGGTGAACTGCATCGGCGCCTGGTGCGGGACGCGGAACGCGCCGGCGCGGTCGGCTATCGGATCGTGCCATGCTGCTATCACCACGGTGTGGACGGCGTGTATCAGCCCCTGTCGGCGCAGGCGGAGCTGCCCCTGCGGGTCGCCGAGCTGCGCCTGGCGGTCACCGAACTGGTCACGGCGCCCGCGGCGGCGCGTCGCCGACTGGCGCGCGACCAGACCTGGAAGCTCGGCTTCAAGGCCATGGCCGCCGCCCTCGAACTGCCCCTCAAGCCGACCTTCCGATCGGTGCCGCCAGCCTGGCTGGCCGGCGGGTTCGAAGACTTCTGTCGCGCGTTGGCGGGGCGAGAAGGCTTGACTCTGCCGGCCCGGCTCGATTGGGGTCGCTGGCTCGCGGTGGGGGCACAGCGGCGGGACGAGGTGCGCCGACTCGAACTGGTGCGCCAGACGTTCCGCCGCAGCCTCGAGGTGTGGCTGGTGCTCGACCTCGTCCTGGGCTTCGAAGCGGTGGGTTTCGAGGTGGTCCTGGGGCGCTTCTGCCCGCGCCACCTGACGCCGCGAAATCTGATGCTGGTGGCGCGCGCCTGAAGGCGAGACGCCTGGCCGCGGATCACGGCCTCGGGCCGTCCTCCGGATCCGTCGCGACGGCCTCCGAATGCAGGATTTCCGCGCCGTATGCGTTGTCGATGACCAGCCGCCAACGCCCGTCGGCGCCGCGCGCCAGTACCACGGTCGCGACGCTTTGCGGCGACACCCAGGCGCCGGCCGGGGTGGTGCCGACGGCCTCCCAGCGTGCCAGCAAGAGCGCGCTGTCCCCACTGATCAGAACCTGGTTGCAGAGCTGGCGAATCGAGATTTCCTGGCCGAACAGGTACTCGAAGAAGGGCTGCAGCGCGTCCCGGCCCTGGGCGATCCGGCCCGGCGCCATGACCAGCAGCGCGTCGTCGGCGTAGAGATCGAGCACGGCATCGAGATCCTTTCGGCGGACCGCGGCGTCGAGTTCGCGCAATACGCCGCGGACCGCTGCTTCGGCCGCCGCCGGCGGCGCGATGCCGGGGGAGACGTCGGCCGCCCGGGGGGTGACGTGGCGGTCGTCCGAAAACGTCATGAGCCGCCGAAAGCCGCCGCGTCCCGGGCTGGCGGCACGCCGAACATGCGCCGATATTCCCGGCTGAACTGAGACGGACTTTCGTAGCCGACCCGGTGGGCCGCGGTGCCGGCATCGACGCACTCGATCAGCATCAGCCGGCGTGCCTCCTGCAAGCGCAACTGCTTCTGATACTGCAGCGGGCTCATCGAGGTCAGCGCACGAAAGTGGTGGTGCAGCGACGATCGGCTCATGGAGGCCAGGCTGGCCAGCTCGTCGATGCGCAGCGGGCGGTTCATATGCTCGCGAATCCACGAGATCACGCGCACGATCTGGTGGCCATGGCTGCCCTGGATCGCGACTTGCCGCAGGCGCGCGCCGAGGGCGCCGGTGAGCAGGCGATAGTGCAATTCGCGGGTCACGATCGGCGCCAGCACCGGGATGTCCTGGGGCGCATCCACCAGCCGCGCCAGTCGCAGGACCGTATCACGCAGATCGTCGCTCATGGCGGCCACCGCGAGGCCGAGTTCGGAAGGCGTCGAACGTTGTGGCGCTTCCGTGATCTCACGGACCAGTTGTGCGATGACCAGGGCATCGAGCGCGACGGCGACACCGAGGTAGGGTTCGCGGGTGCTGGCCCGGGTGACCTGGGCGAACATCGGCAGGTCGAGCGAGGAGATCAGGTAGTGGCGGGCATCGTAGTCGTAGCTGCGGCCGGACAATTCGATCCGCTTGGCGCCCTGGGCCATGGTCGCGAAGGTGGCCGACATCATCGCGCAGGTCGGCGCCTGGGTGGTCGAGCCGCGGAAGAAGGCAAGTCCCGGCACCGCCGTGTCGATGCGGCCGTCCACCGGGCAATGACGACGGATCAAGGCCGCCAGCGCCGCCTGGGATGGCGGTGGGTCGGGCGGCGACAGGGGGGTGTCGACGGAGATGTCCATCATCGAAGCTTAGCGGCGCGGGCGTTCGGTGACGAGGTCTGCCGGCTCGATTCTGGACGATTGGGCAATAAGTCCGCACTTTTCAAGGTATCGCCGGCGGGCCGATTCGCCGACACTGAAGCATGCTGCCGACACGAAGCATGCGCGCACAGGAGGATTGCCGTGATTGAACTCGAAGTGAATGGCGTCAAGCGAAGCCTCGACCTCGCGCCGGATACGCCACTGTTGTGGGCGCTGCGCGACACGCTGCAACTTACCGGCACCAAGTTCGGCTGCGGTAAGGCCCTGTGCGGGGCCTGTACCGTGCATCTGGAAGGTTCGCCGGTGCGCGCCTGCGTCACGCCGATCTCGGCGGTGGCGGGCAAGCGCATCACGACCATCGAAGGCGTCGATGCGCAGCGGATCGGGCAGGCGGTGCAGGCCTCCTGGCAGAAACTCGATGTGGCCCAGTGCGGCTACTGCCAGTCGGGCCAGGTGATGAGCGCGGTGGCGCTGCTGTCGTCGAACCGTGCGCCGAGCGACGCCGACATCGATTCGGCGATGGCCGGCAACATCTGTCGCTGTGCGACCTATGTACGTATCCGTGCGGCGATCCACGACGCCGCCGACGCCCTCGCCACGGAGGCCTGACATGAACCGCGCGATCGAGAACCTGAGCCGTCGGCGTTTTCTGCAGGCCGGCGGCGGTCTCACCCTGGGCTTCGTGCTGCCCGCTGCACTGGCGGCCGAGGCCGGGCCCGGCAAGGCTGGCAGCGGACTGGCGGCGCCGGTGGCTTTCGAACCCAACGCCTTTCTGCGCATCGGCACCGATGACCGCGTGACCGTGATCTCCAAGCACCTGGAAATGGGGCAGGGCACCTATACCGGGCTGGCGACGCTGGTCGCCGAGGAACTGGACGCGGCCTGGGCACAGGTCCGGGTCGAGGGCGCGCCGGCCGACGCCAGCCGCTACAACAACCTGTTCTGGGGCAAGGCCCAGGGCACCGGCGGCAGCACCGCGATGGCCAACTCCTGGGAGCAGATGCGCAAAGCCGGTGCGGCGGGACGGGCGATGCTGGTGGCGGCGGCGGCCGATGCCTGGCAGGTACCGGCGGCCGAGATCGATGTCGCCGACGGTGTCGTTCGTCATTCCCCGTCGCGGCGCTCGGCGCGCTTCGGCGAACTGGCCGAGGCGGCCGCGCGGCTGCCCGTGCCGAACGAGGTCCGGCTGAAGTCGCCGGCCGAGTTCAAGCTCATCGGCAAGCGCATTCCGCGCAAGGATTCGATCGCCAAGTCGACCGGCCGCGCGACGTTCACGCAGGACGTGCAGCTTCCCGGCCTGTTGGTGGCCGTGGTTGCCCACCCGCCACGTTTCGGCGCGACGGTCGCATCCTTCGACGCGAGCGCGGCGAAGGCGATCGCCGGCGTCGATGACGTCGTCGCGATTCCGCAGGGCGTGGCGGTGCTGGCGCGGGACACCTGGAGCGCGAAGAAGGGGCGCGACGCGCTCGCGGTGACCTGGGACGACAGCAAGGCCTACCGCAAGGGTTCCGACGAGATCCTTGCAGAATATCGGGCAATGGCCGCGACGCCGGGCCTCGCGGCCCGATCCGACGGCGACGCCGAAGCCGCCCTGGGTGCCGCCGCCCAGGTGCTCGAGGCCAGCTACGATTTCCCCTATCTGGCCCATGCGGCGATGGAGCCGATGAATTGCGTCGTTCGCCTTGGCGCGGACGGTTGCGAGGTCTGGAACGGCGAGCAAATGCACACCGGCGACCAGTTCGCATTGGCCGGATTGTTCGGCCTTCCACCCGAAAAGGTGACCATCCACATGCTCTACGCCGGCGGCAGCTTCGGGCGGCGGGCCTGCAAGGATTCCGACTACGTGCTGGAGTGTGCCCAGATCGTCAAGGCGATCGGCGGCCGGGCGCCGGTCAAGCTGGTATGGCTGCGTGAAGACGACATGAAGGCGGGCTACTACCGGCCGATGTTCCATCATGCTCTGAGGGGCGGCATCGATGCCGACGGCCACATCGTCGGTTGGCATCACCGGCTGGTGGGCCAGTCGATCCTGACCGGCTCGCCGTTCGAGAAGATGCTGGTCAAGGACGGCATCGACCAGGTGTCGGTCGAAGGGGCGGCCAACCTGCCCTATGCGATCCCCAACCTGCGGGTCGAACTGCATACCCCGAGCGACAATCCGGTGCCGGTGCTGTGGTGGCGCTCGGTCGGCTCGACCCACACCGCGGTGTCCACCGAGACCTTCTTCGACGAACTGTCGGCGGCGGCCGGGCGCGACCCGGTCGAAACGCGCTTGTCGCTGCTCGGCGCTCATCCGCGGCACGCGGCGGTGCTCAAGCTGGCGGCCGACAAGGGCGGATGGGGCACGCCGCTGGCGCCCCGAGCCGGCCTGCGCCGGGGCCGCGGCATCGCGGTGCACGAGTCGTTCAACAGTTTCGTCGCCCAGGTCGCCGAGGTCAGCGTCGCGGCGGACGGCGCGCTCAAGGTCGACCGGGTGGTGTGCGCGGTGGACTGCGGTACCGCGATCAACCCGGACAACATTCGCGCCCAGGTCGAGGGGGGCATCGGCTTCGCGCTCGCCGCGCTCCTGCACGGTGAGATCACCCTCGCGGACGGCGTCGTCCAGCAGGACAACTTCGACGGCTATCCGGTGCTCCGGATCAACGAGATGCCGCAGATCGAGGTGCATATCGTGGCATCGACGGCAGCGCCCACCGGCATCGGCGAGCCCGGCGTGCCACCGCTTGCGCCGGCGGTCATGAATGCGATCGCCGCGGCCACCGGCAGGCGCATCTACCGGCTGCCGATCGACACCGCTGCGCTCGCGGCGTGAGTGGAGGGTCGTCATGGACAGCCAGGACATCCAGGTGCTCGATGCGGCCCGTCGCTGGGCGGGGGAGGGTCACCGTTTGGCGATGATCACCGTGGTACGCACCTGGGGCTCGGCGCCGCGACCGCCCGGGGCGTGGATGCTGTTGCGCGATGACGGCCGGGTCCAGGGTTCGGTGTCGGGCGGGTGCATCGAGGACGATCTGATCCAGCGCATGTTGGACGGGGCGTTCGTCGGCGATGCGCCGCAGGTGTTGCGCTACGGCGTCACGCGTGACGAGGCCTTCCGTTTCGGTCTGCCGTGCGGTGGCACCGTCGAGTTGTTGCTCGAACCGGCACCCGACCCCGTGCTGCTCGACGAGTTGGCGCGGCGCATCGCCGCCGGTGAACTGGTCGAGCGGCGGGTGACGGTCGCCGACGGCACCGTGCGGCTGGGCTGCGGAAGAGTCGGCGCACCACTGCAGTGGGACGGCGCGGCGCTGTCCACCCAGCACGGACCGGGCTGGCGCCTGCTCTTGATCGGCGCCGGACAGATTTCCCGCATTCTGGCGCCGATGGCTCGTGCGGTCGATTTCGACGTGCTGGTGTGCGACCCGCGTATCGAGTACAGCGCCGAGTGGGACGAACCCGGTACCCGTCTGGTGGCAGGCATGCCGGACGATGTCGTGCTCGAACTGGCACTCGATCCGCATAGTGCGGTGGTGGCCTTGACCCACGACCCGAAGCTCGACGACATGGCTTTGCTGGAGGCACTGAAGTCGGCGGCCTTCTACGTCGGCGCGCTGGGTTCGCGCGCCAACAGCAACCGACGCCGGCAGCGCCTGTCGGCCCATTTCGATCTGTCGGCCGACGAAGTCGCACGCCTGCACGGGCCGGTGGGCCTGCCGATCGGCAGCCGCACGCCGGCCGAGATCGCGGTCGCAGTGGTGGCCGAACTGGTGGCGGCGCGTGCCGCACTGGGTGGCCATGCGAGCCTCGGGGCCCGCGTCGGTGCCGCGGCCTGCGGTGTCTGAGGGCCGCTCGCCGACCGGCGTTCTGCTGGCCGCCGGCCGGGGCCGTCGGTTCGGTGCCGACAAGCGCTGGCAGCCGATGGCCGACGGTACGCCGATGGCGGTCGCGGCTGCCGACGCGCTGGCGGCCGCCGTCGATGAGGTCGTGGTGGTGCTGAGGCCGGAAGACCGGGCGCTCGCCGAGTTGATGCGCGGTCGGGGCTGCCGGCCGGTATTCGCCCGGGAGGCGGTGCGCGGCATGGGCCACAGTCTGGCGGCCGCCGTCGCTGCGACGCCGAACGCCGACGGGTGGCTGGTGGCACTCGCCGACATGCCGTGGATCCGGCCCGACAGCCACCGGGCCGTGGCGGAGGCGCTGCGCCGGGGTGCGTCCCAGGCGCGCGCCTGGCACTGCGGTCGCCCGGGGCATCCGGTCGGCTTCGCGGCGCGCTGGGGGAAGAGCCTGGGCGCGCTGGGCGGCGATCGCGGCGCCCGCGATGTGCTCGACGTCGGGGCGCTGGTGCGCTGCGAAGTGGACGATCCGGGCGTGCTGCGGGATGTCGATCGGCCCGCCGATGTCGACCCGGGCACATCCTCCGTCGCCCGCGGCAGCGAGGGTGGACGGTCGGCGGCGAGTTAAACTGGCAGCGAGCCGCACGGTCGAATGCTCAATAGCTCGCGAGGCCAGCCGAAACCATGTCTGCCCGGAAATTTCTTTCTGCCCATGCCGGCCATCCCCATTGGAAGGCTGCACTGGATCAATGCATCGCGCAGCTGCAAGGACAGATCGCGGCGCAGGCGGAACGGCGCGACTTCAGCCTCGGCTTCTGTTATCTCACGGACTATTTCGCGGCCGCCGCCGAAGACATCGTCGGCGAGTTGCGGGGGCGGCTGCCCGGCGTCGAATGGGTCGGTACCGTCGGTATCGGGGTGTCGGCCAGCGGCTTCGAGCATTTCGACGAACCGGCCGTATCCTTGCTGTTGACCGATTTGCCACGCGACGCGTTCCGGATCTTCTCCGGTCGCCGGCCGCTCGCCCGCGGCGGAGATTTCGAGGCCCATACGGCGCTGGTGCATGCGGAGGGCAGCACCCCGGACCTGCAGGAGCTGCTCGTCGAGATGGCCGATCGCACGGCCACCGGTTATCTTTTCGGCGGCCTGGCCGCCTCTCGTCAGAACGGGTTCCAGATTGCCGGAGAAGTGCTCTCCGGAGGGCTTTCCGGTGTCGCCTTCGGTCCCGGCGTGGAGATCCTTTCGCGGGTCACCCAAGGCAGCCAGCCGATCGGACCGGCGCGGCGGATCACCGAGTGCCAGGGTCATTACCTGATCCGGCTGGACGACCGGCCGGCGCTGCAGTGCGTGCTCGAAGACCTGGCGATGGCCGACGACGCCGATGACGAGACCTTGGCGACGGCGCTCGCGTCGACCCTGATCGGCATCCGGCGCGGCCATGACGACGGCGTCCGGCGCCCGGGCCAGTTCGGCGCCGAGACGCTGGTGCGGCACATTCTCGGGGTCGATCCCCAGGCGCAGGTTCTGGCGGTGGGGGAGGAACTCGAGAACGGCATGGAGCTGGCATTCTGTGCGCGCAATCCGGGCGCGGCGCGGGCCGATCTGGTTCGTGCGGCCCAGGAGTTGCACGGCGCGGTCGGCCCGCGCGAGATCCGAGGCGCCCTCTACGTCAGTTGCTCGGGCCGCGGCGGCGGCCATTTCGGTGCGCCCCATGCGGAGTTGCTGGCGGTGCGGGAGGTGCTCGGTGACGTGCCGCTGACGGGCTACTTCGCCGGCGGAGAGATTGCGCGCGATCGCCTCTACGGCTACACCGGCGTACTGACCTTGTTCGTTGCTGCCGGGGTCGGCTGAGGGGTCGCTTCCGGTGTGTTGACCTGGCGTCGCGCGGCGCCGACACTGCCGGCTCGGCAGACCGCGGGGAGCAGCATGGATTTCGATTTTTCTTTCGGCAATTCCGGCGCGGCGCGGCGGAACGAAGCGGCGGCCTTTCGTATCCTGGTGCTCGGCGGCTTCAGCGGTCACGGCGGCCTGCCGCTGGGCGAACGCCGGCCGATCCGGGTCGACATCGACAGTTTCGATCAGGTGCTGGCCCGCCTCGCCCCGCGGCTTTCGCTCGATCTCGGCGAGACCCGCGTCAACCTCTCGTTCACCTGCCTCGACGACTTCCATCCGGACGAACTCTTCGCCCGCGTCGAACTGTTCGCCGGGCTCCGGGGACTGCGTCGGGAACTGCGTGATCCGGCCTTGTTCGAACGTGCCGCGGCGGCCCTCGGTGCGCCGCTGGCGTCCGATCGGGCGAAGGCGGGAACGGCGTCCGAGGGCGATGCCGCCGACATCGAGCGGCTGCTCGGGCGCAAGCCGGACGCGGTGCCGGCACCCCGCGGGCAGGCGGCAAACGGCATCGACGATCTGGTCCGGCGCATCGTCGCGCCGCACGTCGTGCATGACGATCCGCGCCAGGAGCAGGTTCTGGAAGCGGCCGACGAGGCCATCGCCGAACACATGCGCCAGGTGCTCCACCACCCGCAGTTCCAGGCGCTCGAAGCGCTCTGGCGCAGTGTCGAGACGATGGTGCGCGAACTGGCATGCGACGGAGCCCTCGAGATCCACCTGATGGACTACCCGCGCGAGGCGCTGCTCGAGGATGTCGCCGGTCATGCCGACGACATGTCCCGCTCGGTGATCCAGCGACTGGTCTGCGGCAACGACGACAGCGGCGCCGAAGGGCGGCGCTGGGCGCTGCTGGCGTGCGACCAGAGTTTCGGCCCGGAGGCGGCCGAGATGGCGCTGCTGACCTTGCTCGCGGCGATTGCGGCGAAGGCGGGCGCGCCTTTGCTGGCGACCGCGCGTCCACAATTGCTCGGTTGCGATTTGGTCGCGCAGTTGGCTTCGCCCGGCCAGTGGTCGGACGCCGACAGCTCGGCCTTCAGTGCGTGGAACGCCTTGCGCTCGAGCAGCGTGGCCGGCTTCGTCGGTCTGGTCCTGCCGGGCGTGCTGCAACGCTTGCCCTACGGTGCGGCGACCGATCCGGTCAGCGCCTTTGCGTTCGAGGAGATGGCCGCCGGGCGCACCCACCAACGCTACCTGTGGGGGCCGCCGGGATTGGCGCTCGCGACATTGTGCGGGCGCGCATTCGAGGTCGCCGGCTGGCAGATGGCGCCCGACGACGAGTGCGACCTGGAAGACCTGCCGAGCCACATCTATCGCGAGGACGGCGAAGTGCGGCAGCAGCCCTGTGCCGAAGTGGCGATGGGGGAGGCGGCGGGCACGGCCGCCCTGGCCCGCGGCGTCATGCCGTTGCTCAGCTACCGCAATCGCAATGCGGCCCGGCTGCTGCGCTGGCAATCGATCTCCGCGCCGTCCCTGCCCCTGGCCGGACCCTGGCTCACGCCCTGAGGGCTGCCGGCGGAGCGCCCGCGCTGCCCCCTCACCGGGGTGGGACCGCTCAAGTTCTGGTGAGGCTCGTCCGATATCCAGCCCTATCGGCGCACGTCGTGTGCGCAGAGGGCCGTCGCCCCCGAGCGCCGCCAGCCCGATGCCGGGCACGCGGCGAGCGAGGTCGTGGGGCCGTGGCAGGACGGAGAGGGCATGAAGAACAGGATCGAGCCGACCACTGTCGAGAAGCGAATGCGAGAGCACGATTTCATCGTGTCGAAGACCGATCTGAAGGGTCGCATTACGTACGGCAACGAGATATTCATCGAGTTTTCCGGGTACTCCGAGCAGGAACTGCTCGGCGCCCAGCACAACATCATCCGCCATCCCGACATGCCGCGAGGCGTGTTCCGCTTCCTCTGGAGCAATATCGCCGAAGGGCGCGAAGTGTTCGCCTACGTCAAGAACATGGCAAAGGACGGCAGCTACTACTGGGTCATGGCCAATGTCACGCCGGACTACGACGCGCAGCGCAACATCATCGGTTACCTGTCGGTACGGCGTGCACCGAAGCGCGCCGCGGTCGAGGTGGTCGACGGTCTGTATCGACAGATGCTGGAAGCCGAACAGGCGGCAGGTCCGAAGGATGCCTGCGATGCATCGCTGGGCGTGCTCGGCGACGTTCTGACGCAAAAAGGGATGAGCTATGAAGAACTCGTACTCGCGCTTTGACTGGTCCGTCCTCGTGCCGGTGCTGGCGATCGCGCTGGCCGCGGCCTGGCTGACCCTGCGCCAGGGCGCCGACTGGCTGGGGCTGGCCCTGCTGGGGGTGGCGGCCGTCGCCACGACGCTGCGACCACGGCCGAAGGCGCATCGGGTCGTCGCCGACCAACGCATGGCGCGCCTGCAGCAGGTGGTGACGGAGGTCGCCGAGGGCACGGTGACCGGGCGGATCACCAACATCGGCCGCAAGGACGAGATCGGCACGGTGTGCTGGCACGTCAACAACATGCTCGATCAGCTCGAGAGCTGCTTCCGTGAGCAGGAGGCGGTGCTGCGGGGGGCCGGGGAAGGTCGCTATTTCCGCAAGGTGCAGACCGCAGGCCTGCACGGCGTATTCCGGGAATCACTGCTGAGCACGCAGCGCTCGATCGACGCACTGGAAGAAAACGAGCGCATCAAGGCACAGCATCTGCAGGTCGAACGCCAGGCGCAGCAGGAGATCGCCGAGTTGATCGGTGCGGCCGCGCGCGGAGATTTCAGCCGCCGCATCGACGTGGTTGGCAAGGAAGGCTTCTTCCGGCAACTCGCCGACGACCTGAATACCTTGTCGGCGACCACCGAGAACGGGCTCGAAGACGTGGCCCGGGTGCTACGGGCGCTGGCGCTGGGCGACCTGACGAAGCAGATCGAAACCGAGTACCAGGGTGTTTTCGGCCAGCTCAAGGACGACACCAACCAGACTGTGAATGCCCTGCATCAGACCCTGGACGGCATCCAGGCAGCGTCCGGCTCGATCCGTATCGCGGCCGAAGAGATTTCCGCCGGCAACACGGATCTCTCCCGCCGGACCGAATCCCAGGCATCGAGCCTCGAACAGACTGCCGCATCGATGGCGGAGCTCAATTCCACGGTCAAGCGCAACGCCGAAGGTGCCAGCCAGGCCCGCGCCATGGCCGACGAATCGCGCCAGCGGGTGATCGATGGCGGCAAGGCGATGTCACGGCTGGTGAGCACCATGAGCGAGATCGAGAAAAGTTCGGGCCGCATTGCCGACATCGTCAGCCTGATCGAATCGATCGCGTTTCAGACCAACATCCTGGCCCTGAATGCGGCCGTCGAGGCAGCGCGTGCCGGCGAGCAGGGTAGAGGGTTCGCGGTGGTCGCCACCGAGGTGCGCAACCTCGCCCAGAAGTCGGCGGGCGCAGCAAAAGAGATCAAGGACCTCATCGATACGTCCCAGCGCAGTGTGAATTTGGGTGTCTCGGAGGTGCGCAACGTAGGCGCCGTCATCGATCAGGTGGTCGAAGCCTTCGAAGGTCTCAACGGCCTCGTCGTGGACATTGCCCAGGCCAGCGGCGAGCAGGCTGCGGGTATCGATCAGGTCGCGCTGGCCGTGACCCATATGGAAGAGGTCACCCAGCAGAACGCCGCCCTCGTCGAAGAGGCTGCCGCCGCCGCGGAAAGCCTCAGAGATCAGGTCAGGGGCCTGGACGAGGCGAGTCAGCGCTTCCAACTCGGAAGTGGTGAGGAAGGCCGCGCGCCGATGGCCGCTGCGTGACAGACATCACTGCCCCGGCGGGTCCGCCGGGGCCGCGTGATCTGCGTCGGGTCGCGACCGTGACCGAGGTCATACGGGTTTTCCGAAGCTGGAACTGGCACTGGAGTTGCATGTATATTGGGGCCTTTTCCCGCGCGGCCCGCGCCGCCCCCCTGCCTTGCTCGAATATCGCATCGTTCCGGTCACCCCGTTCCAGCAAAACTGCTCACTGATCTGGTGCAGTGAAACGCGTAAGGCCGCCGTCGTCGATCCTGGCGGCGACCTCGAACGAATTCAGGCAGCAATCGTCGGCGAGGGTGTGACGCCCGAGAAGATCCTGCTGACACACGGCCACATCGACCACGCCGGCGCGACGGCGGCGCTCAGTCGCGAACTCGACCTGCCGATCGAGGGGCCGCAGCGCGAGGAGCGTTTCTGGATCGATGCAATGGAGCAGCAGGGCCGCATGTTCGGATTCCCCCATGGGGAACCGTTCGAACCGACGCGCTGGCTCGAGGACGGTGATCGGGTCGGCTGCGGCGACGAAGTGCTCGACGTGCTGCATTGCCCCGGCCATACGCCGGGCCACGTCGTATTCTTCAGCCGGTCGGCGCGGCTTGCGATCGTGGGCGACGTGCTGTTCGCGGGCTCGATCGGGCGTACGGATTTTCCGCGAGGCGACATGAAGACACTGCTCGAATCGATTCGCAGCAAGCTTTGGCCGCTGGGGGACGACGTTTCGTTCATTCCCGGCCACGGGCCGATGTCGACGATCGGTGAAGAGAAGCGATCCAATCCGTTCGTGGACTGACGGTACGCCCGATGGCGGGATCGCCAAGAAGACTAAGAGTAGAGAGGGTGGTTCAAGGTGCGAGTAGCGATAGTCGAAGACGACGTGGTCCAGGGTGACACCCTGGAGCAATGGTTTACCGACCAGGGGGCCGACGTGCACCTGTTTCGCGGGTCCCGCGATTTCGTACGCATGGCGGGCCGCGAAAGCTTCGATCTGGCCCTGGTCGACTGGATGCTGCCCGAAATGACCGGGCACGAGGTCCTGCGTTGGCTGAGGGAGGATCGCAGCAACGACATGCCGGTGATCTTCATCACCGCGCGCGACGCGGAAGAGGACATCGTCGAGGCCTTGAGCGCCGGTGCCGACGATTACCTGGTGAAACCGGTGCGCAAGCTCGAGCTGATGTCGCGCATCGAGGCGGTGATGCGTCGCGCCCGGCCGCATGCGCGCAGCCAGAAGATCGAGATCGCCCAGTACTGCTTCGAACTGCAGAGCAAGCGCGTCACCGTGTCGGGCGAGCCGGTCGAACTCACCGACAAGGAATTCGAACTCGCGGTGTTCCTGTTCCGCAACCTCGGCCGGCTGCTGTCTCGCGGGCACATGCTGGAGGCCGTATGGGGCCAGACCGCCAACCTCGCGACGCGCACCGTGGATACCCATGTGAGCCGTGTTCGCAGCAAGCTCAATCTGCGCCCCGACAATGGCTTCCGATTGGTGCCGACGTACAACTACGGCTACCGGTTGGAGCAGCTATCCGACGAGCAGGCCGAAGAGCAGCCCGCCTGAATTCGGGCTCGGCCCCGGCCACGAGACGCCTGGCCCGGGCGGCGACTGCCCGGGCCAATTGCCGTCAGGCGCCCGCGCTTACTTCTTGAGCAGGTCGCGGATTTCCCGCAGCAGCACGACGTCTTCCGGATCGGCTTCCGGCTCGGGCTCGGCCGGCGCCTCTTCCGCACGCTTGAGCTTGTTGATGACCTTGATCGCGACGAAGATCGCCATCGCGATGATCAGGAAGTCGATCACGGTATTGATGAACATGCCGTACTTGATCAGGGGCGCGCCGGCTTTCTCGGCAGCCTCCATCGTTTCGTATGCGGTGTCGCCGAGATTGACGTACAGGTTCCGGAAGTCCACGCCGCCGATCAGCTTTCCCATCACCGGCATGACGAGGTCCTTGACCAGCGAATCCACGATCTTGCCGAAGGCGGCGCCGATGATGATGCCGACGGCCATGTCGACAACGTTGCCCTTGACGGCAAACTCCTTGAATTCCGAGATAAAACTCATCTGATTCTCCAGTCGAATTGCGGTGGTCCAAAACTTTCGTGACGCGTGCCCACGGATTCGCACGAGTTATATCAGAAAGGCCCGGAACGGTTAGTTGCGAAGGGTAAAATCCTCCGGCCGGCATGGAGACGATGAGCGGGCGGCTCGGCACGGGCTGCGGTGTCGGTGCGCTCGTCTCGGGACGACGAACATTGTGAACTCCTTGCTCCCTGGTGTTCCCAGGGCGATTCGCGAATGGGTCGGTGTGACGCTCGGCTGCGCGCTGATCGCGGCCGCGGTGGTGCAATTCGGTTGGCTGTGGCGCATCGATCAGGTGTTCTACGATGCCGTATTGGCAAACATCGAGCGCCAGGTCGACGAGGACCTCCTGATCGTCGCGATCGACGAGAAGAGCCTTGCCGAGTTGGGTCGCTGGCCATGGCCGCGGGCGGTGCACGGACGGCTCATCGAGCGCCTGCGCAGCGCGGGCTCGGGCCCGATTGCGCTCGACGTGATCTTCGCCGAACCCGACCGGCTCGATCCTCAGGGTGATCGGGTGCTGGTCGATGCGCTCAGGACCCATGGCCGCGTGGTGTTGCCGGTGCCGCCCTCGGCGGGCCTGGGCGTGTCCGGCCGGGACGGACTGTTCTTCGGCGACGCTGCCTCCATCGGCCATGTGCACGTCGAATTCGATCCCGACGGCATTGTCCGCAGTACCTATCTGTGGGAGCGCCAGGGGGCGCGCACGATCCCGCAGCTCGCGCTGGCCCTGCTGCAACTATCGGATCCGGCCGCCGCGGTCCGCTACGCGGCGACGCAATCGTCGAACGTCGGCGCATCGCGGTCGGGCTGGCTGCGCATTCCGTTCGCCGGGCCACCCGGTGCGTTCGAACGGGTCTCCTTCGTCGATGTGCTCGAGGGTCGCATCGATCCGGTGCGGATCGCGGGTCGCACGGTGGTCATCGGCGCTTTGGCCGACGGCATGGGGGACGTCGTGCCGACGCCGACCTCCATGTTCACACGCCCGATGGCCGGTGTCGAAGTCAATGCCAACATCTATTCTGCGTTGCGTAGCGGCGGGGGTATCGGCGCCTTGTCGCCGCCGCTGGCGATCGCCTTTTCGGTCGTCCCGCTGCTGGTGCTGATGCTGGCGATGGTGCGTCTGACCCCGCGCCAATCCCTGGTCGCTGCCTTCGGCGTGTCCGCGGCGGTGCTGTTCGTGCCTTGGCTGCTGCTGCAACTGGCGCACGTGTGGGTTCCGCCGGCCGGGGCCCTGATCGCCTGCATGCTGGCCTATCCGCTGTGGAGCTGGCGTCGGCTCGAAGCCACCCAGCGCTACCTCGACGAAGAACTCGATGCCCTCCAGCGCGAGGCCGACCGCTGGCGTCCGATCGTCGGCCGGGCGGACGCTTCGCCGGTCGTGGCCGATCCGATCGATCGCCGGCTGGCCGTACTGCGGGAGATCGCGCGCAGGCAGCGCAAGCTGCGCGACTTCATGATGGACACCCTCGACGGCCTCCCGACCGGCGTCGTCGTGGTGGCGCCGCAGGGTTCGGTCGCGCTCTACAACCGGCGTGCCTGTGCCCTGCTCGGCGGCAGTGGCGCGGAGGGATTGCTGCAGGCGTTGAAAGCGATCGAATGGCCGGCGGAGGTGAAGCCGCGCAATGGGTTGCCGGCCAGTCCGGCCGAGCCGGCTTCGGTCGAGGTCGAGGCGGCGGATGAGTGCAAGTTGCTGGTGACCATCGCGGCCTTGCACGACCGCCGTTGGCCGGGCGATGCACTGGTCCTGACGCTGGACGACATCACCCAGGTGAAGCAGGCGCAGGAGCGGCGGGAGTGTCGGCCATGCAATACCTCTCCCACGACCTGCGCTCGCCGCTGTCGTCGATCGTGACGATGGTCGAGAGCTTCGAGGACGACGAGGAGTTTGCCGATGGCGTGCCGCAGGAAGAATTGCGCCGGGTCGGCCTGTTCGCCCGCTCCGCGCTCGAACTCACCGAAAACCTGTTCCGCCTGGTGCGCGCGGAAGGGGTCGATGTCCGCAAGTTCACGATCTACGACCTCAACCAGTTGATCGATGATGCTGCGGAAGAGGCCTGGGCGCTGGCCCGCGCCAAGCGCATTGCCGTGGTCCACGAAGACAACGGCATCGAGGATTGCCCGGTGTCGTGCGAACCCGGCATGCTCAAGCGGGCGGTGTTGAATCTGCTGACCAACGCGATCAAGTACAGTCCGGAAGGAAGCGAGGTGCGTATCGTGCTGGGGCGCGAGCCCAAGGGGTGGCGGCTCGAGGTGCGGGACCAGGGCGACGGCATCAGCGAAGCGGACCAGCGCCTGCTGTTCAAGCGTTTCGGACGGCTCGAGAAGAGCACCGGCCGTCGTGTCGCCGGCCTGGGCCTCGGCCTGATGATCGTCAAGACCGTGGTCGAACGCCACGGCGGCAGTGTCGAGGTCAGCAGTCGTCCCGGGATCGGCAGCACGTTTACGATGCGGCTGCCGTCGGCCCAGTCCTGAACGGACCCGTTCGGAGGCCGCTACCTCCCGGATAGCCAGCGAGGTGAACTCGGGCGATGGCAGGTTTGGGCGGAAGGCGCAGGTGGTTGATCTTTGCGGCGGTGGCGATGGCGGTCGTCGCAGGGCTCGCGCTATGGGCGGTTCGGCAGCACTGGCTCGAAGCGCGGCTGGCGCGCGAACTCGAAGCGCGTCTCGGCGTTCCGGTCGACATCGGCAGTCTCGGCCTCGGCAAGGGCGCGCAGGCGGTGCTCGTGCGTGGACTGCGCATCGGGCCGTCACGCTCGCCGCTGGTGGCGATCGACACGGTGGAGGTCGCCGCTGCGAGCCTTCCCGAACTGCTGGCCGGCCGAATCGATCGGATCCGGGCCCAGGGCGTGGCCTGGCGGCCTGCCAGCAGCGGCGAAGCATCGCCGGCCTGGTCGCGGATGGCCGGCGAGGGGGCGGGTGGCGGGGGGGCGGAAATCGTCGTCGAGGGTGGCGTGCTGGCGCTCGACATGGCGCCGGACACGGCGGGCCGTGTGCAACTCGCGCACCTGCGATTGCACCCCGCCGGCGACGGCGAGATGCGGCTGAGCGCCGAAGGCAGCGTGTCGCTGAACGCGCCGGCTGGCCTCCGTGGTGCGTTCTCGGTCGACGCGTTGATCGATCCTGCGGGAATGATCGCGCGCGCTGTCGATGTGGTCGGGCGGGCCGCGGTGCCCGGGTTCGCCGATGCGCCGGCACTCCGGCTGCGGGTCGGCGAGCTCGGTTTCGGCGCCGGCGGGCTGACGGTGCGCGAAGCCGGCATGTCGGCCATCGTGGTCGCCGCCGATCGCCCCCCGGTCGGCATCGCGCTGTCGCTTCCGGAGAGCATCGTCGCAGCAGAACGGACGGCATCGACGTTGCTGTCGCTGGCGGCGACGATGGATTCGACCACCGGCCTGTGGGCGAGCCTACAGGCGCTGGAGGCGGACGCGAGCAGCCTGCGTGTCGCGCGGCTGGTGACCCGGATGTCGGCACGGGCGAAGGCCGTGCCGCTGGAGCTGGTGGCGTCGGCGAGCCTCGCTTTCGATCGATCGGCCGCGGTGCTGGCGTCGGGGCTCACTGCGGTGCGTCTGGCGGTGGCGCTGGATTCGCCGGAGGAATTGCTGCTGCGTGGTCGTGGTGCGGTTCAGTGGGATTTCGGCGCTGCGACCGCCGAAGCCCACTTCTCCGGCAGCTTCGACGATGCGCCGATGACCCTCGATCTCGGCTATCGGGCGGATCGGACGCCCCCATTCTCGATCGTGGGCGCGCTGCAGCGCCTCGATCTGGGTCGAATCCCGGCGCAGGCGTTCGCTGCCGACGGGGACGGTGGTCGTGGGTCGGGTGACGCGGTGCTGCCCGATTGGCCGCTGGTCCTCGACCTGCGGGTCGCGCATCTGGAGGGCGACGATCTGCTCGTCGAGGATGCCCGACTGCGTTACCGGCCGGGCGCTCACAACCGCGCCGAGTAGATCGGCAGGCGCAGGTCGAAGCGCAGGGCGACCAGGCGGACGAGCAGCACGAAGGTGCCGGCCGCCAGCGCCGCCGGCACGGCGGAGACGCCGAGCTCGGTGAGCCCGACCAGCAACAGTGCGCCCAGCCAGGACGGTGTGGCGTACAGTTGTCCGCTGAAGACCACCGGTTCCTCGTTGCACAGCACGTCGCGCAGGATGCCGCCGACGACGCCGGTGACGACGCCCATGGCGCTCGCCACCAGCCACGGGGTCCCGAGCGCCAACGCGATCTTGGTGCCGCTCACCGTGAACAAGGCCAGGCCGACGGCGTCCGGCAGCAGGAACAAGCGTGGGGGCAGGCGCCAGTGGCGGGCCGCGGCGAAGCTCAGCATGCCGGCCAGGATTGCGCACACCAGATAGCTCTGGTCGGCAATCCAGAATACCGTGCGATCGAGCAGGAGGTCGCGCAGCGTGCCACCGCCGAGGGCGGCGGCGAGGGCCACGATCACCATGCCGAACATGTCGAAGGGCTTGCGACCGGCTTCGAGCACACCAGAGGCCGCGTTGACGGCGACGCCGGCCAGTCCGATGCCGTACAGCAGGGTCTCGATTGCGCTCACTGGACTACGCTCCTATCGCGGCACGACTTCCTTCCCGAGGGGCGAGGTCGGGGTTTCGCGAAGCGCGGCTCCGCGTCGTCCGAGCGGGCTGGCTGTGCAAGGCCAGCCCGGGTCGCCCGTCGCCGCGCAGCCTAGCATGGAGTCCGGGCGTCGCGGTCCGGCATCGAGATGACCGCGAAGGTCCCGGTCCGTGGTAGCTTCGAGCCACGTGCCGGAACAGCCATGCAGAGGGAGACGACGCCATGCCAGTACCCCAGCGATTTCAAGGCGTGATGAGCCTGCCGGCCATCGCCGCCCCGATGTTCCTGGTATCCGGTCCCGAACTGGTGCGGGCGTGCTGCCGTACCGGCGTCGCCGGCAGCTTTCCCGCGTTGAACGCACGATCCAACGCCGTACTCGGCGAGTGGTTGGGCGCGCTCGACGAGGTGGCGACCGATCCGCAATGCGCGCCCTACGGGGTCAACCTGATCCTGCACGCGAGCAACACCCGGGTCGAAGCCGACCTCGCGTTGCTGGTCGAACACCGTTGTCCCTTCGTCATCACCAGCCTCGGTCACCCGGGCCAGGTCGTGGAGGCGGTTCATGGCTACGGCGGGCTGGTGTTCTCGGACGTGATCCATGCCCACCATGCGAAAAAGGCGATCGCTGCCGGTGTCGACGGCATTGTCGCGGTGGCGTCGGGCGCGGGCGGCCATGCGGGCACCCAGAGCCCGTTCAGCCTGGTGCGCGAGATCCGCGAATTCTGGGACGGCGTACTGGTTCTCGGCGGTGCGATCTCCGACGGCGCCACGGTGCGGGCCGCCGAATTGCTTGGGGCCGATTTCGCCTATCTGGGCACCCGCTTCATCGCCACCCGCGAGTCGATGGCGCCCGATGCCTACAAGCAGATGCTGGTGGACAGCTCGGTCGCGGACATCGTCTACACCGACGCGGTGTCGGGCACCGATGCCAACTTCCTGTGGCCGAGCCTGGAGCGGGCCGGCTTCGACCGCGCCCAGCTCAGCCGCAGCCTGGGAAAAGGAAAGCTCAAGGACCTCGCGGACGAAGCGAAGGCTTGGCGCGACTTGTGGAGTGCGGGCCACGGCGTCGCGACGATCCACGACGTGCCGCCGGTGGCCGAACTGGTCGCCCGCCTGTCGCGGGAATATCGGGAGGCCTGCGCGCAGCCCGGCAGCGCGGCGTGCCGCGGCCGGACGTGAGCCCGGCATACGGCGGCCGGCGGTAGCGCCCGCCATGCTCGCCCAGGTGCTGGTGGGCGGCCTCGCGGCCGGCTGTGTCTATGGCCTGGTGGCGCTGTCCTTCGTGCTGATCTACAAGGCGACACGCTCTGTCAGCTTCATGCAGGGCGAGTTGCTGATGCTCGGCGCGTTTTCCGCGGTGGTGTTGGTCGAGGCCCTCGGCTGGCCGCTGTGGGCGGCGGCGCCGGCTGCCGTGGGGCTGTTGTTCGGGCTCGGGCTCGCGCTCGAGCGCGCGGTGTTGCGGCGGGCCATCGGCCAGACCCACCTGACACCGGTGTTGATGACCTTCGGCCTGGGGCTGATGATCCGCGGCGCCGTCACCGGCGTACCGCAGGCCACCCATCGCATGCATCGACTGCAGCTTCCTTGGGAGCAGCCGATCGCTCTGGGGCCGGTGCAACTCGCGCCGGAACACCTGCTGGTGATCCTCGCGACGGTCGCTGCCTGCGGCGCGCTCGCGCTGTTCTTTCGCCATAGCCGGGCCGGCCTGGCCCTGCGAGCCTGTTCCGAGGATGCGGGGGTGGCTGCCATCCTCGGTGTCTCGCCATCGGCCATGCATGCGCTGGCGTGGGGCATGGGCGCAGCGCTGGCGGCCTTTGCCGGGGTGCTGCTGGCGCCGGTGACCTTCGTCGAGCCCGGGATGGGCGTGGTCGCGCTGAAGGCGTTCCCGGCGGCAGTGATCGGCGGCCTCGCGAGCCTGCCCGGGGCGGTGCTCGGAGGCTTGTTCGTCGGCTTGTCGGAAGCCCTGGCCGGGCGTTACCTGCCGGACGGCGTCAAGGACCTGACGGCCTACGCGCTGATGCTCGGGGTACTCCTATTGTTTCCACGCGGTCTGGGCGAGGCGGGGCGCCCGCGATGATCCAGCTCGCAGCCCTGGCCGCGCTGTTCGCCCTCGCCGCGCTGTTCGGCGGCGTCGCCAATGCGCTGGCCCAGGCTGCCTTCGTCGCGACCTTCGCGCTGGCCGGATTGGGCCTGGTGTTGATCGTCGGCCAGTCCGGCCAGCTCTCGCTGGGACACGGCGCGACCATGGCGCTCGGCGCCTATGCCCAGGGCGTGCTGGTCGCCGCCGGCATCCACGGCGCACTGGCGTTGCCGGTGGCCGCGCTGGCGGGTACGCTCGCCGGAATCGTCGCCAGCATTCCGGGGCGGCGGCTGGGAGGGTTGTTTTTTGCGATGAGCACGCTGGCGTTGGCGCTGGTGGTGGAGGAAGGCTTGCTGCGGCTGGTGCCCTTGACCGGGGGTGCGGCCGGTCTGGTGGTGCCGCCGCTGGCTGTCGTCGATTGGCGTTTGCACTCGCCGGCGGCTCAGGCGGCGGTGAGCCTCGGCTTGCTCGGCGGCGCGGTCTGGATGGCTCGCAGATTGCGGGATTCTCGGTTGGGACGGGCCTGGCGGGCCGGGCGCGACGACGAATCCGCGGCTGCGGCGGTGGGTATCGACCTCGGCCACGTGCGGATGCTGGCCTTTGCCTGCGGCGGTGCGCTGGGCGGGCTGGCGGGGGGGCTCTACGCCCACTGGTTGGGCTTCCTGAGCCCGGAGCAGTTCGGCCTGCCGCTTTCCTTCGAACTGCTGATGTTGGTGTTCATCGGTGGCGTGCGGTCCCTGTCCGGCGCCCTGTGGGGTGCGGTGGTGATCGTCTCTCTGCCGCAGGCGATCGCGGCGATCCGCCAGGCCGTGCCTTGGCTGGAATTCGGCGCCGCGGGCCTCGAGCTGACGATCTTCGGGCTGATCGTGGTCGCCTTGGTGATGTGGCGTCCGGCCGGACTCTGGCAGGCGGCGCGATGATCGTAACGAGCGTGGATCGGGAGGTGGAGCCTTGCTGACGACTATCTTACGCATGGGTTTGGTGCTGGCCTGCGCTCTGCTGCCGGCGATGGCCGACGCTGCGACGCCGGGCGTCGATGAGCAAAGCATCCGGGTGGCGACGATTCAGGACCTGTCCGGGCCGATCGCGATCCTCGGTGCACCGATCCGCGACGGCATCGTGATGCGGCTCGACGAGGAAAACGAGCGGGGCGGCGTCCATGGTAGGCAATTGAAGATCGCCGTCGAAGACAGCGGCTACGACCCGAAGAAGGCCGTGCTGGCGGCACGGCGTCTGCTCGCGGGCGGCGACGTGTTCGCCTTTCTCGGCAATCTCGGTACGCCCGTCGTGATGGCGACGATGCCGCTGATCGTCGGCGCCGGTCGCCCCCATCTCTTTCCGTTTTCGCCCCACCAGGCGACCTACCTGCCGCTACATCCGTTGAAGTTCCAGATCTTCGCGCCCTATCGCGACTACATGAATGCGGCGGTGCGCCACTTGGTCGCGGAGAACGGCTACGGCCGCGTCTGCCTTCTCTACCAGGACGATGACTACGGCCTCGAGGTTGGCCGCGGGGTCGAGGCTGGGCTCCGCCAACTCGGTACGACGCTGGCCGAGCGGACCGGCTACAAGCGGGGTGCGACGGACTTCTCGAGTCAGATCGCGCGGCTGCGCGCCGCGCAATGCGAGCTCGTCGTGCTCGCCACGGTCGTGCGCGAGACCGTCGCCGCGGTGCGCGAGGCGCGCAAGATCGGCTGGGGGGTCGACATGCTGGTGACCGCGTCCGGCTATTCGGCCCAGACCCACGAACTCGGTGGCGAGGCGGTCGAGGGCCTGTACGGCGTCAGCGTGCTGCCGCACCCGTATGCGGGCAAAGACACCAGCCGGCGCCTCGGCGAGTGGATCGAATCCTACCGAACCCGGTACGACGCCGATCCCAATGTCTGGAGCGCGATGGGCTACCAGGTGGCCGACATCTTCATCCAGGCCTTGCGCGCCGCCGGGCCCGATCTCGACACGCAAGGCTTCGTCGCCGCCCTGGAGCGCTTGGAAACCAGCCGGGATTTCCTCGCCGGACCCGGCTACCGCTTTTCTGCCGACGACCACCTCGGCAATCGGCGTGGCCGGATGGCGCGCATCGTCGACGGTCGCTGGCGGCTGATTACCGACTACCTCGACTGAACGGCGGCGGAGACAGGGTCGCGGATGACGGCCCGCCGGCACCGGGGCGACGGACGGTGACCCCGCGCCAGCGATGGATTGCCGCGCGTCCTGCTGCCATCGTGCTGGCTGTTGCGGGCTGCCGTGGTTTAGTCTTCGAGCGTTGCCAGACAAAGGCCTTTCGATGACGCCAGCCAAGACCATCGCCGTCGCCCTGACCGGTGCGTCCGGTATGCCCTACGGCATTCGCCTCGTCGAATCCCTGATGGCGGCGGGACATTCCGTGTGGCTGCTGTACTCGCAGGTCGCCCAGGTGGTCGCGCGTCAGGAGATGGATCTCGCCCTGCCCTCGCGGGCCGAAGACGTGGAACGCCTGTTTCGTGAGCGCTTCGCAGATCTGCCGGGTCACATTCGCGCGTTCGGGCGCGAAGCCTGGTTCTCGCCGCCGGCGTCGGGCTCGAATCCGCCCGATGCGATGGTGGTCTGTCCCTGCACGATGGGGACGCTGGCGGCAATCGCCGGCGGACTCTCCGACAACCTGATCGAGCGGGCCGCCGACGTCGTCATCAAAGAAGGACGCAAGCTCGTGCTGGTGCCGCGAGAAACCCCGTTCTCGGCGATCCATCTCGAGAACATGCTCAAGCTGGCGCGGCTCGGCGTATGCATCCTGCCGGCCAACCCGGCCTTCTATACACGCCCCGAAGCGGTGCAGGATCTGGTCGATTTCGTCGTTGCCCGCATCCTCGACCAACTCGCGGTCAGCCATTCGCTGGTGCCTCGCTGGGGCGAAAGTCGCTGAGGACAAAGCGGTTTTGCTTTGCGGAAAATGCAGCCGGGTCCGTACCTGGGGCGACTGGCACCCAACCTGCTAGAACTTGTGTGCGGAGCAGCCTGCCCGGCCGCCGTGCGATGCCCGATCCGTCATGGTGCATCCGCACATAGACGACCGGGCGCACCGCCAGAAACGCCGGGATCAGGGTAAACCACATCCAAAAATCCGTTGTAAGGGCATGATTCAGTTGTTTAAATGGTAATTGGTGGGCGTCCACCGGCAGGTCGGTCGTGCGGCGTGACGAGGGTGCTGTCGATCGCCAACCCTGAAGCAATGCAAGAGGAGAGAATGTGATGAAGCTGAAGCGAATTTCCCTGCTGGCGGTGGCCGTTGCCGGCGTGGTGGCGACCGGAACCGCGACTGCCGGTGCCACCTTCGATGCCGTCAAGAAGAAGGGTTTCGTGCAGTGTGGCGTCAGTACCGGACTGCCCGGATTCTCGGTCAGCGACGACAAGGGCAACTGGAAGGGAATCGACGTGGACGCGTGCCGCGCAGGGGCCGCAGCCCGGTTCGGCGATGCGTCGAAGGTGAAGTACACGCCGCTCAACGCCAAGGAGCGCTTCACCGCCC
>JAGRFZ010000167.1:0-2103 GCA_020445785.1 Rhodocyclaceae bacterium
ACTGGTGAAATGTCCGGGCTAGGCGACCTCGGCCCAGCGGGGAACTGCGCCTGCTCGCCAGCACGGAGACCCTGAACGGCCTGCTGCTGATCGGCTGGTCGGCGTCCTACACCTATATCGCGATGGAACGCTTCTGGTCGTGGCCGGGCCCGGAGTAAGGCAAGGAAGGCATTCTTGCGCCGGCGTCGATCAGAGCGGGCGCCCGACAGCGAGCGCTCGGTGAGCGCGAACCCATCCCACCGTAACGGAACGATTTCCGATCCAGCACTGCCGAGCGGCTACCAGTGATCGATCTGGGTAACGACGAATTTATTGCCCTCTTCCCGTGCGCCGTCCATGACGGTCAGCACGATCCGGGCAATCAGCTTCCTGTCGTTCTGGTCGGTAACGACTTGCCCTGTGAGCACCTGCCGCGCTCCGAGCGGCGAAACACCCATCTTCTGGAGTCGCGGCGCCATCCGGGCCACCTGCACGTTCAATGACCGCGCCTCCACCCCTGCGTCCAATCTGTTCATGGCGGCACCTGAATCGTAACGACGCACAACGAGCGTGCCCCGCGGGTAGCGGTGTGTCAAGCAACATCCAGATACGCACCGTTCGCCCCCCCGGCCGGGAAGTGCCGAGCAGGCTCAATGATCGCGGGCAACGACCGTCGAGCAGCCGTTGGCTGATCGGGAACCGACGTTCGAAGGGAGTGGGAGGAAACAATCCGCGACCTGACCCCAATGCCCCAATGCGCATGGCAGGCGCCCAATGGGCGCACGCCGGCCATCAGTTTCGACCGACGAGCTGTCGCCCGGTCGCCCGTCCCCTGACCACCGGCCGCCATCGCAGCCACTTGAACCACCCGACTTCGCAATCTCCGCCTTCCGCACAGTCCGCCGGCCCGAAATTCGCCTCATCCCGACTCCCCGCGCTTTACCGGCAGGCGGCGCTCGTCCTTGACCAGCTCCATCACCACATAGGTGTGGGTCTGCTTGACCCGCGGCAGTTCGGAGATGCGCTCGCCCATGATCCGGCGGTACTCGGCGATGTCGCTGGTGCGCACCTTTAGCAAGTAGTCGAAGTCGCCGGCGATCATGTGGCAGGACTCGATCTCCGGGATCTTCCTGACCGCCTCGTTGAACAGCCGAAGGTCGAGCGCCGTGGTGCTGTTGAGCAGCACCTGCACCATCACGATATGGGCCACGCCCATCGCCTCCGGATCGAGTTCGGCGTGGTAGCCGCGGATCACGCCGCTGCGCTCCAGCCGCCGTACGCGCTCGGCGCACGGTGTCTTGGTGAGCCCAACCCGGCGCGAAAGCTCGACCACCGACAGCCGCGCGTCGGCCTGCAGTTCCGCCAGAATTTTACGGTCGATGCGATCCATGCCGGGCAGTCGATTCGTCTGTAAACCAGCTTAAATTTAGTCCAAATGGCCGTTCAAATCCGAACTTTGGAGCCATTGACTGGTGCAAATGACGAAGAATACGGGGCATCGAGCGGCGGCACCGATGGCCGCCGGGTGAGTCACGGAGACACCACCTTGACGACGGGCAGCAATCGACCTGCAGCGCCCCTCGCGGCCCGCCTGGCCGCCCTGCCCGACATGGCACGCGAGCCTTCGCGGGCGGCGATCGAGTCGGCCTGGCGTACGCCGGAGCCCGACTGCGTGCCGCCGCTGCTCGACCAGGCTCGTCTCGACGACGCGGAGCGGGCCCAGGCCGAAGCGCTCGCCATCCGCCTGGTGCACAGCTTGCGCGCGAGCCGCACCCGTTCGAGCGGCGTCGACGCGCTGATGCAGGAGTTCTCGTTGTCGTCGCATGAAGGCGTGGCGCTGATGTGCCTCGCCGAGGCCTTGCTGCGGGTGCCCGACCGGGCAACCGCCGATCGGCTGATCCGCGACAAGCTCGCCGGCGGCGACTGGCGTGCCCACCTCGGCCACAGCCCGAGCCTGTTCGTCAATGCCGCCACCTGGGGGCTGCTGATCACCGGGCGGTTGAGCGCCACCAGCAGCGCCGAAGGGCTGTCGAAGGCGCTGTCGCGCTTGATCGCGCGGGGCGGCGAACCGCTGATCCGCAAGGGCATGGATCTGGCCATGCGCATGCTCGGCGAGCAGTTCGT
>JAGRFZ010000167.1:2150-2570 GCA_020445785.1 Rhodocyclaceae bacterium
CGCGGCTACCGCTACTCCTTCGACATGCTCGGCGAAGCGGCGATGACCGCCGCCGACGCCGCCCGCTACCTGGAGGCCTACCAGGGCGCGATCGCGGCGATCGGCGCGGCGTCGACGGGGCGCGGCGTGATCGACGGCAACGGCATCTCGGTCAAGCTCTCGGCCCTGCACCCGCGCTACACCTGGAGCCAGCGCGCCCGGGTGTTCGACGAACTGCTGCCGGTGCTGCGCGGGCTGTGCCTGCAGGCCCGCGGCCACGACATCGGCTTGAACATCGATGCCGAGGAGGCCGACCGGCTCGACCTCTCCCTCGACCTGCTCGAAGCGCTGGCCCACGACCCGGCGCTGGCCGACTGGGCCGGCCTCGGCTTCGTCGTCCAGGCCTACCAGAAGCGCGCACCGGCGGTGATCGATCATGTC
>JAGRFZ010000041.1 GCA_020445785.1 Rhodocyclaceae bacterium
CCAGTCGATGTGGCGCCAGGCCATGATCGCCCGCCCCAGGTTGGAGCCCATCTGGACGATGCCGTGCACCGGGATGATCACCTGCGGCGGCAGCACCTGGGCCATCACCGCCAGCAGCATCACCCCGCCGCCGGCGCCGAGGGCGGCCGTCATCATCGACGTGAAGGCGGCGGTCAGCACCAGACCCAGCCACAGGCCCGGCGAGAGCGGTCCGAGCAGGAGTTCGATCATGCCCCCGGCTCCTGCCAGACCGCGTGCTTGTGCATCACCGCCGCGAACAGCGGCGACGCCAGCCAGCCATCCAGCCAGCGGCGCAAGTGCGGCAGCGACGTGGGGCCCAGGGCGTCCGCCTCGACCCCGGCAAACTGCCGCACGAACGGAAACAAGGCCACGTCGGCCAATGACGCCCGTGGCCCACACAGGGCCGGCATACGGGCAAGGCGCGCCTCGAGGTCGGCGAGGAGCCCCGACACGGCTTCTTCGCGCCACTCGGCCTGCGTCCGCTGGGGGTGACGCGAGGCGTATTTGTAGCGGTCGAGCTGCGGCTTGAAGTCCGCGTCGTTGCGCCGGATCAACGCATCCTGCTCGGGTCTCGGCGCCGCCGTCAGCCAAGCCCGGGGGTCGTTGCCGGCCAGCGCCCAGCACATGATGTCGAGGCTCTCGTCGAGCACGCGTCCGTCCGCCAGTTGCAGGACCGGCACCGTCCCCTTCGGAGAGATCGCCAGCAGCGCCGCCGGCTTGTGCTGCAGGCTCACCTCGCGATGTGCCACCGGCACGCCGGCCGCCGCCAGCGCCAAGCGTGCGCGGATCGCATACGGGCAGCGGCGGAACGAATAGAGCACCGGCGCGCTCACTGGACCACCCTCCTGTCACTTCGTGACACCGAAGGGCCGGTCTTGCACCGCCGGCCCGTTCGGCGGGCGCGAAGCCACGCTTCGCGAAACCCCCGCCCCACCCCCACGGGAGGGATCGCACGCACTTCGGGCGGCCGGGCGTGCGCGCTCACGGTTTCAGGCGGTAGCCGGTGCGAAAGATCCACGCCACGATCGCAATGCAGGTCAGCAGGAACAACAGGGTCATGCCGAGGCTGATGGCCGGACTGACGTCGGAGATGCCGTAGAAGCTCCAGCGAAAGCCGCTGACCAGATACACCACCGGGTTGAAGAGGGTGACCGTCTGCCACAGCGGCGGCAACATCTTGATCGAATAGAACGTGCCGCCGAGGAAGGCCAGCGGCGTGACCACCAGCAGCGGCACCAGTTGCAGCTTCTCGAAGCCGTCCGCCCAAATGCCGATGATGAAGCCGAGCAGGCTGAAGGTGACCGCGGTGAGCACCAGGAACATCACCATCCACAGCGGATGCTCGATCCGGATCGGCACGAACAGCGCCGCCGTGGCGAGGATGATGACGCCGAGGATCAGCGACTTGGTGGCGGCGGCGCCGACGTAGCTGACGGCGATCTCGAGATAGGAGACCGGCGCCGACAGCACTTCGTAGATGGTTCCGGTGAAGCGCGGGAAATAGATGCCGAAGGAGGCGTTCGACAGGCTCTGGGTCAGCAGCGACAGCATCATCAGGCCGGGCACGATGAAGCTGCCGTAGCTCACCCCCTCGACCTCCGGAATGCGCGAGCCGATGGCGGCGCCGAACACGACGAAATAGAGCGAGGTCGAAATCACCGGCGAAATGATGCTCTGGGTCAGGGTGCGCCAGGCGCGGGCCATCTCGAAGCGATAGATGGCGCGGATCGCATACAGGTTCATGCCTTCTCCCGGACCAGGCTGACGAAGATGTCCTCGAGCGAGCTTTGCGTGGTGTTCACGTCCTTGTAAGCGATGCCGGCCGCCGACAGTGCATTGAGCAAGTCGCCGATGCCCCGCTCATGGCGCTCGGCGTCGTAGGTGTAGGTCAGCGTCTGGCCGTCGTCGGAACGCTCCAGTGCCCACGTGCCGAGCGTTGCCGGCACCGCCGCCAGGGGTTCCTGCAGGTGCACGCTGAGTTGCTTCCGACCGAGCTTGTGCATCAGCGTCGCCTTGTCCTCGACCAGGATGATCTCGCCCCGGCTGATGACCCCGATGCGGTCGGCCATCTCTTCGGCCTCCTCGATGTAGTGGGTGGTCAGGATCACCGTCACACCGTCTGCCTGCAGACCGCGCACCAGTTGCCACATGTCGCGCCGCAGTTCGACGTCGACGCCGGCGGTGGGCTCGTCGAGGAAGAGCACGCGGGGCTCGTGCGAAAGCGCCTTGGCGATCAGCAGCCGCCGCTTCATGCCGCCGGACAGGGTCATGATGCGGTTGTCACGCTTGTCCCATAGCGACAGGTCGCGCAGGATGCGTTCGATCCGCGCCGGGTCGGCCGGCTTGCCGAACAGGCCGCGGCTGAAGCTGACCGCGTTCCACACCGACTCGAAGGCCTCGGTGGTCAGTTCCTGCGGCACCAGCCCGATCAGCGCGCGCGCCCGGCGGTAGTCGCGAACGATGTCGTGGCCGCCCACCGCGACCCGCCCCGACGAAGCATTGACGAGGCCGCAGACGATCGAGATCAAGGTCGTCTTGCCGGCTCCGTTGGGGCCCAGCAAGGCAAAGATCTCCCCTTCGCGGATGTCGAGGTCGACGGTCTTCAGGGCCTGGAAGCCGCCCTCGTAGGTCTTGGTCAGGCCGGAGATTGCAATCATCGTGCTCATCGCCACGACGATAGCAGACGGCGGGCGAAGACAGGCTGGACATGGCGACCCGTATTCGTGCACCCTCGATGTCGGGCGCGTCCGGCACGCCGCGTCCGATCCCGCCCTGCACACCACGAACCCGGTCCTCCGCCTCGATGCAATCGATAGCCACGCTCGCCGCCCTGCTCGCCGTCGCGGTACTGCTGGTGCCGCTGTTCAAGCGCGCCGGCCTCGGCACCGTGATCGGCTATCTCGCCGCCGGCGTGCTGATCGGCCCCTGGGGCTTCGGCGTGGTGCGCGATCCGGAGAACCTGCTGCACACCGCCGAGGTCGGGGTCGTGCTGCTGCTGTTCGTGATCGGCCTCGAGCTGCAGCCGTCCCGACTATGGGCCTTGCGCAAGTCGGTATTCGGCCTCGGCGCGCTGCAGGTCGGTGGCTGCGCCGCGGTGATGGCGCCCGCCGCCCACCTGCTCGGCCTCGACTGGCCGCTGGCGGTCGTCGTCGGCCTGACCCTGGCCCTGTCGTCCACCGCCTTCGTGCTGCCGACGCTGGCCGAGCGCAACGAGATGGGCTCGCTGTTCGGCCGCGAGACCTTCGGCATCCTGCTGTTCCAGGACCTGCTGGTGATCCCGCTGCTGGCGGTGCTGCCGTTGTTGGGCGCCCAAAGCCACGACGGCGAGGGCACCAATCCGCTGGTCGGCGTCGGCATTCTGGTGGCGGCGATCCTGGTCGGACGACCGCTGCTCGACCTGGTGTTCCGCCACGTCACCCGCATCAACAGCCGCGAGATGTTCACCGCCGCGGCACTGGCCACCGCCCTGGGTCTCGGCCTGCTGCTGCAGGCCGGCGGTCTGTCGATGTCGCTGGGGGCCTTCGTCGCCGGCGTGCTGTTGTCGGATTCCGACTTCCGCCACGAACTCGAAGCCTCGATCCTGCCCTTCCAGG
>JAGRFZ010000168.1 GCA_020445785.1 Rhodocyclaceae bacterium
ATGATCAGCCGCATGCCGCGCACTCGTTTGACCGCCTGCAGCAGATAGACACCGCCGACGTAGGGCCACCAGCGATCGCCGGCCTTGTCCATGAACGACCAGCGCTGAATCCAGCGCGGATCGGTGACGGCCGNNNCAGCCGAAGGCGCCGGCCTGGGTCTCGAGGCTCAACAGGGTCAGCCAGTCCTTCAGGCGTGGCACCGACAGGTACTGACCCTGCCACGGAAACTGGCGACGACGGGCCAGGCGGCGACGCAGGCCCCACAGGCTGTATGGGTTGAAACCGGTAATGACGACGCTGCCCTCCGGCACCAGCACCCGTTCGACCTCGCGCAGTACCTGGTGTGGCTGCGGCGAAAATTCCAGCACATGGGGCAGCACCACCAGATCGATACTGGCCGAGTCGAACGGCAGCTCCCAGGGGCGGGCCAGCACACCGACCCCGGCATTGGCGGCTTCGTCACTGCGGATCCGCCAGGTCATGCGATTGCTGCGCAGGAAATCGCAGCACGGCAGGCCGATCTGGATCGCATTGAAACCGAAGATATCCGCCACGACCTGGTCGACGCGGGCCTGCTCCCAGGCAAAAACGTAGCTTCCCTGGGGGCTTTGGAGCCAGTCTTCGATTTCGGTGATTGACATCGCGTGCACGTGCTACACAATCGGCGGCATGGAGATTATCCCCCTTCCCGCTTTTTCCGATAACTATCTGTGGCTGATCCACGACGGCCGCCATGCGGTGGTGGTCGATCCCGGTGACGACGGCCCGGTGGCTCGCGCTCTCGCCGAACGCGGCCTCGAACTGGCGGCGATCCTCGTCACCCACCACCACGCCGACCACACCGGCGGCATCGGGGCCCTTGCGCGCCCGGGGCTGCCGGTCTATGGGCCGGCCGCCGAGCGCATCGCCGGCGTCACCCACCCATTGGACGACGGCGACCGGGTGATGATCGACGCCCCCACGCTGGCGCTCGAGGTGATGGCGGTACCGGGCCATACCCTCGGCCACATCGCCTACTACGGCAACGGCGCCCTGTTTTGCGGCGATACCCTGTTCAATGCCGGCTGCGGTCGGCTGTTCGAGGGCACCGCCGCCCAGATGCATGGCTCCCTCGGCCGCCTGTCGGCGCTGCCGGGCGAAACTCGGGTCTATTGCGCCCACGAATACACCCTCGCCAACCTTGCCTTCGCGTGCGCCGCAGAGCCCGACAATCCCGAACGGGACCGCTACCACGCGCACTGCCGGGCACTGCGCGATCAGGGGCAGCCGACCCTGCCCACCGACCTGGCCACCCAGCGGGCGGTCAATCCTTTCCTGCGCTGCGCGTCCGCCTCGGTACGCGCGGCACTGGCGATGGCCACCGAGTCCGACGAGCAGGTGTTCGCCGGTCTGCGGGCGTGGAAGGACCGCTTCTGAGGAACGGCGTCAGTGGTCGAGGGCGCTGGCGTGTTCGGCCTGCACACCGGCGGCGACCATGCCGCTGTTGCACACCCGGTTGCGGCCCTGGCGCTTGGCCCCGTAAAGCGCCCGGTCGGCGCCGTCCACCAGGGCATCGGGTCCGCTGGCGTCGCGGGCAGGCCTGGCCGCAGCCAGGCCGATGCTGACCGTCACCACGTCGCCCGCCTGCGAGTGGCCATGGGTGATGCCGAGTTGCTCGATCGCGACACGCAGGCTGTCGGCCACCCGCTCGGCGCCGGCGCTGTCCGTCTGGGGCAGCAGCACGACGAATTCCTCGCCGCCGAAGCGCGCCACGAGGTCGCCGGGACGACGCAATTGCGCGTCCAGCGTCCTTGCCACCGCCTTCAGGCACTCGTCGCCGAGCTGGTGACCGTAGTTGTCGTTGAACTGCTTGAAGAAGTCCACATCGACCAGCAGCAGGGCCAGCGACGCTTCGTTGCGGGCCGCCCGGCGCCATTCCTTCGCCAGCGCGTCGTCGAAGCTGCGGCGATTGGCGATGCTGGTGAGGCCATCGACCGCCGACAGGCGTTTCAGCTCGCGATTGGCCTCGTCGAGCTTGCGCGTGAGCACCAGCAGCGAGTAGCGCATCTGGGCGATACGCTGCATGGCCCGGATCTTGGCGCGGAGCACCATCTCGGAGACCGGTTTGACGAGATAGTCGTCGCCGCCGGCCTCGATACCCTTTTCGAGGTCGGCGTCGCTGGTGCGCGCACTGAGAAAGATGATCGGCGTCCACTCGGCATTGCGTTCGAGCTGGCGGATGCGGCGGGCGACCTCGAAACCGTCGATGCCGGGCATGATGATGTCGAGCAGCACCAGATCGGGCTTGCGGCTCTTGAAGGCAGCGATTCCCGCCTCGCCGTCGCGGGCATGCTCCACCTCGAAACCCATCTTGCCGAGCTGCTGACACACCAGCGCCGCACTGGTGACCGTGTCTTCGATGACTAATGCCTTCATCCGCCCATGGGGCGCCTGCCCCGGAGAAGTCGATTCCAGCCTAGCTTAGCGCATGCGTTTGGGATCGCGGGTCGAATCTGAGACGGTTTTCTGCCCCATTCCGGTCTTTTGGTGCCTACGACCGACACCACGCCTGCCCGTACACTCATCGTAACCCTTTCGCCGCCTGCCACCACCCGAAAACACGCCCCGAAGCGATGCAGGCTTGCGATGGGACCGATAGAATCGACGGGTTCCAACGCATGTTCGAGGATCGGATGAGGCGATTTCGCCGCTTGCTGGTGCTGCTTTGCCTGGACTTGACGCTGGCCGCCGCGACACTGGCGGGGGCCGAGGTCGGCCCGGATCCAGCGCCGGTTGCGCCCGAGCCCGGCCCACCGCAGGCTGCCACCGATGCCGATGCGGGCGACGCCGGCGAACCATCCGACCCGCGCGCGGGCGGCAGCGGGCTCATGGTCAGCATGCCGCCCGCGCTCGAACTGCCGGAGTTCCTGCCGCGGGTGCCGACCGTCGACCTCACCAACGACGCGATCGACGTCTGGGACCGGATTCGTCGCGGCTTCGGCATGCCGGACCTGGTTTCGGCGGACGTCGATCGCCAGGAGATCGCCTACCTCAGCCATCCCGCCTACCTCGATCGCGCATTCGAGCGTGCCCGCCCCTTCCTGTACCACATCGTGGCGGAACTCGAGGAACGGGGCATGCCGACCGAGCTGGCGCTGCTGCCGATGGTCGAGAGCGCCTACAATCCGCGCGCCTACTCGCGCTCGCGGGCCGCCGGTCTGTGGCAGTTCATTCCCAGTACGGCCCGCGTCTTCAAGCTGGAACAGAACGCCTGGGTGGACGAGCGTCGCGACGTCGTCGCCTCGACCGATGCCGCCCTCGACTACCTTCAGTACATTTACGAGCGACACGGCGACTGGCATCTGGCGCTGGCGTCCTACAACTGGGGTGAAGGTGCCGTGGCACGTGCCCTGCGCAAGAATCGGGAGGCCGGGAAACCGGAGGAATATGCCCACCTCCGGATGCCCAATGAAACCCGGCTCTATGTGCCCAAACTGCAGGCCTTGAAGAACATCGTAGCCCAGCCGGAGCTCTACGGCATCGCGCTTCCCTACGTCGCCAACAAGACCCATTTCGACACCATCGACAGCCCGCCCGGAATCGATCTCGCGACCGCTGCCGCATTCGCCGACATTTCGCTCGAGGAGTTCGTCGAGCTCAACCCGGCCTTCAAGCGCCCGGTGATTCCGGATGGCACCCAGCCGATCGTGCTGCCGGCCGACCGCATCGATACCTTCCGTGCCAATCTCGCCCTGTCCGGCGACGCCGCCACGCGCTGGCGCAGCTATTCGGTGCGTCGAGCCGACACCCTGAGCACACTGGCCAGCCGCTTCGGCTCCACGCCGACGGTGTTGGCCGAAGTCAACGGCATCAGCGTGCGTGCTCGCCTCCGCCCGGGCTCCACCCTGCTGGTTCCGGTCGGCGACGATCCCGAATCCGCGCTGCGGGCGGCGCGGGTATTGCCGGACGAACCCAAGCTGAAGAAGCGCAGGCGCCGCGTTCGGAAACGTCACTGACCGGCGGTCGGACCCGCGAGCCATCCGAGAATCGAATGGGCGGTGCGCGCAGCCCGGGTCGAAGACGTGGCGCGCTGGCCCAACGAATCACGCCCGGGTCGGCCACCGCGTGCGGACGGATCGCGTGCCGCGCAGCCTGCTCCGCCGGCGCGCTGGTCTTGCCCATCGACCATCCGTGCCAGGGTGGGCGATTCGGCGCGGTGCGCTCGACGCCGTCCAGGCCGCGGCGTTCGACCGCTACCGACGTCTCAGGCGCGCCGACGCCGCGCAGCGAGGGCGGCCATGCCGAGGCCGATCAAGGCCAGCGAGCCGGGTTCGGGAACGGTCGGCGGCGGTGGCGTCGACTCCTGGGTTTCGATCACCAGACGCGAAAAGATCAGGTTTGCGCCGTTGTTCGAACTCTCGTCGATACCGCCGGTGCCCAGGTTGTCCACCAACCCGGGGCCCTGCAGAGCGAGCGCGACATCGACCGTACCATCCGCCAGACCGGCAAAGTCCGACGCGGCCAGCGTCACCGTGTACTCGTCGTACTCCCTTTCGGTCGCGCCTCCTCCGGCCTCGAATCGGGCATCGAGTTCGGTCGTGAAGCCCACGCCGTCGATGGTGAAATTGGCGAGCTGGCTGCCGCTGGCGGCGGAATCGTGGTCGAAGATCCCGATCGTCAGCGTCGCCGACACGATCGGGTCGGTGAGCGCGACGAAACTGTGGGTCCAGGTCTGGGAGAAGTCACCGATCGAACCCAGGATATCGGATCCGTAGCTGGTATCGAACGGGGCCGGCTGACCGGCCTGGGCTGCTGCCATGGTGGGCACATCCAGCGTCGAGCCCGGTGCGAATCCCGGGTTCGTATTGCCCAGCGAAAATTCGAGGAGTGCCGCGCCGGCAGCGCTCGACACACTCGCCGCCGCAAGCGCGACAATCGATCGTCCGATTCGAAGATTCATGATGCGGTTCCTCTCATGGGTCGCGGAGGTGGTAGCGGTCGCACGAAAGGCGGTCTCGGCGAAGAGATGCCGGACCTCGGCCCGAACACCGCACCCGGGGCAACTGTACGCAAGGATCGGTCCGGCGTCGCAACTGCTTGAACTTCCTTTATTTACAGCCCGTGTCCGGCGGCCAGCCGGAAATGTGTAAAGGTTGTCGACGTTGCTGCGGCTGGCCCCGGTGGCCTCCCTGTGCCGTCTGCCAGTCGGAAACCCGTCGCTGCCGCTGCGCTTGGACGGGCGCTCCAAAGGCCGAACCCGGGCGCGATCCAGCCCACATGCGCCCCCTCTCCCCCAGCGACTGACGCACCAGCCCTGGCTACCATCTCCGACCCGCTGGACCGCCCTAGCGACGATCCGACCCCGCAGCCCCCGAGGCGCGCTCGCCCGTCGCTCGAATCATCCGCGGAAGGAATCGCGCCAGTAGCAGGCCAAACAACGCGAACGCGCTGCCCATCGCCACGAAGAACCAGGGGACGCCCTCGGTGCCGGGCTCGAGCACCGACTCCCCTGGGTCGTCGGGCTGGAAATACACCCGCACCGCGGCACCCTCGGGATAGCCGGCGGCGATCCGCGTGGCTCGCTCCTCGTCACCGGTTCCGTACGAACCGTAGGAGATGCGCTCGCCTTGGTACGCCTTCCCCTCGACGACGTAGTCGTAGACGACGTTGGCGTGATAAGTGACCGATGACGAGCGGCGGCTGCCGCTGCTGCTGGAATCCTCGACCACGCCCGACGTTCGCACCGTGCCCGGCACCGACGGCCATTCGACGCTCGCCGATGCCTTGTGCACCTGATCGATGCCGATCCAGATGAACAGGGATGCGAACAGCACCGTCGTCCAAGGAAAGACCCGCACGGCAATGAAGCGCTTGGCGGGCGACATCCGCGCAGAAGAAGCCACCGGCGTCTCCCTCAGTCGAAGTCGATGACTGCGATGATAGGTCCGCTGCGTACGGCAGCCCAAGTCCGACGCACATTCGGACGCAACCCGCAGCCCTGCACGAGCGCGCAACGGGGTCGGGAAATGTTGCTAATCTGTGGGCATGGCATTCATGCGAAAGGCATCGCACCGCATCCTCTGGGCGGGCAGATCGCTGCTCGTCGCGGTGTTGCCGGCTTGCCTCAGCGCCTGTTCCTACCTCGGTACGATGATGACGCAGACCGAGTTGGCGCTGAAGCAGATCAGCAGCCCGGAGCAGCACACCTACAAACACATGCTCGACCGCGAAACGTTTTTCGTGTTCGGCACGATCGACAACGCGCCGACACTGAACGAACAGGCCGTCGCCGTGGTCGCGGTCTCCGACAAGTACGTGGATGCGGAGATGGTCGACGTCAATCATGTGGTGCGGCCGGGTTCGTACTACGGCCTCAATCTGCCAGCCGGCGACTACCGCTTGCTGGTGGTCAGCGACCTGGACCGGGACGGCCACTACGACGCAACCGAAGTGGTCGGGGGGCGCACCGTCTCGCTCGATGCCGATACGGTGCCGGACCGGGTGCTGGGGGGCCACGACATCGACCTCGCCGAGCGCTTTGTGCCGACCCCGGGATCGTTTCGCTTGGCAGTTCGTGCGAGCGCGCCGCTCGAGGCCTCGCTGTTCTATCCGAAGGGCTCGCTGCGCACCCTCGACGATCCCCTGTTCGCACCGGACATGGCCTCGCTCGGCCTGTACGAACCGGCAGCCTTCATGGAAGCCGCGCCGATGATGTTCTACGCGATCGAGGAGGACGTCGGACACAAGATCCCGGTGGTGTTCGTCCATGGCATCGAAGGCAGCGCGCGGGATTTCGCATCCATCGTCGCGCGCATCGACCGCAGCCGCTTCAAGCCGTGGTTCTTCTACTACCCATCCGGCACCGATCTCGCGCAGTTGGGCGCGATGCTCTACCAGTTGTTCCTGTCCGGAACGACGGTCCAGCTGCAACGGATGCCGATGGTGATCGTGGCCCACAGCATGGGCGGCCTGGTGGTACGCGAGGCCCTCAACCGGCTCACCGGGGCGGCGGGCGAGAACCGTGTCGCGCGATTCGTGACGATCGCCAGTCCGCTGGGCGGACACCCGGGTGCGCGCAATGCGAAGAACGCGCCGGTCGTGATTCCCTCCTGGCTCGATCTGAATCCGGACAGCGCCTTCATCGCCGGCTTGCATCGCAAGGCGCTGCCGGCCTCGCTCGAATACCACCTGCTGTTCGCCTACGCCGACGACCGCGCCTTCAAGACCGGTGGCACCAGCGATGGCGTCGTTCCGCTGGCGAGCCAACTGAGCCCACCGGCGCAGCGGGAAGCGGACGTGCAGCTCGGTTTCGACGCCACCCACACCGGCGTCCTCCACCACGAAGACGCGATCCGGGAGATCCTGCGGATCGCCGCCGAGGTTCGCGTTCCGGTGCCGGAGTCCCACATGCGCGCCCTGAGGAAGGGGGGTTTCGACGTCGCACTCGGACCCGGCTACACGCCGTTGGAGGCGTACTGCATTCACTACCTGGGGGCTTACATGGCGGCCCTGGCATCCGGCGCAATCGAACCGATCGATGCGGTCCTTACCCATTTCGTCCAGGCCATGCGCGGCCAGGTACCGCCCGAGTCGGCGTTCGAGACCGCGTGGATCAAGTTCCGTCTGGACTTCCCCGATCCTCGCGTATTGCCGTTGAAGTCCCACTGAGCCCCTGGCGTCCCGGCGCGACCGGGCCGGTGGCACTGCCCTCTCGGCCGAGGCCTCAGCGCACCCGCGGCAGGCAGGCGGCGACGTTGCCGCTCGTCTGCGTCGCGATCACCTCCCGAGGCACCGCCCGCAGCTCCGCCAGCACCTGGGCATAGCGCGCCACCTGGGAAGGTTCGTTGCGCTGCCCGCGGGACCAGGCCGGCGCCATGTCCGGCGCGTCGGATTCGAGCACGATCGCCGACAGTGGCAGCGTCGCCGCCAGCTCGCGGATGCGGCGCGAGCCGGTGAAGCTCATGGCGCCACCGAATCCGAGCTTGAAGCCGAGGGCGATCAACTGTTCGGCCTGCTGCCGGCTGCCGTTGAAAGCGTGGGCGATGCCGCCGGGCACCGCGATGCGGCGCAACTGCTGAAGCACGGCATCCACTGCATGGCGCACGTGCAGCAGCACCGGCAGCTCGAATCGGCCGGCGAGCTTGAGCTGCGCCGCAAAGAGCCGTTGCTGGCGATCGAAGTCCGGATGTCCCGGGTAGCGGTCGAGACCGATCTCGCCGACCGCCACCGCCGGATCCGAAGCCAGACGGGCCTCGAGCGCAGCGAGGTCGCGTTCCGGGTCGGCCCGGTCGGCATGGAGTGGGTGCACGCCGTAGGCAATCCGGCACTCCGGGTAACGGCGGCCGACCTCGGCAGCGCACTCGAAGCCATCGGCCGCGACCGCCGGCACCACCAACAAGCCGATGCCGGCCGACCGGGCCCGCTCGACGACGACGTCGCGATCGGCGTCGAACTCGGCCGCGTCGAGATGGCAGTGGCTGTCGATCAGCACCGCAAATGTCGCGTCAGCGCCCTCGCCAGGTGGGCTTGCGCTTCGCCATGAAGGCGTCGATGCCTTCGGCGGCATCCTCGATCATCATGTTGCAGGCCATCACCTCGCCGGCATACTGGTAGGCGGCGTCCAACCCCATCTCGAGTTGTCGGTAGAACATCTCCTTGCCCATCGCGATCGCCTTCGGCGACTTGGCGAGGATCGATGCGGCAAGCCGAGCGACCTCTTCGTCGAGGGCCTCGATCGGCACGACCCGATTGACCAGCCCTCGGGCACGGGCCTCGTCGGCGCCGATGAAATCGCCGGTGACGAGCATCTCGAAAGCCTGCTTGCGCCCCATGTTGCGCGCCAGGCCGACGCTCGGCGTCGAGCAGAACAGGCCGACGTTGATGCCGGAAACGGCGAAGCGCGCGCTGTCGACGGCAACCGCCAGATCGCACATCGACACCAACTGGCAGCCCGCCGCGGTGGCGATGCCGTGGATGCGGGCAATCACCGGCTGGGGCATCGAGACGATGCGCATCATGACCTTGCTGCACAGCTTGAACAACTGCTGCTGAAAGGCCTTGACGTGGTTGGCACGCATCTCCTTGAGGTCGTGACCGGCGCAGAAGGCTTTGCCGGCACCGCCGAGTACGACCACGCGTTGCGCCGGGTCGGCGGCAATGCGGTCGAGCTCTGCCAGCAGGGTTTCGAGCATTTCCAGCGACAGCGCATTGAACTGATTCGGCCGGTTCAGGGTCAGGTGGCATATGCCGCCGTCGTCGCGGCGCAGCAGGATTCCGTCCGCAGACGGCTCGGGTACGGCACTCATGATTGGGATCTCCTCCAGCGTAAAACTTCGATGCGGTGCCGCCATGTTAGCCGCGAGCGGCGCCGTCGACCAGACGCCTCCGTATGGATCGAGCCTGAATCCGGCCCGATCCGCCGAGCGGCGGCCCCGACCCACCTTCGCCAGGGCCGCCGCGTGCTGACCGATCGCCCGTTGCTGAGCCGATTTCACCCCGGCCTGATGCTGGCCGTGTCGCTGCTGCTGCACGGGATCGCGATCCACCACCTGCGGTTTGCCAGGCCGGCTGCACCGCGCGCGCCCGGCTCGACGATGTCGGTGGCCCTGCTGCCGCCGCCGGCGACACCGTCGCCCCAGGCGGCGGCGCCGCCTCCGGCGCCGGCACCGCCGAGGCCGGCCCGGGTGGCGGCGAGGCCAGCGCCGGCCTCGGG
>JAGRFZ010000169.1 GCA_020445785.1 Rhodocyclaceae bacterium
GCTGCTGCAGGATGTGGAAGCCGAAGAGGTAGGCGTTGGCCGGCTGGACCTCGGCCGCGGCACCGACGCGCACGTCGGCGCCGTTGCTGAGATCGGGCGGGATGTGCACCAGAAACTCGGTCTGCTGGCTGCGCCAGGCGATCACGGTGAGCAGCAGGATCGTCAGCATCGCCGCGCTGAACCAGCGGTGGAAAGCCACCGTGCGATGGGCATCGGCCAGGGCGTTGGTGAAGGCAGTCGGCATGATCGAATCCAGGCGAGGGTGAGTTCAGCGGGTGGCGTGCGGCGCACGGGCGTGAGAGCGGGCGCGGCGGCGCCGGGCGGGCTTCGCCAAGCTGCGGCCGAGATCCCAAAGGCCGAGCCGGTCGATGTAGCGCTCGCCGAGGCCGAAGGCGCGGGCGAGCGTGCGCTTGGCGAGCAGGATGTGGTAGTCCTGCGGGCGGTCGCGCTTGAGGCGCAGGAACCAGCCGGCCAGCACATAGACGGTGGCGGTGGGCACGATGCTGCAGAAGAGCACGGCGACCACTGGGGTGCCGGCCACACGGGCGAGCACGAGGCCCGCCGGCAGCCAGCAGAAGAAGGCCAGCCCGGCCGCCCAGGCGAGTTCGGTGGCGGTCAGGCCACGCACGATCGGTGGCTCGCCGTTCGGGCGATCGACCAGAGGGGCTTCGATACCGGGCCGGAACTCGCTCATCAGAACACCGCGTCGGCCTGGGTCAGGAAGTAGATGCCGACCGCAGCCACCAGCACCGCCAGGGCACCGAAGGCAAGCACGTCGCCCATGCCACCCCGGCCGGTGGAGTAGAAGTAGAGCTTGGTCACCAGGCCACCGCCGCCGAGCAGCAGCAGGATCGCGCCGATGATCAGCGAGCCGTAGTTGATGGTCTGGTCGGTGTAGTCCTTGGCGAAGCCGATGACGTCGCCGTTCTGCAGGTTCTGGTTGTTGTTCGGCGCTACCTGCGGCAGTGCGGCGAACACCGAGTCGGCAAAGAGCATCAGCAGCGCGAGCAGCGCGAGGCCGATCAGCAGCCGGAAGAAGCCTCGCGCGTCGATCGCCGGCAGCGCGCGAGTCAGCGGCGAGGGTACGCAAGTGAGCGCAGGATTGAGGGAAGGCATCAGCAAACTCCTTGTCATGACAGGTTGCCGCGGATCTGTGGATCGCTTCGCGTGCGCGCGGCCCGCACGGGAATCGGGATTCAATTGCGTGGATCCAACCGGGCGGATTCAACTCACCACCAGCCAGACGGTGAGCACCACCACCAGCAGGGCGCGGCCGAGGTAGAGGACGAAGCGCAGCCAGCCGCTGCCGATGTCGTCGGTGGCCAACTCGTGGCCGAGCTTGAAAACGATGTAGCCGGCCCACAGCATCACCAGCGCGACGACGATGCCGACGATCAGGCCCTTCAGGTCGCCCGGCACCGCGCCGGCCCAGCCGGTGGAGTTCTGCCAGGCGTTGATCTGGTCGTTGGTCATTGGCTCGGGGGCGGCTCAGTTTCGGCTCAGTTGCGACTCAGTTGCGGTAATCGCCGCGCAGCGGTGGCACCGCCCGCGGCTGGCGCGGCGCGTCCAGATGCTCGTCGATGCTCGCGGCGATCAGGTCGAGGTCGCGCGCGAGCCAGTCGTACCGAAAACGCACCCGGGCCTTGCCGTCGGCGACCTGGCCGGCGCTCACCACCTGGGCGCGCAGCAGGCGCAGTTCGTGCTGGATGCGGGCGAGGTTCTCGCGCTCGAGGCTTGGGTCGGCCAGCGCCGGCAGGGCGCTCGCCAGCGCCACCGCGAGGCCGGCGGTGCGCAACACAGGGAGCAAGGTCATGTCGGTTCTCCTCACAGGTATTTCTTGAAGCTCGACACCGTGGTCGAGAGGCTCAGGGCCACGGCCGCGGCGAAGCCAAGCACCAGAGCGGCCGGGTTCACGCCACCGAAGGGCCAGATCAGGTAGGCGGCGAAGCCGACGCCGAGGAACCAGCCGGTGAAGCGCTTGGCGTGGTGGTAGAGAAAACTCGACTCGCGTCCGCCGGACCACTTGCGCAGGTCGCGGCGCACCAGGCCATCGACCATGCCGAGCGCGATCGCCATCGCGAAGGCGGGCAGGCCGAAGATCGCGATCGCGAGGCGCACCGCGGTGTCCTGGGCGCAGTAGTACGAGGCCTCCAGCCAGTCGGCGGCGTCACTCATCAGGCGGGCGCGCAGCGGCAGCGGCCCGGCCAGCGGCGCCGCCGCACCGAGACTTCTTAACCGGGAGATCTGGCGACCGGCATCGAGGCGCTCGTAGGGCCACACCGCCCAACGGGCGAGCTGGTGCGCGAAGGCCTCGGTGTCCTCGACGATCAGCGAGCGCGGGAAGCTGCGCACATAGCCGTAGTCCTCGACCAGGGCGGCGCGGGCGTGGCCGGCCCGTTGTTCGGGCCACAGCGTGTACATGCCGACGATCTCGATCACGGTGGCCAGCAGCCACGAGCCGAGCAGGGTCAGCAAGAGGCCGAGGGCGAAGCCGAACAGGGTGCCGATCGGGCCGCGGGCGCGCTCCTGGCGCGGCCGGGCGTCGCTCTGTGGCCGGGAAGCGGTCTGGGTCGCGGCGCTCACGTCGATACTCCCGTCAGGCCGAAGGGATGATCAACGAGCCAGTCGGTCTCGGCCGCCCAGCGCTCCGAGGTGCGGTACTTGGCGCGCATGCGGCTGCCGACCTCGCGCAGGCTCGGCGGCACATGGGCATCGCCCCGCGCATCGGGCAGCGGCATGCGCAGCTTGTACAGACGATTGCCCTCGAGCAGTGCGAAGGCCTGCCCCTGGGGCAGGGCCATGACATCGGCGGCCGAGATCATCGGCACGCGCTGGGTCGAGGCGCGATCTTCGTTGCGCGAGATGAAGTCGGTGCCGGTCGAGCCGTCGGTGTCGGTGGCCCCGGAGATCGTGGTCAGCAGCGAGACATCGACTTCGGGCAACTGCTCGGAGAAGAAGCGCGCGGTGGTGTCGTTCTTGACCCGCAACATCACCACATGATTGAAGTTGCCGAGGATCTGCTGGGCGCGGGCGGCATCCCCGACGCGGGCCTCGATGTCGGGGATGGTCTGGGTGTAAGCGTGGATCATGAAGCCCGCGCCGCCGAGCTTGTTCACCATCGGCACGAACTCGGGGCCGACGATCTCGTTCACCTCATCGAAGTGGCAGGCCACCTCGGGCAGCACAATTGCGCCCTTGGGGTGATGCGGGTCGGTGCCGCGCTTGTAGAGCTTGCCGCCGACCGAGACCAGATCGGCGAGCATCGAATTGCCGACCGCGCTCGCCACCACCGCGTCCGTGAGCGCATCGAGGCCGACATAGACGATGCCGCCCTGGCGGATCACCTGCTGCCAGTCGAAGATCGGGCGCTCCTCGTTCGTATCGGCATAGTCCGGGGAGATCAACTTCCCGGCCTCGCCGGTGGTGAGCTTCTCGAGGAAGGGGCCCAATGAGGCGACGATCTTCTCGAAGAAGCTGCGCTCGTAGCGCACCGCGGTACTGAGGCCCATCAGCACCGCATCGGTGAGCGGGTGCTGCTTGAGGAAGTCCACGACCGCCACCATGCGCGCCTGCCGATCCTGCAGTGCGCGCGGCACCGGATACTTGCGCTCCTCGATGCGCGCGACGATCGCATCGACCTGCTCCGACCAGTCGTCCGGGCCGTGGCGCTCCAGCGCATGCTCGGCGTAGCGCAGGAACAGCGGCTCGATGTCGGTGATGTCACGCAACAGCGACTCATAGGTCGGCACGTCGCCGAGGGCGACCTGGGCCTGGGCGACGATGTTGGTGAAGCGCCAGGCGAACTCCTTGAAGGCCGCCGAGTTGCCAGTCGAAGGCAGGGCGTTGGTCGCCCGGTTGGCGACTTCGGTGATGCGTCCGAAATTGCCGATACCGTTGTAGCGGGCCGAGACGTCCGGGTAGCCGAGGTGGAACAGATACAGCTGATCGAGCCGGCCGGCGCGGGTGGCTTCGGCATAGACCCGCAGCATCAGGTCGGCATCGCCCTTCGGGTCGATGACGATCACCACCTTGCCGTCGCGGATGTCCTGGGTCACCAGCAG
>JAGRFZ010000170.1:0-10579 GCA_020445785.1 Rhodocyclaceae bacterium
TGGAACAGGTCCATCTCGCGGCCGAGCTTGCGGTGATCCCGCTTCTCGGCCTCCTCCAGCATGTGCAGGTAGGCCTTCTGGTCGTCCTTGCTGGCCCAGGCCGTGCCGTAGATGCGCTGCAGCATCTCGTTGTTCGAGTCACCGCGCCAGTAGGCGCCGGCGACCTTCATCAGCTTGAATACCCGCAGCTTGCCGGTGGACGGCACATGGGGGCCGCGGCACAAGTCGATGAAATCGCCCTCGCGATACAGCGAAACGTCCTCGTCCGACGGAATCGAGGCGATGATCTCGGCCTTGTAGTGCTCGCCGATCGACTTGAAGAACTCGACCGCCTTGTCCCGCGGCCAGACCTCGCGCGTGACCGGAATGTCCCGCTTCGCCAGCTCCTTCATGCGCTTTTCGATCTTCGCCAGATCCTCCGGCGTGAACGGTCGCTTGTAGGCGAAATCGTAGTAGAAGCCGTTCTCGATCACCGGACCGATCGTGACCTGCGCCTCGGGAAACAGCTCCTTGACCGCGTAGGCCAGCAGGTGGGCGGCGGAATGGCGGATCAGCTCGAGGCCTGCGGCGTCCTTTTCGGTGACGATCGCCAGGCGGGCATCACCGTCGATCACGTGCGAGGTATCCACCAGCCGGCCATCGACCTCGCCGGCGAGCGCGGCCTTGGCCAGGCCGGCGCCGATCGAGGCGGCCACGTCGGCAACCGTCACCGGCTGCTCGAAGCTGCGTACGGATCCATCGGGGAGCGTGATCTGGGGCATGTTCAATCTCGCGTCGGACGAAAAAAAAGTGCGGACGAGCCGCACTTTTTCAAACCGAAAACATCAAGGGTTGGACTCGTTCTGCCTGGGCTTCAGCACTCGGTGGTCGTTCGAACGGCCATGACGTTTCCGTACTGTCTGGTAGGCGCGATTGGACTCGAACCAACGACCCCCACCATGTCAAGGTGGTGCTCTAACCAGCTGAGCTACGCGCCTGCGAAGTCGCGCATTATACGGACGATCGCGACGGCGTCAAACTTTTTCGTGCGCCGCCGCACGAGGCACGATCGAGGACCCGAGGAATCGCCGGGCCGTCCCAAGTTTCCTCGGCCCCCTCGGGGGGTCGGACCGGGCGCAGCCCGGGCCTGGGGGCCGTCGCGCAGAAGCAGTCGGCCTTCCCGAGCTTGTTTGGCGCCTCGGGGGGCAGACGGGTGCGATCGGGGTGCTCAGAAACGCTCGACGCGGTCCTCGTCGCGCATGGCCCGGCCAAAGGCCCGGCCGCCTTCGCTTGCGGCGTGGCCGATGGCGCGGCCGGCGTCGGCCGCCGCATGGCCGACGGCCTTGCCGACCCGGGCCGCATCGCGACCGATCCGCACGCCGATCTCGGCTGCGCTATCCACCGCCTCGCGCACCGCATGACCGATCGCCCGGCCCGCCGCACGCGCGTCGTCACCGAGGCTGTCGTCGGCGGTGGCCGGCACGCTGGCCGCAAGCAGCGCGACCACCAGCACCGCGCCGCGGCGCCCGGGTCCGCTGATTCGAGATATCTGCATTTGGCAACTCCCACGTTCCGAGCCCTGTGCGGCGCCCGTCACTCGACTTCCGATTGTGACAGCCGCCACCGGCCCGGGTGCCTCGGAAAATGCAACAAGTCTTGCGACGATCGTAGCGTTCGTCGGTCGATCGCGCCAGGCTCAGGCCGCGTGATCGGCGGTCACCGCCGGCCGGGCCGCCGGAATCGCGTCCTGCGCCAAGTAGGCCGCCACATCCCGGCCGTCGAATGTCCGCCCGTCCATGAACAGGTCCGCACCCAGCACCACCGGCCGGTCTCGGCCCGCCATCTCCCATTCACCGGGGTGGGCGCCCTCTGCCTTCCAGGCGCTCTCGGGCTGGGCGTCGCCAAAGGCAGTGGCCTCCAGATAGAGGTCGGTGCGGTAGCTGGCGGCGCAGAGCTTGTCGAGGTCTCCGGGCAGTCGGCATTGTCCCCAGCGCGCCATCTGGCTCACCAGCCAGGCGGCATGGGAATGCCACGGAAAATTCGCCGCCCCGGCGTGGAAGAGCTGCCCTCCTCGCCCACCGCCCGGCGCCTCGCCGAGCGATGCCTGCAACAGCTCCGCCTCGACATTCACGTAGCGCCCGCGTGCCAGGATCTCGCATGCACCCGGTCGGTTGTCGGCCTTGTCGAGCCACCAGCAGGCATCCATCAGCGCCCGCATCAGGGCGCGGTGGGTATTCGGGTTGGCCTCGGCCCAGGCACGGGTGACACCGAGCACCTTTTCCGGATGGTTGTCCCAGACCTGGCGGCTGGCGACCAGCACCCGCCCCAATCCGTCCGCCTCGGCCACGCTGTTCCACGGTTCGCCGGCACAGAAACCGTCGATCATGCCGGCGCCGAGATAGCCGACCATCTGCTGGGGCGGCACCACCAGCATGCGCACGTCGCGCTCCGGATCGACGCCGCCACAGGCGAGCCAGTAGCGCAGCAGATAATTGTGGGTCGAATAGGGTGAAACGACGGCCAGGACCAACTGCCGGCGCTTGCCGCGTCGTCTGCGGGCCACCTCGTCCGCCAGCCCGCGCGCTGCCTGCAGCGCATCCGGCGGCGGCGCGTCCTCGTCGTCGCCGGCCAGGCGGCGGTGCAGTTCGTTCGAAACCGTGATCGCGTTGCCGTTGCGCCCGAGGGAAAGCGCCGTCACGATCGGTGTCGCGTTCGGCGTCATTGCCGTCGCCAGCGGCTGGGCCGCGAGCATCTGCGCACCATCGAGCAGCCCCAGTGCGACCTTGTCACTGACATTGCTCCAGGACGACTCCCGCGACAGGCGCACGCTCAGGCCGGCAGCTTCGAAGAAACCTTCCTCGAGCGCGATCGCCAGCGGCGCGCAGTCCACCAGCGGCACGAAGCCGAGCGCGAGTTCCGTCTTCTCCAGCCGCTTCCCGGTGCGCTGGGACTGGGTCGACACCCAGTCGGCCAGTTGGATCACCGATTGATCGGTTTCCCGGGCGCGCGGCGCCACAGCCGCCCCCTCGCCGTCGCCGCTTTGCGCCTCGGCACGGCCCAACAGGCGTCTGAGGCGGGTCAGCACCTCGTGGGTGGCGTCACCGCGCTGCAGATCGAGTCGGGCCCGGGGGCGCAACAGATCGACTTCGAGCGACTGCCACACCAGCTTGCGCCCCCGTCGCTCGACGCACAGCACACGATCCGCGAACAGCACCGCCTGTTCGACGTCGTCGGTGGCGAACACCATGCTGCAGGACAGCCGCTGCTGCAGTTCGAGCATCAAATCGATCGACTGACGGCAGGCGACCTCGTCGAGGTCATCGAAGATGCGGTCGAAGAACAGCAGCGAGGCGCCACAGGCGATCGCCCGTGCCAGCTGCACGCGCACCGCGGAAGCCTCGCTGAGGCCTCGCAGCCGCATTTCGGCGAGATCGTCGGCGCCGGCCAGATGCAGGCAATGGCGCGACCAGTCGTCGAGCCCCTTCGGCGCCAGATGCCTGCCGACCGTGGCCGCGGCGATACGGCCGAGATAGCGGACAACCCGGCGCATGCCGAAGCCGTCGGGGCGCGGCGCGATCAATGCCAGCCGCGGATCGCCCGCAGCCAGTTCCCGCCCTTCGACCAGCAAGCCACCGCTGTCGGCCGGCACCGCCCCGGCCAGCGCCCGCACCAGCGCCGAGGCCAGCCACGGCTCGGTGCCGACCACCGCCAGCGCTTCGCCGTCGGCCAGAGTCAGGTCGAGATCGTACAGCGCGCACGGCGTTTCACCGGGCGATTCGAGGTTCAGGCTGAGGCGGGTTGCAATGAATTCAGGCAAGCGGACTCCCGGACGGGCGACACATTCGGTAGCGTACGGAAACATTCTAGTCCCATTTTGTGCGCCGCACCATTTTTGCGTCGACGACTGATGCGCCGAAGCAACGGCACCGCTCCCGCCGCTGAGCCGCGTACTGTCGGATACCTCCTACCCGACAACGCACGATCGTCCGACGCCGCGGCGTCGGCCGCTCCCACGCCGCCGCCGACGACCGGCGCCTACGATGAAAGCAAGTGCCGGGGAGGCGACGCGCGTGGCTCGACCCCCACCGGCGAAACCCCGCAATCCATTGCATGGAGAAACCAAATGACTGCCGACAGCATGCCCACCACCGGCCAAGCCGCGACCAGCGGCCCCATCGACGAACCCGCCATCGACCGGGCGCGGGAATCCCTGGGCGACGTGCGCCGGGCCTCGCGAGAGTTCGTCCGCCATGGCGCCGATGCGGTGCGGGAGACCGCCCAGCATGCCGAGGACGCGGCACGCGCGCGGGCCGGCGACCTCGAAGTGGCCGTGCATGACGGCATCCGGCGGGCCGAGGATTCGGCCAACCGCCTGGTCCGACGCACCGCCGACTATGTCCAGGAACAGCCCCTCAAAGCGCTGATGATCGCAACCGCGACCGGCGCGCTGATCGCGATCGCCGCCGGCCTGGTGTCGCGGCGCTGAGGCGGTCGCCGACCCCCGTCGCCCCATGATCTCTCCACTGATCCGGCTGGTATTGCGCGATCCGGGCCTGCTCGCCGAACACGTCGGCAGCTACTCGGCGCTGGCCAGGCACGAGCTTCGCGACTATCGGCGACACCTTTTCCGCCGCCTCGGTTGGCTGCTGCTACTGTTCGGCAGTCTGCTCGCCGGGGTCGTACTGAGTGGCGTATCGGTATTGCTGTGGGCTCTTGGGCAGACCTTTCACCCAGCGATGGTGGCCGTACCGGCGGTGCCGCTTGCCGCCGCCCTCATCGCCGGCGTGGCGCTGATCCGTCACGACGGACGGGTCGAACCCATGGCGCGAACCTGGGACCAGTTCGACGCCGATCTCCGACTGCTCGAGGAGCGACCATGAACCCCACCCAGCGCGACACCAACACCGATGCGACCGCGCCGGCGGACGCCGAGGCGGCGGAGGCACGGCTGCAGGCGAGCCGCGCCCGCATGCGCGCCTCGTTGGAAACGCCCGCAACCGGGGGCGGCACCAGCCCCACCGGCGACATGCTGACACACCTGGTCAAGCCAGCGGCCGGCGAGTTCGTGCGCCGCCATCCGGTCGCCAGCCTGGCCGGCGCCGCGTTGGCCGGCGCCCTGCTGGTGCGTGTCCGCCCGCTCGGCGGCCTGATCGGCTCGGTCGCCACCACGATTCTGGTGCGACGACTCGCCGACGCCGCTTCGCACTGGATCGACGAGAGCAGCGCCGCCGATGCCGCGCCTGCTAGAGTGTCGGCATCGGCGCCGACCGCCGCCCCGGCCGCTGCGGCCGCAGCGGCACCCGACGCCGAACCCTAGCGGCGAGCCCCCGCGGGCGCGCCGCCGACGAAAGCCGATGTCCGACGTCCCGAGGAGAACTGCCATGAGCGCGCGCGAAACAGCGATGGACGAAAGCCAGGTCTCGGCCCGGCTCGCCCAGGAACTGCCCCACTGGACCTACGAAAACGGCTGGATCCGGCGCAAGTTCCGGACCGAAGGCTGGAAGGGAACCCTGATGGTGGTAAACACCGTCGGCCATCTCGCCGAGGCCGCTTGGCACCACCCGGACCTCACCGTCTCCTACGCCTTCGTCATCGTCAAGCTGATGACCCACTCGGCGAAAGGCATCACCGACAAGGATTTCGCGCTCGCGAAGAAGATCGAGGAGGTGGTCGGCTGGCAGCCCGGCAAGGAAGACAGCCCGCTGGAAGGCACGCCGGCAGACGACCAGCGCTTCCGTTACATCAAGTACGACTGACGCACCCGCCGGTCGCGCCCGCCCGCCGGGCGGACGCGCCGCTCAGGACAGCGCCGACTCGGCCGCCGACGTCAGGCGACAAGCCGCGTATTTGAACTCCGGAATCTTGCCGAAGGGGTCGAGCGCCGCGTTGGTCAGCATGTTGGCGGCGGCCTCGACGTAGCAGAACGGCACGAATACGATGCCCTCGGGCATCAGCGGATCGGCACGGGCAGTGAGCACGATCTCGCCGCGCCGCGTCGCGATCCGCATCGGCGCGCCCGGCGCGACACCGACACGTTCGAGCTGGGCCGGCGAGAGCGTCGCCACCGCGGCCGGTTCGAGCTCGTCGAGCACCCGCGAGCGCCGTGTCATCGAGCCGGTGTGCCAGTGTTCGAGCTGGCGGCCGGTGATCAACACCACCGGATATTGGGGGTCGACCGGCTCGTCCGGCGGCAGCGGCACGGTCGGCGCGAACAGGGCACGGCCGCCCTTGCGCGGGAAGGCATCGCCGAACACCACGTCCAATCCGGGCTGGTCCGGCGCCGGGCTCGGGTAGGTTACCGAATGCTCGCGATCGACCCGGTCCCAGTCGATGTGGTCGAGCGAAGCCATGCCCTGCTGCATCTCGGCATAGACATCGCGCGGGTGCTCGTAGCACCAGTCCAGTCCGATGCGGCGCGCGACCTCCTGGATGATCCACCAATCCTGGCGGGCATCACCGGGCAGCGGCACCGCCGCACGACCCATCTGCACCTGGCGGTTGGTGTTGGTCACCGTCCCGGTCTTTTCCGGCCAGGCCGAGGACGGCAGAACCACGTCGGCATAGTTGGCGGTCTCGGTCAGGAAGATGTCCTGAACCACCAGGTGATCGAGCCTGGCCAGCGCGTCGCGGGCATGCTCCACGTCCGGGTCGGACATGGCCGGGTTCTCGCCGAGGATATACATGCCCTTGATCTGGCCCGCATGGACCGCGTCCATGATCTCGACCACGGTCAGGCCCTTCTTGGACGAGAAATCGCCCGAGCCCCAGACCTCGGTGAAGGCCGAGCGCACGCCGTCATCCTCGACCGACTGGTAATCGGGCAGGAACATCGGGATCAGCCCGGCATCCGAGGCGCCCTGCACGTTGTTCTGGCCCCTAAGCGGGTGCAGCCCGGCGCCGGGACGCCCGACCTGTCCGCACATCAGCGCGAGGCTGATCAGGCAGCGCGAATTATCCGTGCCGTGGATGTGCTGGCTGATCCCCATGCCCCAGAAGATCATCGCCGCCCGCGCGCCGGCGAAGGTGCGCGCCACGTCGCGCAGCACCTCGGCCTCGATCCCGCAGAGCGGGGCCATCTTCTCGGGGGTGAAATCGGCCAGATGCGCCTTCATCGCCTCCCAGTTCTCGGTGAAGCCGGCAATGTATTGCTCGTCATAGAGCCGTTCCGCGACGATGACGTTCATGATCGCGTTCAGCATCGCCACGTCGGTGCCGGGGCGGAACTGCAACCGGTGCGAGGCATAGCGCTTGAGCCCGACCCCGCGCGGATCCATCACGATCAGCTTGCCGCCGCGCTTGGCGAACTGCTTGAAATAGGTGGCGGCGACGGGGTGGTTCTCGACCGGGTTGCAGCCGATCACGATCGCCACGTCGGCATTCTCGATCTCGTTGAAGGTCGCGGTCACCGCGCCCGAGCCGACATTCTCCAGCAGCGCCGCGACCGAGGAGGCGTGGCAGAGCCGGGTGCAGTGATCGACGTTGTTGTGCCCGAACCCCTGGCGGATCAGCTTCTGGAAGAGATAGGCCTCCTCGTTCGAGCATTTGGCCGAGCCGAAGCCGGCGATCTCGGTGCCACGGCCCCGCAGGCCGTTGGCGGCGACGTCCAGCGCCTCGTCCCAGCTGGCCTCGCGGAAATGCGTCGCGAGGTTGGCGGGATCGACGTTAAGCCCCTTGGCAGGCGCATCCGCGCGCCGGATCAGCGGTTTCGTCAGCCGGTGCGGGTGATGGATATAGTCGAAGCCGAAGCGCCCCTTGACGCAAAGCCGGTTCTCGTTGGCCGGCCCATCGACCCCATCGACCCAGGCGATGCGGTCGCCCTTGACCTTGAACGAGAGCTGGCAGCCAACCCCGCAGAAGGGGCAGACGCTCTGCACCTCGCGGTCGAAATCGGCGCTGTCGCCATGGCCCGCCGCGTCGAGCGCGCTCGCCGGCATCAGCGCGCCGGTCGGGCAGGCCTGCACGCATTCGCCGCAGGCCACGCAGGTCGAGGCGCCCATCGGGTCGTCGAAATCGAAGGTGATCTTGGCGTCATGGCCGCGCCCGGACATGCCGATCACGTCGTTGACCTGCACCTCGCGGCAGGCGCGCACGCAAAGATTGCAGTGGATGCAGGCGTCGAGGTTCACCGACATCGCCAGATGCGACGCGTCGAGGAGCGGGACCCGCTCCCTCTCGATCTTCGGGAAACGGCTGGCGCTCACCCCCTGACGATCGGCCATCTCCCAGAAATGCGAGGACCGGTCATGGGCCGCCTCGCGGGCGGGCTGATCGGCGGCCAGCATCTCGACCACCATCCGGCGCGCGGTCTTGGCGCGGGGCGAGGCGGACTTGACCACCATGCCCTCGGTCGGGGTGCGGATGCAGGAGGCGGCCAGCACCCGCTCGCCGTCGATCTCGACCATGCAGGCGCGGCAATTGCCATCGGGGCGATAGCCCGGCGCGTCCTTGTGGCAAAGATGCGGGATGGTCGTGCCGTGGCGCTTGGCCACCTGCCAGATGGTCTCGCCGGTCTCGGCGGTGACGTCCTGCCCGTCCAGCGTGAAGGTGATCGGCTTGCTCATCGCTCAGACCTCGTCCGCAAAGTGTTTCATGGTCAGCAGGATCGGGTTCGGCGCCGCCTGCCCCAGCCCGCAGATCGAGGCATCGACCATCACCTGGCACAGCTCCTCCAGCAGCGGCCGGTCCCATTTGTCCGCCTGCATCAGCTTGACCGCCTTCTCGCAGCCGACCCGGCAGGGCGTGCATTGCCCGCAGCTTTCATCCTCGAAGAAGCGCAGCATGTTCAGCGCCGCATCGCGCGCGCGGTCCTGGTCCGAGAGGATCACGATCGCCGCCGAGCCGATGAAGCTGCCATGCGGTTGCAGCGTGTCGAAATCCATCGGGATGTCAGCCATGCTCGCCGGCAGCAGCCCCGCCGAGGGCCCGCCCGGCTGGTAGGCCTTGAAGACATGGCCCTCGGCCATGCCCCCCGCCGCCGCGATGATGTCGGTGATCGTCGAGCCCGCCGGCAGCAGGTAGACCCCGGGGTTCCGTACCCGGCCCGAGACCGAATAGGAGCGCAGGCCCTTGCGGCCGTTCTTCTCAGTGCCGCTCAGCAGTTCGGGGCCCTCGCGCAGGATCCGCGCCACCCAGTAGAGCGTCTCGACATTGTGCACCAGGGTCGGGCGGTCGAAGATGCCGACCTGCGCCACGTAGGGCGGCCGGTGGCGGGGAATGCCGCGCTTGCCCTCGATGCTCTCGATCATCGCGCTTTCCTCGCCGCAGATATAGGCCCCGGCGCCGCGTCGCAGATCGATGAAGCCGGGCGCCACGATGCCGGCGTCTTCCAGCGCCGCGATCTCGCGCCGCAGGATCTCCAGCACCGCCGGGTATTCGTCGCGCATGTAGATGAAGCAGGTGTCGGCGGCGACCGCCCAGGCGGCGATCAGCATGCCTTCGAGGAAAAGATGCGGCGTGCGTTCGAGGTAATAGCGGTCCTTGAACGTGCCCGGCTCGCCCTCGTCGCCATTGACCGCCAGATAGCGCGGCCCCGGCTCGGCCCGCACGAAGCGCAGCTTCTTGCCGGCCGGAAAGCCGGCCCCGCCCAGGCCGCGCAGGCCCGCGGACAGCACCTTGTCCAGCTCCGCCTCCCAGTCGCCGCTCTCGCGCAGGCTCAGCAGGGTGTCATAGCCGCCCTGGGCGCGATAGGCCTCGACCCCCTCGTAATCGGGGAGGTGCGCATGGGTGTCGCCCGCGGCGATGGCCGCCCGGACCTTCTCGGGCGTGGCGTGGTCGATGTGGTTGTGCCCGATCTCGAGCGCCGGCGCGGTGTCGCAGCGCCCCATGCAGGGCGCGCGCAGCACCCGCACCTCGGCCGGATCCAGCCCGGTCTGCAGGGCGGAGAGAAGCTGCTGCGCCCCGGCCAGCTCGCAGCTGAGGCTGTCGCAGACCCGGATCGTCAGCGCCGGCGGCGGCGTCTCGCCCTCCTTGACCACGTCGAAATGGGCATAGAAGCTGGCGACCTCGTAGACCTCGGCCTGGCTCAGCCGCATCTCTTCGGCCAGCGCGCGCAGATGGGCGGCCGAGAGGCAGCCATAGCGGTCCTGGATCAGGTGCAGATGCTCGATCAGCAGATCGCGGCGGCGCGGCCGCGCGCCCAGCAGGTCGCGGACCTCGGCCAGGGCGGCGTCGTCGAATTGCCGGCCCTTGGGCGTGACCCGGCCCTTGCCCTTGCCGGACTTCCAGACCCCGGCCTTGGTGTTCGCTACGTTCATCTGGACCACTCCGTTTGCTCGCGCCGTTCTGTCAGGAAACCATCATACACTCTAATCGCCATTTCCGAAGGCATCATCTGTTTCGATTATAATGCACGGCGCACCGCCGCGCGGAACGCCTGGATGATCGGCGGCACCGGCGACTGTTCCTTGATGGTCAGCCCGATGGCCTGGGTCAGGTGCGGCTCCACCAGGTCGAGCTTAACCGAAGCCTGCGCGGAAAAATAGGTTTCGGCGACGATCTTGGGGGCGATGGTCGCGGCATTGCCGCTGGCGACCTGCACCAGCACGGCGGTGAAGCCGTTGGCCTCCATCACCACGTTGGGATGCGCGCCGATGGCGCGGAA
>JAGRFZ010000170.1:10702-11474 GCA_020445785.1 Rhodocyclaceae bacterium
TCATAGAGCCGTTCGGTATGGACCGGATCGGCGCCCGCGACATAGGTGAGCCCGGCGTCGAGCGAGAAATCGTTGAGGCGGATGTCGATCTGGCGCGAGGACAGGGCCTGGATCTCGATCGACAGGTTCGGATGCGCGGCGCGCAGATGGGTCGAGACCAGCGCGGCGAAGGGCAGCGCGGTCGGGATGGTGCCGACCACCAGCTTGCCCTTGAGGTTGTTGGCCAGCGCGTCGATCTCCTGGCGCATTCCCTCGACGTCGCCGAGAAGCTTGCGCGCCCATTTCAGCACCACCTCGCCCTCGCGGGTGAAGCCCATGAACTTGTTGCCGCGCCGGACCAGCGGGATGGCGAATTCCTCCTCGATCTTGCGGATCCGCGCCGAGAAGGCGGGCTGCGAGATGCCGCACACGTCGGCGGCGCGCGAGAAATGCCGGTGGTGCGCCAGCGCGACCAGCAGCCTCATGTCGCGGATCTCAAGCATCGCGGGCCGCGGCGTTTCGGTTTGCCATCGCGCGGCGCGGCCCATAGGTTCGCCGCAGGACCAGTCGACCGAGGACCACCAGATGTTGCCCGAGACCATGACCACCATCGAGATGCGCGAACCCGGCGGGCCGGAGGTGCTGGAGACCGGCACCCGGCCCCTGCCCGTCCCCGGCGCGGGCGAGGTGCTGATCCGCGTCGCGGCGGCGGGGGTGAACGGCCCCGACCTGGTGCAGCGGCGCGGCCATTACCCGCCGCCCAAGGGTGCCTCGGACCTGCTGGGGCTCGAGG
>JAGRFZ010000171.1 GCA_020445785.1 Rhodocyclaceae bacterium
CCGTCCATGATGATCGCCACGTGGCGTGGCCCTCGGGCGGTGTCGGGAATCGAACGGGTCGAGCTTACGAAGGGGATGGCCAAGCCTGCGCCTCGATCGGAGCGTGCGTTCGCGGGGCGTTCAGACCTGGAGCAGTTCCTGCTCTTTCTGGGTCAGCAGGCGGTCCACCTCCGCGACGTAGCGATCGGTCAGCTTCTGCACCTCGTCCTGGGCGCGGCGCTCGTCGTCCTCGGAGATTTCCTTTTCCTTGGTGGCGTCCTTGAGGTGGGTGTTGGCGTCGCGCCGCAGATTGCGGATCGCGACCTTCGCGGTTTCCCCCTCGTGGCGCACGACCTTGATCAACTCGCGGCGACGCTCTTCGGTGAGCGCCGGCATCGGCACCCGGATGACATCGCCCTGGTTGGCCGGGTTAAGGCCGAGGTCCGAATCGCGGATCGCCTTCTCGACCTTGCCGAACATGGGCTTCTCCCACGGCTGGACGCCGATCGTGCGGGCATCCAGCAGCGAAATGCCGGCCACCTGGTTGATCGGAACCATGCTGCCGTAGTATTCGACCTGGACATGGTCGAGTAGGCCGGTGTGGGCACGACCGGTGCGTACCTTGGCCAGATCGGCCTTCAGCGCCTCGATCGACTTCTGCATCTTCTGTTCGGCGGTTTTCTTGATCTCGGCGATCATCGATCGGCTCCTTAGCAGTAGACGAGCGTGCCTTCATCCTCGCCGAGCACGACGCGGCGCAAGGCTCCGGGCTTGAAGATGCTGAACACGTTGACAGGAAGTCGCTGGTCGCGACAGAGCGCGAACGCGGTGGCGTCCATGACCTGTAGATTGCGGCTGATGGCCTCGTCGAAACTGAGCTTGTGATAGCGCGTGGCTTCGGCGTCGGCCTTGGGATCGGCGGTGTATATGCCATCCACCTTGGTCGCCTTGAGGACGATCTCGGCGCCGATCTCGGCACCCCGCAGGGCCGCGGCGGTATCGGTCGTGAAGAACGGATTTCCCGTGCCGGCCGCGAAGATCACGACCCGGCCGTCCTCGAGGTAGCGGATGGCCTTGCCCCGAATATAGGGCTCGACCACCTGCTCCATCGTCAGCGCCGACTGCACCCGGCTGACGACACCGGCCCGGCGCATCGCGTCGGACAGCGCCATGGCGTTCATCACCGTCGCCAGCATGCCCATGTAGTCGGCGGTGGCCCGGTCCATGCCGGTGGCGGCCCCGGCCATGCCACGGAAGATGTTGCCACCGCCGATGACGACGCCGATCTGCACGCCGAGGCGTGAGACCTCGGCGATGTCGTTGACGATGCCGCCGACCACGTCCTCATTGATGCCGTAGGCGTCGTCGCCCATCAGGGCTTCGCCGGAGAGCTTCAGCAGGATGCGCTTGTAGGCGGCGGCCATGACGGACCCTTACTTCTGCGCCGAGGCGGCCTGGGCGGCCACTTCCGCAGCGAAGTCGCTGACCTTCTTCTCGATGCCCTCGCCGACGACGTAGAGCTGGAAGCCGGCGACGCGGGCGCCACGCGACTTGAGCAGGGCTTCGACGGTCTGCTTGCCGTCCTCGGCCTTGACGAAGACCTGGCCGAGCAGCGTCACGTCCTTCAGGAACTTCTGCACCGTGCCCTCGGCAATCTTGTCGAGGATCGCTTCCGGCTTGCCGGCTTCCCGCGCCTTCTCGATCGCGATGCGGCGTTCGGCGTCGAGCAGGTCGGCCGGCACGCCGCTGGCGTCGAGCGCCTTGGGCTTGCTGGCGGCGATGTGCATCGCCAGATCCTTGCCGAGTTGCTCGTCACCGCCGACCAGATCCACCAGCACGCCGATGCGCGAGCCATGCACGTAGCTGGCGACATTGCCCTCGGCCTCGACCCGCACGAAACGGCGGATACTCATGTTCTCGCCGATCTTGCCGACCAGTGCGGTGCGCACTTCTTCGACGGTCTTGTCGCCGAGCTTCGCTGCCGACAGCGCCTCGACATCGGCCGGCGACTGCGCCACCACCAGTCTCGCGACGTCGGCGCCGAGGCCGAGAAAATCGTCGTTCTTCGAGACGAAATCGGTCTCGCAGTTGAGTTCGACCATCGCCGCGCGCTTGCCGTCGCCGGAGACTTCGATGCTGACGATGCCCTCCGCGGTGATCCGGCTCGCGGCCTTGGTGGCCTTGTTGCCCAGCTTGACGCGGAGGAGTTCCTCCGCCTTGCCCATGTCGCCGTCCGCTTCGGTCAGCGCCTTCTTGCACTCCATCATCGGCGCGTCGGTCTTCTCGCGCAGCTCCTTGACCATGCCTGCGGTGATTGCCGCCATGCTTGCTCCTGCCTGTATTCGGTAAACGCTATTCGCTCTCGACGGGGACCGGCCTTCAGGCCTCGCCCTCGCCCGCCTCTTCCTCGACCTCGACTTCGACGAATTCGTCGGAGCCGGCGGCAACGATCTCCTGCACCACCTGATTGCGTCCGGCCAGCACCGCGTCGGCAACGCCGCGCGCATACAGGCGGATCGCCCGGGAGGAGTCGTCATTGCCCGGAATCACATAATCGACGGGCTCCGGCGAGTGGTTGGTGTCGACCACCGCAACCACCGGGATGCCCAGCTTGCGGGCTTCGGTCACCGCGATCTTGTGATAGCCGACGTCGATCACGAAAAGCGCGTCGGGCAGGCCGCCCATCTCCTTGATGCCGCCGATGCTCTTCTGCAACTTGGCGATCTCGCGGGTGGTCATCAGCGCCTCCTTCTTCGACAGGCGCTCCATCGAACCGTCTTCCTGCATCGCCTCCATGTCCTTCAGGCGCTTGATCGACTGCTTGACCGTCTTGAAGTTGGTCAGCATGCCGCCGAGCCACCGCTCATCCACGTAGGGCATGCCGGCACGCTGGGCTTCCTCGGCGATGATCTCGCGGGCCTGGCGCTTGGTGCCGACGAACAGGATGGTGCCGCGGTTGGCGGCGAGCTTGCGCACGAACTCCATGGCTTCCTGATACTTGACCATGGTGGTTTCGAGGTTGACGATGTGGATCTTGTTGCGCTGGCCGAAGAT
>JAGRFZ010000172.1:0-298 GCA_020445785.1 Rhodocyclaceae bacterium
TCGTGCTGCAGGACTTCACCGGTGTCCCCCTGCTGTGCGATCTGGCGGCCATGCGCTCCTGCGCGCGGCGCCTGCAGCGCGACAGCGGACTGATCGAACCGGTCGTTCCGGTCGATCTCGTGGTCGACCACTCGGTTCAGGTGGACCATTACGGGGCCGCCGATTCGTTGCGAAGGAACATGGCCCTCGAGTTCGAGCGCAATCACGAGCGCTACGCCTTCCTCAAATGGGGTCAACAGGCCTTCGAACGCCTGCAGGTGGTCCCGCCCGGTGTCGGCATCGTGCATCAGGTCAATCT
>JAGRFZ010000172.1:424-24684 GCA_020445785.1 Rhodocyclaceae bacterium
GAAGCCGCCATGCTCGGCCAGCCGGTCTACATTCTCACCCCGGACGTGGTCGGCGTCGAACTCACCGGAAGCCTGCCGGAAGGCGTGACGGCCACCGACCTGGTACTGGCGGTGACCGAGATGCTGCGCCGGCAGAAGGTCGTCGGCAGCTTCGTGGAATTCTTCGGCGAGGGCACCGCCTCGCTGAGCGTCACGGATCGCGCCACGATCGCCAACATGGCACCGGAGTACGGCGCGACCATGGGTTACTTTCCGGTCGACGCCAAGACGGTCGAGTACATGCGCTCCACCGGCCGCAGCGAGGAGGAATGCGAGTGGTTCGAGGCCTGGTTCCGCAGCCAGAAGCTGTTCGGCATCCCGTCCGCCGGAGACATCGACTACACCCGCGTATTGCGGCTCGCGCTCGGCGACATCGTCCCTTCGCTCGCCGGCCCCAAGCGCCCGCAGGACCGCATCGCCCTGCCGGACATGCGCACGAGCTTCGCGCGGCAGTTCGCCCAAAGCACGGCCGACGGAGGTTTCGGCCGGTCTGCCGGCGAATTGTCGAAACGGGTGGGCAGTGGTCGGGACGGCATCGATCTCGGCCACGGCGACGTGCTGATCGCCGCCATCACCTCGTGCACCAATACGTCCAATCCTGCCGTGATGTTGGCCGCCGGCCTGCTCGCAAAGAAGGCGGTCGCGCGGGGCCTGGCGGTGGCGCCCCATATCAAGACCTCGCTCGCCCCCGGTTCCCGCGTGGTCACCGACTACCTGTCGGCTGCCGGCTTGCTCGAACCCCTGCAGCAGCTCGGCTTTGCCCTCGCCGGCTATGGCTGCACGACCTGCATCGGCAACGCCGGTGACCTCGCGGATGCGTTCAACGATGCCATCACCGCGGAGCACCTGGTGGTCGCTGCAGTGCTCTCCGGAAACCGCAACTTCGAAGCCCGGATCCATCCCAACATCCGTGCCAACTACCTGGCCTCGCCGCCGTTGGTGGTCGCCTTTGCTCTGGCGGGCCGCTGCAACATCGATCTGACCACGGAGCCGCTGGGCACCGATCGCGACGGCGTTCCGGTCTTTCTGCGGGAACTGTGGCCGAGTTCCGACGAGATCGCCGAGTTGTTGCCGCTGGCCACGCGGCCTTCCGACTACCAGGCCCGCTATCGCGATCTGAGCCGCGACCAGGACCTGTGGAACGCGATCGACGGGGGCGACGGCGACGTCTATGCATGGCCCGAATCCACCTACATTGCCGAGCCGCCGTTCTTCGACCGGTTTTCGCTGGAGCCGCCTCCGGTCACCCCGATCGAAGGCGGCCGCGCACTGCTCCTGCTCGGCGATTCGGTGACCACCGACCACATTTCGCCGGCGGGCGCCTTCGGCGAGCAGACGCCGGCCGGTCAGTGGCTACGCGCGCAAGGCGTCGAACGCAAGGCCTTCAACTCCTATGGCTCGCGCCGAGGTCACCACGACGTCATGATCCGCGGTACGTTCGCCAATGTCCGCGTGCGCAACATGATGCTGCCGGCGGATGAATCCGGCGCGCGGCCGGAGGGGGGCTTCACCCTGGTGGACGGCCGCCAGACCACCGTCTTCGATGCCGCCGAGCACTGGCGCGAGCAGAACGTTCCGCTGCTGGTGTTCGCCGGTGAGGAATATGGCACTGGTTCATCCCGGGACTGGGCCGCCAAAGGCGCGGCGCTGCTCGGCGTGCGCGCGGTGGTGGCGCGCAGCTTCGAACGCATCCACCGTTCGAATTTGGTGGGCATGGGGGTGCTGCCCCTGCAGTTCCTCGGCGAAGAAAGCTGGCAGAGTCTGGAGATCGACGGTTCCGAAACCTTTCACCTGGCCGGCGTCGACGGCGCCCTCGAGCCGCGCGCACGCCTGCAACTGACGGTGGAACGAAGCAACGGCCAACGACGGCAGATCGAATTGCTGGTGCGCATCGACACCCCGATCGAAGCCACCTACTACCGCCACGGCGGAATCCTGCCCTTCGTGCTGCGCCAACTGCTGACCTAGCGCCGACAACCGGGCGCTGCGCCCGCCCGTCAGGAGCGTTCCGGCACGCGCGCGAGTTCCGTCTGGATCTGGTCGAGTTCGATCGGCTTGACGAGCACGCCATCGAAGCCGAGTTCGAGGAGTCGCCCGAGTTCGTCCGACAGGGCATGGGCGGTGTAGGCGATCACCCACTGCTCACGGGTGCGCGGGTCCGCCCGCAGCGCGCGCAGCACCTCGATACCCGAGAGCCCGGGCATGTTGATGTCGAGCAGCATCGCATCGAAGGGCTCACGCTCGAGGGCGGCGAGCGCCTCCTCGCCGCTGGTCACGCCCAGCGCCGACCAACCCAGGACCTCGACGTAGGCCTTGGCCACCTCGCGATTGACGCTGTGGTCGTCGACGATCAGCGCCCGCCTGGCCGCAGCCGGGCTCACCGGGCTGCCCTCCTGTCGCGATGCGACATCCGCCCCGCGGAACGAGCACGGGGGTTCGCGAAGTATCGCTTCGTACCGTTCGAACGGGCTGGCTGTGCAAAGCCAGCCCTGCCGAGAACGCCCTCTTCGGGCGGCCGGGCGTGGGCGCTCATGCCGCCTGAGCGACGCGCGAGGACGTCGGCACGGTCAGGGTGAAGCAGGAACCGACGCCGATCTCCGAGGACACCTCGATGTGTCCGCCGAACAGTGCTGCGAGTTCTCGCGCCAGGGCGAGACCCAGGCCGGTACCGTCCCGGCTTCGATTCATGAAATCCTCCACTTGGCTGAACGGCTCGAATACCCGCTCGAGCTGTTCCGCGGGAATGCCGCGACCGGTGTCCTCGATCCGGAACACCAGCAGCGACTCCCGGGCTTCGACCGCCAAGGATACACGACCCTTTTCGGTGAATTTCACCGCGTTGTTGAGCAAGTTGTTGAGAATTTGTCGCAGCCGAAGCGGATCGGTCGTGATCGTCTCGGGCAGGTCTGCAGCCAATTCGACGGTGAACCCGATGCCCTTTTCCTCGGCATGGGCCTGATGGCCGGCACAAGTATCTTCGACGAAGCGCCGGGCCGGCACCACGGCCATCTCGAGTTCGACGCGGCCTGCCTCGACCTTTGCCATGTCGAGCAGATCGCCGACGATCTTCAGCAGGTGCCGCCCGGAAGACGCGATGGTGGACGCAAACTTCTTGAATTCGGGTTTCTCGAGGCGCATCTCCAGCAACTGTGCGAAGCCCAGAATGCCGTTCAATGGCGTGCGCAGTTCGTGGGACATCTTGGCCAGGAAGGAGGTCTTCATCTGGTTCGCCTCCACCGCCCTCGCACGCGCGTCGTCCAGGCGGCGAAAGGACTCCTCGACTGCGTCGGCCATGCGGTTCAGCTCGTTCGCCAGTTGTCCCATTTCGTCGCGCGAACGCACTTCGATGCGGTGTTCGAGCTCTCCTGCCCGGAAACGCCCGATGGCGTCAGACAATCGAGTGATCTGGCGGGTCATGAAGGCCGCCATCCACAGCGCCACGCCGATCACCGCCACGATCATCAAGGCTGTCGAGACGCCGAGGTCGCTGGCCGTGCGTTCCAGGCTGGCACGAATCGCGCCGAACAGGTCTGCACGCTGGGCAGCGAACTCGGCCCGCTTGTCTTCCAGGGCCCGCTCGATCTTGGTCGCCGACATCGTTGCCGCGCGATGGAATTCATCGACATTGGCGCCGATCGTGACAAATCCGAATCCACGCTGGCTGTCACCGTAGCGCCCCGTGTAGTAGGGAATCGCGGCAGCCGTGGTGAGCTTCCACAGCCCACTGAAGAAGATCACGAAGGAACCGGAGCCCCCGGATCGGGTGAGCTGCTCCCAGCCCGCACATTGGGGCGAGAAATTCAGATAGCGGCAATCCAGCGCGACCGTCCCCGCCTTCAGCAGCGGCAAGGCGGGCTTCTTCTCGAGCGATTGGTCGAGATAGGGTTCGACACCGGCCAGAAACTCGTTGGCCGGCTTCGCCGATGCCTGCCACTGGTCGTACAGGGCGCGGTCCATCCACGGCACCACGCGCTCGCCGCTGCCGCGATCGAAGCCGACGATGAAGTAGTCGCGCGGATGCGAGATCGCACGTCCCTTGTGGTCCCACATGAACGCGTAGTTGCCGGATATGGCATCGCTGATCGCGGTGTATCGCATGCCGGTCGGACTCAGTCGGTCGGTGAACTGGCGCAGGTGATCGTGATCGAGCGCGAGCGAGACGTAACCGACGATCCGACCCTCCTCGACCACCGGCGTCGACCATCGGACGATGCCGCGGAAACGCCGTCCGACCGGATTCTCGGTACCGGCGTACGCCGACTCTTCCGGCGCGAAGGCGATGCCTGCACGTTCGGCGGCGGCGGGCGTGTAGGGCCCGATCACCCGGGAGCCGACGTATTCGCCGACGACTTCGGAAACATCGATGTCGCCGGCCGCGAGTTGCTGGAGACGGGGCCAGTAGTCCTCACCGCCGAGAAAGGTATTGCGGCGGTCCGATACGTCGCGCAGCCCCGGCTCGGTGAGCGCGCCATTGCGGATCTTGATCCGTTCCCGGCCCGCAGTGTCGATGAAGCTCATCTCGACGTACAAGGGCCGCAGGCTTCGCCGACCGACGAACTCGGGCGGTCGAGAGCTGAAGTGGCGCGAATTGTCCTCCAGTGCCTCTTCCGCACGGGCGGCCGCGAACGGGTTCGGTCCGTCGCTGCTGGCCGCCTCCCAGCCGCTGCCGTCCTCCTTCAGCCGCCACGGTCCGTGTTCGAACACGGCACGTTTCCGATAGGTCATGAAGCGCCGATACTCGGCCTCGGAGGGCCGCAACAGCGCGGCCTGCAGGATCTCCGTATCGCGATCGTAGAGAAACGAGGCGATGGCCCGCGCGGTATCCGTCGTGAGGCGTTCGAGCGCTTCGCGCGACCGGTCGTCGAGTGCGGAGATGGCGTCGTCGGTGGCCTCTTCGGCAAATTCGCCGATGGTTTCGACCATGCCGTCGGCCATTTCGGCGGCACGGCCGCTGACGGTCGATCCCAGGCGCTCGAACGCACTCCAGGCGATCCACGACAGCAGCAGCAGCGGCAAGACCTTGATCAATACGAAGATCACGAGCAGCTTGCCACGGATACCCATCCGCAGCCATGCACCGGACTTGCTTCTATTCACGTTTCGCCTCGAATCGAATACGGGGATTCCGTGCCGCGTTCACCACGGCCCACGGCAGATAACGACCGCGCCACCGACCGCCTTTAGTTCCGCGCGCCGACGGTGGGCGGCGGCCGCTGACGACTGCCGCGGCGGCACCGCGACAACAGCAGCTTTTCGGCCTCGACCACCGCGAACACGACGAAGCCCGCCGCCAGCATCCTTGCCCACACCCCGGCTTCGAGCGGTCGCGAGCCGAACAGGGCCTGCATCGGTCCCGCGTAAGTGAATAGGAGCTGTGCGACGGCGACGATGCCGACCGCGACCAGGCAAGGTCCGAGTCCGCGTGCGCCACCACGCGACAGGGCGCTCGCACGCAGCCTGCGCACGCTGAACAGGTAGGCCACTTCCCCGATCACGAGGGCATTGACGGCGCCGGTACGGGCGACCTCGAGCGAGGCCCCGTGGGCGAGATCCAACAGGAACTGGCCGAGGCTCGTCCCCACCAGCAACACCGAAACCAGCGCGATCCGCCAGGCCAGAAAGCGGTCCAGCAGTGCCTCCTCCGCCCGCCGCGGTGGTCGCCGCATGATGTCCGCTTCGGCCGGCTCGAAGGCCAGCGCGAGGGCCAGCGTCACGGCGGTGATCATATTCACCCACAGGATCTGTGCCGGCGTGATGGGCAGGCTGAGACCGACCAGGACGGCAGCGAGAATCATCAGGGCTTCGCCGCCGTTGGTCGGCAGGATGAAGACGATCGCCTTGCGCAGATTGTCGTAGACCGTTCTGCCTTCTTCGACCGCGGCCGCGATCGACGCGAAGTTGTCGTCGGCGAGGACCATCTCGGCCGCGTCGCGGGCAGTTTCGGTGCCCTTGCAGCCCATCGCCACGCCAATGTCGGCCTGCTTCAGCGCGGGCGCGTCATTGACGCCGTCGCCGGTCATGCTCACGACTTCGCCACCGGCCTGCAGTGCGCGCACCAGGCGCAACTTGTGCTCCGGACTGGCCCGCGCGAACACCTGAGTCCGGCGCACCGCATCGCGCAGGGCTTCGTCGCTCGTCGCTTCGATCTCGGCACCGGTCATGGTCCGCACTTCGTCGGCCACGCCCAGGCGACGTGCGATCGCCGCTGCGGTGGCGACGTGGTCGCCGGTGATCATTCGAACGCCGATGCCCGCCTGCCGGCACAGTGCCACCGCGTCCGCCGCTTCCGTGCGCGCTGGATCACTGATCGCGAGCATGCCGAGCAGCGTGAAACCGCCGCCTTCGATGTCGGCAAAAGTCAGCGCCCCGGCGTCGGCCGGCGCGACCTTCATCGCAACCGCCAGCAGGCGCATGCCATCGTCCGCCGCGGCCGCCATCGCCGCCAGCCACCAGCGGCGGTCGACCGGCGCGCGGTCGCCGGCGCGGCGTTCGCCGTCGCAAAACTCCAGCACACGCTCGGGCGCCCCCTTCAACAGCACCAGGCGGTGACCTTCATGGTCGTGGTGCAGACTCGCCATGTAGCTGTGGCGCGACTCGAACGGAATCGCGTCCACACGCGGGCATGCTTCGAGTTCGAATCGGATGTCCAGCCCGAGCCGGCCGGCAAAGCTCAGCAAGGCGCCCTCGGTCGGGTCGCCGCTGACCGACCAGCGGCCCTGCTCGCACTCGAGGGTGGCGTCATTGCACAGCAGCCCGGCTCGTGCCAGTTCGAGCAGCACTTCATCGGACGACGCCGTGCCGGCATCCGCCATCGGCGTCACCGTGCCTTCGGGTGAATAGCCTTCGCCGGCGACGTCGAAGCTCGCGCCGGCGACGAACGCACGCTGCACGGCCATCTCGTTGCGGGTCAGCGTACCGGTCTTGTCGCTGCAGATCACGGTCACGGATCCCAGCGCCTCGACCGCCGGAAGGCGGCGGACGATGGCATTGCGAAGGGCCATCCGCCGGACGCCGATCGCCAGTGCGATGGTCATGATGGCCGGCAGCCCCTCGGGTATCGCCGCCACTGCCAGGCCGACGGACGCGAGGAACATTTCTGCGGCTGCATAGCCCCGCCACCAGACGCCAAAGGCGTAGGCCGCCACCGCCAGCACCAGCACCAGCCAGGTGATCTGGTGTCCGAACCGGGCGAGCTGGCGCATCAGCGGCGTGGACAGCGGCGCCCCGTCGCGCACCATCGTGCTGATCCGTCCGATTTCGCTGTCGAGTCCGGTTGCACTGACGACGCCGACGGCAATGCCGTGGCTCACCATCGTCCCCGCATACGCCATACAGCGGCGGTCGGCCAGTTCCGCGGCCGGCGCCACCTCGACGATCGCTTTGTCGACCGGCACCGACTCCCCGGTCAGGGCCGACTCGTCGATACGCAGACCGCGCAGTTCGAGCAACCGCATGTCGGCCGGCACGCGATCGCCACCGGCCAGATGCACGATGTCGCCCGGAACCAGTACCTCGGCGTCGACTTCGACGCGACGGCCGCCGCGCACGACCCGCGCGCGGTTGGACAGCATCCGGCGAATTCCGGCGAGGGCGTCCTCGGCCCGCCCCTCTTGCACGAAGCCGATCAGCGCGTTGACCAGCACCACCGCGAAAATCACCGCGGAGTCCACCAAATGCCCCAGAATCGCGGTGACGGCGCCAGCGCCCAGCAACAGATAGATCAACACATTGTGGAACTGACGCGCGAAGCGCAACAATGCGCTCGGCCGCGGCGGCGGCGGAATCGCGTTGGCGCCCCATCGCAGCAAGCGGACTTCGGCCTCCTCCGCATCGAGGCCGCCGTGCCGATCGCTGGCCAGCCGCAGCAGGGCCTGGGCGCCGGACATTGCATGGATCGACTGGGAGGGGGAACGATCGTCGTTCACGGTCCCGCCATTCTGCCCCGATTGTCGGAGCGGCGCCTCGTGGCGCACGAGCCCGGCTTCCGTCGATTTCGGCCGCCCATATACATTGTTTGACAATGCGCGGAAATTGCGCCGATGCACGCGTCACGCCGCCGCTGTCGGCGGAGGCGCGATCATCGAGATGCCGTCACCGCGACAAGGCTGCGACGGTCCGTCATCCACAGAATTCCTGGAGCCCAGTTGCACGACCGACATGCACACGACGGCCAGAGTTCGCTGAGCAGGCGTCTCGGCGTGATCCGTTTCTGGGTCGCGGCATTCATGGCACTGCTCGGCGCTGCCCTCGCCACCTACAGCTACCTCGACCACCGTCAGGTCGCGACCAATGCCGGCGAGCGCCTCGCCGTACTTGCCAATGTCATGGCCAGCAACATCCAGTCCCAACTGTCGATGATCGATCGCCAGTTGACCGCGCTGCGCCAGCTCAATGGCATCCAGCGCCAACGGGACCCGGCCGCCGAAGGGCTTGCGGTGCGCGACGTCATGTTGCAGTGGTGCAACAGCGATGCCGCATGCATGGACCTGTTGATCGTCGATCACCATGGGGTGATCGCCGAATGGACGGGTGGCGACGATCCGCCGCTGGTGGCCGATCGGGAATACGTCACCGAACATCTACAAAACCCCGATTCGCATGTCTATCTCGGCATCCCCCAGCGCTCCAGGGCCCGTAACGGCAGGTGGTTCTTCGCGATGAGCGTTGCCGAGCGGGATGCCGACGGCAAGGTGGTTCGCGTCTACGTCTCGATCCGCGATCTCCTCCATTCCTTCGATTACGCCGACATCGTCAATCGAACGCCCGCCTCCAGCTTTGCCGTCGTCTCCAATGCCGGCGAGGTCTATGTGCGCGAACCGGACCGCGAGCGCTACATGGGACGCGTGATCCCCCGGGTCGCCGCGGTGCTTCCCGCCCAGGAAGGCGAAGCACGGACGGTCCGCATCCATTCCCGCCTCGACGATCGCGAGCGTCTGATCGTCACCCAGCGACTCGAGCGCTACCCGCTATACGTCGCGGCGACCCGTGAAATCGACCACGTCATGGCCAACTGGCGCCACCGCAGCACGGTATTGGCCCTGCTGTGGCTGTTACTCGCCGGCATCGCCGCCTATGTCGGCACACGGCTCACGGAGGATGTGCGACTGCAGGACTACCTGGCCTCGATCGACGGCCTCACCGGCATCCTCAACCGCCGCGCGCTGATGACCGAAGCCCGACGGCAGGAAGAACGACGCCGGGATGCGGAGGGATTGGGGTTGATGATGATCGATGTCGATCATTTCAAGCGGATCAACGACCGCCACGGGCACATTGTCGGCGACCGGGTATTGCGCCAGGTCGCAACCACGCTGCGCATGTCCGGGCGCGGCAGCGACGTGCTCGGACGCTACGGCGGTGAAGAGTTCCTGCTGCTGCTGCCGGGCGCCGACGAACAGCGACTCGCCACGGTCGGCGAAAAGCTGCGCGCGGCCGTCGAGGCGATTCCCGCGATCGAATTTCCGGACCGGACGGGCTTCCCGGAGACACTGACGATCAGCATCGGCGCGGCGGTGCTGCGGCCCGGCCAGGGCAACCTGGACACCGCCATCGCGCAGGCCGATCAAGCCCTCTACCAGGCCAAGAACGCCGGCCGCAACCGCGTCGTCGTCGCGCCCGCGAGCGGAGCATCCTGAAGCATGGCGAAATCGCGACGATCACAGCCCTGCCCCTGTGGCGGACCGAGCCTGCAGGCCTGTTGCGGACCACTTCTGTCCGGCCAGCGGGCTGCGGCCGACGCCGAATCATTGATGCGCTCCCGCTACACGGCCTACCTCCTCGGCGACCAGCGATACCTGCTGTCGAGCTGGCATCCACGCACCCGCCCCACCGGGCTGGAGATCGATCCGGCCTGCAAATGGATCGGGCTGACGGTGCATGAACACCGGCACATCGACGAGGACCACGCCGAAGTGGCATTCACCGCCCGCTACCGCATCGGCGGTCGCGCGCACCGGCTCCGCGAACACAGCCGATTCGAGCGCATCGCCGGCCACTGGTACTATCTCGACGGTCGCATCGAGGAATGCTGATGCGGGTGCCACGGCCGGCCGCGCCCACGGGCGTGTGCGGTTTCTAGGACAATCGGGCGGCATCTCGACGCCACACGATCGGAACGCACGCCATGAATCTCGAAAAGGTCGTCTTCGGTTTCGTCATCGTCCTTGCCGCAACGCTGAACTTCGGCTTCTTCCTGGGCGACATCGACCAGGCGCAGCACCACGACATCTACGAGCTTTTTGCTGCCATCGTCGTCAATCTGATCGCGACGGTCCTCAAGTTCGGCGATCGCACGCAGATCGGCGCCATCCATCTCTCCACCAGTCTGGTCGCGGACCTGCAGTTGATCGCGGCCGCCATGGTCTGGGCCTATGCCAGCCACGTGGCCGGCGTCGGCATGAACCCCGGCTATACCGCCAAAGTCGTTTCGCTGTCCGGCGGCGCCCTGTTCGCCAACGTGGTCTCGGTCGTCATCCTGATCGCCGAAACCATCATGCAGCGGCGATGAGCGCGTCCGAGCTGCCGCCTGAAGGGGACGCTCGCCCCAGGGCCGACCATGCACCGCCTTGCTGCGCGTACGGTACGGAGCAATGCTTCGCGAAACCCCGTTCTCGCCTGTCGACGAACGGGTCGGGAAGTGGCGGGAGGGCTGCCCGGTGACCCATAGCCCGCACTGGGGAATCATCTTCCTGGTGCTGCGGCGCATGCGCGCACCGCTGGCGGTACTGATCTCGATCTTCGCGCTCGCAGTCCTCGGCCTGACCGTGATTCCGGGTATCGAGGTCGACGGCGTTGCCCGCCGCATGAGCTTCTTCCACGCCTTCTACTTCATCAGCTATACCGCCACGACGATCGGCTTCGGCGAGGTGCCGATCGAGTTCAGCGAGGCCCAGCGGATGTGGGTCACTGCCTGCATCTATCTGTCGGTGATCGGTTGGGCCTATGCCATCGGCTCGCTGTTCGCCCTGATGCAGGACGCCGCCTTCCGCGATGCGGTGCGCACCGAGCGTTTTTCGCGGGAAGTGCGACGCCTCGGGGAGCCCTTCTATCTGGTCTGTGGCTACGGCGAGACGGGACGTCTGGTGACCCGCGCCCTGGATCATCTGGGCATCCGCGTGGTGGCGATCGAAATCGATCCGGTCAAGGCGGCGGAACTCGACCTGCACAGCCTGTGGGCCGACGTCCCCAACCTCGTCGGCGACGCCGGCCGACCGCAGGTGCTGCGCCTGGCCGGCCTCGAGAAACCCCAGTGCCGCGGCGTCATGGCGCTGACCAACAACGATCAGACCAATCTCGCAATTGCCATTGCCGCGCGCTTGCTGGCGCCCGACGTCCCCGCCCTGTGTCGCACGCGCAGCGTCGAGATCGCCGCCAACATGGCGTCTTTCGGCACGCGCCACATCATCAATCCATTCGAGAAGTTCGGTGAATATCTCGCCCTGGCGTTGCATTCACCGTCGGCCTACCACCTGCTCGAATGGCTCACCGGCATCGACGGCACAGAAGTCAAGCCCCATCGAGATCCTCCGCGCGGCACCTGGGTGCTGTGCGGATACGGCACATTCGGACGATTGCTCGCCGAGTCACTCGAAAGCGAACAGATGCCTATCGTGCTGATCGACCGCGATCCACCCCCCGACGGCACCCGCCACCGTTGGGTCCAGGGCGACGGCACCTGTGCCCCCGCGCTGCGCCAGGCCGGTATCGAGGAAGCCTGCGGCATCGTCGCCTGCACCGGCAGCGACGTCGACAACCTGTCGATCTGCGTCACGGCACGCGAACTCAATCCCGACCTGTTCGTGGTCGTCCGCCAGAACCATTACTCGAACAACCCCCTGTTCGAGGCCTTCGAATCGGATGCACGCGTCGTGCCGAGTCGGATCATCGCTCACGAATGCCTCGCGATCCTGACCACGCCCCTGCTGGTTCCCTTCCTCGACGAGGTCAAGCGCAGCCGCGAGGACTGGGCCGCTTCGCTGCTCGACCGCATGACCGATCGCTTCGGCTGGCACGTACCCCACGTCTGGAGCATTCGCATCAACGCCAGCGAGGCGCCGGCCCTGTTCGCACTGCTGATGCCGGCAGGGCCGGAGGTCACTATCGACGCCCTGCTGCGGGACCACGCCCGGCGTGAGCATGGGCTCGCGTGCGAAGTCCTGTTCGTTCGCCGGGACGACGGAACCAGGACCTTGCTGCCGGACTCGAACTACCGGATTCAGGCGGGTGACGAACTGCTGATCGTCGGTGATCGCTTGGCCCGCAACCACTTGGCGCTGACCCTCGAGAACCCCAACACGCTCGATTACGTCCTGACCGGACAGGATCTGCCCGGCGGCTGGGTGTGGCAGCGACTGGCGCGGCGCAGCGGCTGATGCCGCGGGGCCCCGTCGGCAGTCAGGGTTTCGGGTAGCGCTCTGCGGCCAGCACGACGGTCTCGTTCTCGAAGCGAACGCTCTGACCGGGCCGCAGCTTGGCACGCTTGCGCGTCTCGGTGATACCGTCCACCAATACTTGGCCCGAGACCACCGCCGCGTGGGCCTGCCCCCCGGTACCGCATAGTCCGCTCGCCTTGAGCAACTGGTCCAGTTGAATGAAATCGCCCCGAACCACAAATACCTGCGACATGACCCACTCCGAGCGATGAATGACGTGGTCGACGACGCCACTTCGGCTCGCAACCCCGGTTCGGTCGACATCATTGCGCTCGCCGCTCGCCGACGCAAGCAGGCGCTGGCGAGCGGCGCGCTGCAGCCGATCCGCACGACGCGCACATGGATCGAGCAGGATGGCCTGCGCTTCCCCGTCAAGTGGATCGACAGCCTGGTCCGCAAGCACCACGCCGGCCAGACGCCGACCGACCCCTTCGCCGCGCCCGAACCCGACCTGCTGGTCTGCTCGGCGGGCGCCCGCCACTGGATTCTGCTCAACAAATTCCCGGTGCTGGACCACCACCTGCTGGTGGTGAGCCGCGGGTTCGTCGAGCAGTCCCAGCCACTCGAGCCGCACGATTTCGCAGCGATCCTTCCCCTCGTCCGGGACCACGGCGGCCTCGCCTTCTACAATGGCGACCGCATCGCCGGCGCCAGCCAGCGGCACCGGCACCTGCAGTGGATACCGCGCGACGACGAGGCCGCCCTGCCCCTGCTCGCCGGCCTCGAAGCCAGCGCCGATGCCGGCCACGGACGCTGCACACAATGGCCCTACCACCACTGGATCGCCCCATTGCCCCCGTCCACCTGGACTGCGGCGGACGCGAGCAGCGCGCTGCACGACCGCTATGCGGAGGGCTGTCGGGCGCTGTACCTTAGCGGTGCCGACGCCGGCGCCTACAACCTGCTGATCACCCGCACTGCGATGCTGCTGGTGCGCCGCGCTCGGGAATCTGCCGAAGGGATCTCGATCAATGCCCTCGGTTTCGCCGGCTCGTTCTTCGTCGGCCGCGCCGAACGGCTGGACACGGTGCAGCGACTGACGCCCTTCGGCATTCTCCGTGCCGTCGGTTGTCCGTGGCCGTCAGGCGGTCTCGGGGACGGCCGCCCGGGGTAGCGGCGGCAGACCGAATTTCGCGCGCAGGTCGTTGCATCGCGGGTTCGGGCCGCCCGAATCCAAAGCCGAGGCCGAAGTCGCCTCGAGCGCTTCGACGCAACCTGGGCGGGTGGCCCGCGCGCGCCGATTCAGTTTTCGGCGCCGCAGCAGAGCTTGTACTTCTTGCCACTGCCACACGGACACAGGTCATTGCGGCCGGCGGCCGCGCGCACCGCGGTTGCCGGCGCGGCGATGTCGGCCGCCAGGGGCTCCGGCAGACCGACCTCGCGCCACAGCGCAAACAGTCCTCGCGCCGCCTGGGCAGACTCGGCCAGCCAACTCAGCCGGGTCTCGTCGTCCGCATCGGCCGCATCGTCCGCACCCCAACGCTTGAAGACATTGGCGAGCAGCCCTTCGGCCACCGCGACGTCCTGGCTGTCCAGCCCTGCGTTCCAGTCGTCCGGCCAAAGCTCCGCGCCCTGCTCGAAGCCGGCGATCCATTCGTCGCCCAGCGGTGGAGCGTCTTCGCCGTCGGTGGCGTAACAAAAGGGTTCCCAGGGGTCTTGCTCCGCTGCGAGGGTCGCCAAAACCTCGTTGTAGTAGCGCAACACCAGTTCGAGGGCTTTGCGCGCTGCTCCGCCCGAGCCGAAATCCGCGCCTTCGCCGTCGGCGGTCCACACGCCCGGCAGCCAGCGCTCCAAGGCGATCCGTTCCGGACTGCACACCAGGGCGGCGATATAGCCGTCGAGCATTTCCAGATTCATGCAATCGGCCGGCACGTCGTCCGATACCAGTATGGCTTCCAGCGCCTCGAACTCTTCGTCGCTCAATAGCACTTCTTCGGTCTCGGCGGTGTTCATTCGTGGCTCTCCCCATGGCATTGGCCGCTAGCATGCACCGCCCTTCCATCGCCATCAAGCGCGACGTCGCCGAGCGAGACCGAAAGCCGATACAGCGCTTGCCCCGAGTCGCGGTATTTGCGTTCGAACGGGGTCAAGCCTTCGCCGCCGTCGTAGCCTTCCCAACGCGGCTCGTACCCCAGCAGAAGGCCGAGCGCAAGGGCGAACTCCTCCACATACACGCGCCAGTTGGTGCGCAGCTCGAGGGTGCCACCCAATCGCGGGAGGATGGGGAAGACCGGATGGGCGTGCCAACGCCGCCCCAGATGCCCGATCTTGGGCCAGGGATTCGGATAGAGGATGTAGTGCCGACTCAGGCGCAGGTCGCGCGCCGCCAGCAGGCGCCAGAAATCCACCAGATCGGCCCGTACCAGGACCATGTTGGCGGGCATCATCGACGACGGATAGGGCTTGCGTCGTTCGAGCCGGTCCGCGGATTGGTCGACGCCGATGACCCAGGCCTGAGGATGGGCGCGCGCAATCGCGATCGTGCTGTGGGCGACTCCGCAACCGGCATCGAGGATCAGTCCGGCATGGCCGTCCCAGCCCTCGAGCGCGACATCGATCGCCCGCCGGTTGTACTCGGCAAATGGCTTGCGGAAGGGCTCGCGTGCGTGGCGCGCCACCAGCCGGGGCAGATGCCGGTGCACACACTGTTGGGCACTCTCGGGAATCGTCGAGTTGGCGTAGCTCACGGCACCCTCAGGCCGCCAGCGCCGAGCGTGGCCCGCTGGCCCCGCCAAGCACCCGGCTCACCCCTTCGACCGACGCCTCGGCTCGCAACGCCGCAAACAACGCACCAGCCTGTGGGTAGCGTCGCCGCAGCAGGTTCAGCCACTGCTTGAGCCGACCCGGCGCGTGGCGCGCCGGCACGCGCTGCTGGACGTCGCCCCAGAAAGCATCGATCAGGCGTTGCAGCCGGGGCCAATCGTGGTCGGCACAGAACGGGCGGTCGCTGCGGATGCGATCGACCAGGAAGGGGTCGGCCACCGCCCCCCGCCCGAGCATGACGTCGGGCACGCCCGAAATCGCCCGACAACGTCGCCAGTCCGCCACACTCCACACCTCACCGTTGGCCACCACCGGTACCGCCACGGCGTCCGCGACGCGACCGACCCACTCCCAGTGGGCCGGCGGCCGATAGCCCTGCTGCCGGGTCCGCGCGTGCACCACCAGCAGGCCGACGCCACCCTCGGCCAGGGCCCGCGCGGCATCGAGCGCGCGGCCGGGGTCTTCGACGCCCAGCCGCATCTTGGCAGAGACCGGGACGGCGGCCGGCACCGCGGCCCGGACCCGCCGCGTGATGCGGTGGATCAGTTCGGGTTCCTCGAGCAGCACGGCACCGCCACGGTGACGGTTGACGGTGGGCGCCGGACAGCCGAAATTGAGATCGATGCCGGCCGGCGCCAGGGCCGCCAACTCAGCAGCGCTTGCGGCCATGCACGCCGGATCGGAGCCGAGCAGCTGGACACGCACCGGCGCACCGGCGCGCGTGCGCGAGCCGTGGTCCAGTTCCGGCGCGATGCGACGGAAGCTGCGCGCCGACAGCTTCGCTGCGGAAACCCGCGCGAATTCCGAAACCGCCCAGTCGTAGTGGCCGGCCGCAGTCAGCAGATCGCGCATCGGTGCGTCGGCCAGGCCTTCCATCGGTGCGAGCAGGAGCTTCATGGATCCATGGATTCCTTCGGCACGCGCGCAACCAAACGCGGCCACAGACACCGCGAGCGGCTTGCTTGCGGATTTCGGTCGAAACGGGTGATAATTTAAGGCTTGCTGGCGGCCACATCCACCGCCACCGTCACTGAAGGAAGCGAAATGAAAGCAGACATCCACCCGAATTACAAAGAGATCGAAGTCACCTGCTCTTGCGGCAACAGCTTCAAGACCCGTTCGACCTCGCCCAAGGAGAGCATGCACATCGAGGTCTGCTCCCAGTGTCATCCGTTCTTCACGGGCAAGCAGCGCATCGTCGACACTGCCGGCCGTGTGGAGCGTTTCCGCCAGAAGTACGGCAACGTCCAGCGCCCGTCCTGATCGAGGCGCAGCGTTCGCGATCGAGGCAGCCATCATGGCTGCCTTTTTTCTTGGCTGGTCATGCCGGCCGGGCAAGTCCCGCGCAAGCTGATAGACTCGCGGCCAAGTCCAACCCCCGGCCGGCTTCCCCCATGAGTCGAGACGCGCCCAGGATCCTGCTGCTGATTGCCGCGACCTACCTGCTGGTGGGCACCATCGGCCACGATCCGTGGCGGGGCGACGACGCACGCCATTTCGGCCTGGTGTTCGAGATGATCGACACCGGCCCGTCCCTCCTGCCCGCCCTCGACGGCGACCCCAGTGTCGGTTTCGGCCCCCTCTTCTACTGGCTCGCGGCTGCGCTGGCGACCGCCCTGCAATGGCTGTTGCCGCTGCACGACGGCGCCCGCCTGACCACCGCCTTGCTCGCGGCGGCGGCGCTGTGGGCGCTGTCGCGCGCCTCCCGCCTGATGCACGGCGATCAGGCACGTACGGCAGTGGTATTGCTGACCGTCGGCAGCCTCGGCTTGGTCGTGCATGTCCACGAGACCCAGCCCGCGATCGGCCTGCTGGCCGCCCAGGCATGCACCGTGTGGATGCTGGTTTCGCCGCACCGGCTGGCGATGCCGGCCGCGGGCGCCGCCGCTGGAGCCGCCTTTCTTTTCGCCGGCGTTGCGGGCGCATTGGTCACATGGCCCCTGCTGCTGTTCCAGTTCCTGCCGAGCGATCGCAGTGAGCGGGCGTCTCCGCTGGCCATCCTCGGGGCCCTCGCACTTGCCGTGGCAATCGCCTTCGCCTGGATCCTGCCGGCCATGAGCGAGCCCGGCTGGCCGCTCTGGCTCGACGCCGAACGCGAAGCACTGCGACCGGCCACACCGGCCGCCGACAAGGTCATCGACTGGTTCAAGCTCTTTGGCTGGTTCGTGTGGCCGTTGTGGCCGCTGGCCTTGTGGTCGCTATGGCGCGCCTGGCATGGCGCTCCGATCCGGCACGTACCACTTCTGCTGGTCGCGTTGGTGCTGGCCCTCGCCACGGTGGCGCTTTCCGGCAGCCTGCGCCCCGCCAACATGCTGCCGCTGACCGTCCCCCTGGCCTTGCTCGCCGCGCCTGCCGTCGAGCGCCTGCGGCGCGGCGCGGCCGCCGCTTTCGACTGGTTCGCGGTCATGACGTTCAGCGCCTTCGGCCTGCTCCTCTGGCTGGCCTGGAGCGCGCTGGTCAACGCCTGGCCGCCCGGCCTCGCGCGCCACTTCAAGAAGCTGGCACCCGGCTTCGACCTGAGCCTCGGCGTGCTCGCCCTGGCAGTCGCTGCCGCGGTCGTGGTGGCCTGGATCGCCTACCTTGCCTGGCGGCGCTCCGGCGGACGCGATGCAACCCTGACCTGGGCGCTCGGCATGACGCTGTTGTGGTCTTTGACGACGGCGATGGGCCAGCCCTGGTTCGACCATTCCCGCAGCTATCGCCCGGCTGCGCGACAACTCGCGGAGGTGCTGCGAACGCACCCGGGGGCGTGCGTCGATGGCCTCGGCCTCGGCTTCTCCCAGCGCTCTGCGATGCACTACTTTGCCGGGGTGCGCGTGCGCAGCGAGTCGGATGCGCGCGACTGCCCGCTGATTCTCGTGTTTCAGGATCGCCGTTCCGCCACGGTGGACCTCGCCACGCTCGGCCGCGAAGTATGGCGCTTCGAACGTGGCGGCGGTCGCCAGCACGAGCGCTTCACGCTGCTCGAGGCCCCTGCAGCCAAGCTCAGTCGAGCCGCAGAAAACTGTCCCGGTAATGGGCCAATTCGGCAATCGACTCGTAGATGTCCGCCAGCGCTTCGTGGCGCCCCTTCTTGACGACCCCCTTGGCAACTTCCGGTCGCCAGCGCCGGGCCAATTCCTTGAGGGTGGACACGTCCAGGTTGCGGTAGTGGAACCAGGCTTCGAGTTGCGGCATGTGCCGTGCCATGAAGCGCCGGTCCTGGCAGATCGAATTGCCGCACATCGGCGAGGTCCGCGCCGGCACGTGGGCCTTCACGAAATCCAGCATCGACTTTTCCGCCTGGGCCTCGTCGAGGACGGACACCCGCACCCGGTCGATCAGACCCGAACGGCCATGGGTGTTGCGGTTCCATTCGTCCATGCCGTCGAGCACGGCGTCGGTCTGGTGGACCGCGAGGACCGGCCCTTCGGCGACGGTCTGAAGACGAGCGTCGGTGATCACCACCGCCAGTTCGATGATGCGATCTCGATCAGGATCGAGGCCGGTCATCTCCATGTCCAGCCAGATGAGGTGGTTCTGGTCCTGTGCCATAATTCGAGAGCTTCTCCGAAATTCCGAATGTTCTCACAAGCGGGCTCGACACGCCGCGCCGCGGGCCCCACCTGCCAATGACCGTCTTCGCCATCGTCTTTCTGCTCGCCGCGCTTTCCGGGCTGGCCCTCAAGAGCGTTCTCGCCTGGCGCCAGATTCGCCATGTAAGCGCCCATCGCGCAGCCGTTCCGGCGGCATTCCGCGACCGCATCGACGAGGCCGCCCATCGCCGCGCCGCCGATTACACGGTGGCCCGCGTGCGGGCCCGCCTGCCCGAGATGGTGGCGGCCACGGCGTGGTTGCTATGGCTGACCCTGGGCGGTCTGCTGCAGGATCTCCACGCAGCGCTGGGCCAGTTTCTGCCGCCCGGAGAACTGCCGCACGGCGTGCTCTTCCTGGCGCTGATTGCGGTGATCGGCTGGGCGATGGCGCTACCGTTCGAGCTGTATCGGGTCTTCGTCACCGAGGCAAAGTTCGGCTTCAACCGCATCTCCCCGGGACTTTTCTTCAGCGACACCGTCAAGGGCGCAGCGCTGTCGGCGGCGATCGGCCTGCCACTGCTCGCCGCGGCGCTGTGGCTGATGGACGGCTTCGACCGGTACTGGTGGCTCACCGTCTGGGCCGGATGGCTCGGCTTCAATCTGCTGGCGATGCTGATCTGGCCGAGCTTCATCGCGCCTTTGTTCAATCGCTTCGAACCCCTCGAGGACGAAGCCCTGCGCACCCGCGTCACCCGTCTGCTCGAGCGCTGCGGCTTTCACGCCAAGGGACTGTTCGTGATGGACGGTTCGCGTCGATCCGCCCATGGCAACGCCTATTTCACCGGTTTCGGCAGCAGCAAGCGGATCGTCTTCTTCGACACCTTGCTGGGCCGGCTCGACGGCGACGAGATCGAAGCCGTATTGGCCCACGAACTCGGCCACTTCCACCATGGCCATATCCTCAAGCGTATCGCGGTGATGGCCCTCGGCAGTTTCGCGGTACTCGCCCTGTTGGGCTGGCTGGCCGATCAGAATTGGTTCTACCAGGGTCTCGGCATGCAGGCGCGGGACAGCGCCAGTCTGCTCGCCCTGTTCATGCTCGCCATGCCCGTGTTCCTGCTGCCGCTGGCGCCCCTGATGAGTCTCTGGTCACGCCGCCACGAGTTCCAGGCCGACCGCTACGCCGCCAAGCATGCCGGTGCAGCGCCACTGATCAGCGCCCTGGTCAAGCTCTACCGGGACAATGCGTCGACGCTCACGCCCGACCCCTGGTATTCGGGCTTCCACGATTCCCACCCGCCGGCCTCCTCGCGCATCGCCCACCTCGAGCAATTGCAGCAGCCCAGCTTTTCTGCCCGGCCCGCCCACGCATGATGCGGGGCCGCGTCCGTGCCGCCTTCGGACGCCAGTACGAAGTGGTCGGCGCGGACGGCAGGCGCTTTCTCTGCTATCCCCGCGGCAAGCGCAGTTCGCTGGCCTGCGGCGACCACGTCGAGTTCGCGCCCAAGGGAAACGACCAGGGCGTGATCCAGCGCATCGTCGCGCGAACCAGCCTGGTCTACCGCTCGGACGCCTGGAAGGAAAAGCTCATCGCCGCCAACGTCAGCCAGGTGGTGCTGGTCACCGCCACCGAACCGGGGTTCAGTGACGAACTGATCTCTCGCTGCATCTGCGCTGCCGAGGATCAGTCGATCCGGGTACTGATCGTGCTCAACAAGATCGACCTGACCGATCGCCTGGCCGACGCTCGCGAGATGCTCCGGCCCTTCGCCGATCTCGGCTACCCCCTGGTGGAACTGTCGGCTGCGGCCGGCGGCGAAGTCCTGGCACCCCACCTGCAGCAACACTGCTCGGTGCTGGTCGGCCAGTCGGGGATGGGCAAGAGCACGCTGATCAATGCCCTCGTTCCCGAGGCCGAGGCCGCCACCCGTGAAATTTCGTCGAGTCTGGACAGCGGCAAGCACACCACCACCTACGCCCGCCTCTACCCCCTGCAAGGCGGCGGCGAATTGATCGACAGTCCGGGCTTGCAGGTCTTCGGGCTTGCCCACATCGCGCCGGACCGCCTGCTGAGCGGCTTCCGCGAACTGGCGCCACTGGCCGGCCACTGTCGCTTCCGCGATTGCCGACACGATCTCGAACCCGGCTGCGCACTGCGCGACGCAGCCGAAGACGGGCGGATCCATCCGCGCCGATGGACCCACTTCAATCTGTTCCGCGACGAGATCGAGGCCCAGCGGCGGGACGGACGAGGCTGGTAACGGCGGCGGACGCACCGCGCGATTCAGTCGAAAGCGCCGTCGGGATTGGGAATCGCATCGAAGGCCAGGCGCAACGCATCGCCCCAGCGGGCGCGGACCATCGCGAAATACGGGTTGGCGGAATCGATCAGGTGCTGACTGGCGATGGCGAGGCCGTCGCGCTCGATGATCGCAAGATCGAGCGGCAGCCCCACGGACAGATTCGAGCGGATCGTCGAATCCATCGAGATCAGCGCACACTTGACCGCCTCATCGAGTGGCGTGTCCCAGCACAGCACCCGATCCAGAATGGGTTTGCCGTACTTGGATTCGCCGATCTGGAAGTATGGCGTTTCCCGGGTCGCTTCGATGAAGTTGCCGGCCGCATAGATGCTGAACAGACGCGGCGCTTCGCCAGCGATCTGGCCGCCGAGGATCAGACTCGCGTTGAAATCGATGCCGAAGGCCGACAAGGCATCCGCGTCGCGCTTATGCACCGCCCGCAGGACATCGCCGACGTGGCGCGCGGCCTCGAACATCGTCGGCACTTCGAGCAGGCCCGGCGCGTCGCCGTCGAAACGCAACACCTCGTCCAGCGTCGAAGCGACGGCCTGGGTGATCGCCAGATTGCCGGCACTCATCAGCACCAGACAGCGCTCGCCCGCACGCTCATAGACACGCAACTTGCGGAACGTGTTGATGTGATCGACGCCGGCGTTGGTGCGCGAGTCCGCCAGCATCACCAGACCGGCCTGCAGCAGCATTCCTACACAATAGGTCACGATCGTCGCGGGTCCCGTGGGCGCAGTCGGCGCATTATCTGTGGAATGCGCCGGCGGCGCCAGCGGCGGATCCTGCGTCCGGCGCCCTTCGTCAGCTTGCGCGCAAGGGGATCAGGAAGTCGTCGGAGATGCGGTTGCCGAGATCGTAGATGCGATCCATGAAGCGATCCAGGAACGAGTGCAGCCCCTGATCCAGCAGGTGATCGATGCGCCCGAAGCGCAGCGAGGCCTCGAGTTCCCCGGCCCTTCTCAGGGTCTCCCCCGACCTGTCGTTGGCCACCACTTGCAGGTTCGCATAGACCTCGCGCACGCATCGCGCCAGCGAACGCGGCATGTCCTGGTTGAGAATCAACAGATCGGCCACCCGCACCGGCGAAATCAGGTCGCGGTAGACCTTGCGATACACCTCGAACGCCGATACCGAATACAGCAGCGCGCTCCAGCGATAGTAGTCGGCCGCTTCGCCGCCGTCCTCCGACACCAGGACCTGGTACTTGACGTCGAGGATGCGGGCGGTGTTGTCGGCCCGTTCGAGGAAGGTGCCGAGCCGGATGAAGCGCCAAGAATCGTCCTGCAGCATGGTGCCGATGGTGACCCCCCGCGACAGGTGGGAGCGATACTTGACCCACTCGAAGAACTCACCGACGCCACGATCCTCGAGGATCTCCGGCGTCAGTCCCCGCACCTTGATCCAGGTCGCGTTGGTCGTTTCCCACAGCTCGGCGGTCAGCGTGTCGCGCACCGCGTGGGCGTTTTCGCGCGCCGCGCGAAGGCAATTGCGGATGCTCGAAGGGTTTTCCGGATCGAAGATCATGAAGCGGATCACCTTGTCGCCATCCACCTCGCCACAGGTCGCCCGATACTGTTCCTCGAGCGACATGATGCGCAGCAATCCGACCCAGTTTTGCTCCACTTCCGCCGCGGTCTGCGGCATCAGCGACATGCGGTAGCCGACGTCCAGCATCCGCGCGGTGTTCTCGGCGCGCTCCATGTAGCGGGCCATCCAGAACAAATGGTCAGCGGTTCGACTCAGCATTCGATCAGGCCTCCAGCACCCAGGTGTCCTTGGTGCCGCCGCCCTGCGACGAATTCACCACCAGCGATCCCTCACGCAAGGCCACGCGGGTCAGCCCACCCGGCACCATGCACACTTCCTTGCCCGACAGCACGAACGGCCGCAGGTCGATATGACGTGGCGCGACGCCCGATTCGACGAAGGTCGGGCACGCCGACAAGGACAGCGTCGGCTGGGCGATGTACTTGTCCGGATGGGCCTTGACCCGCTCGCGGAACTTCTCGATCTCTTCCTCGCTCGCGGTCGGCCCCACGAGCATGCCGTATCCGCCGGCGCCGTGCACTTCCTTGACCACCAGTTCGGGCAGATTCGCCAGCACGTGGGAGAGCTGTTTCGGGTCGCTGCAGCGGTAGGTCGGCACGTTGTTCAGGATCGGCTCCTCACCGAGATAGAAGCGGATCATGTCGGGCACGTAGGGATAGATCGACTTGTCGTCGGCGAGCCCGCCGCCGACCGCGTTGGCCAGCGTCACCTTGCCGGCACGGTAGGCCTGCAACAGCCCGGGCACACCGAGCATCGAGTCCTTGCGGAACACCAGCGGATCGAGGAAATCGTCGTCGATCCGCCGATAGATCACATCCACCCGTTTCGGGCCCTGGGTAGTGCGCATGTAGACGACTTCGTCGCGGACGATCAGATCCTGGCCCTCGACCAGCTCGACACCCATCTGCTGGGCGAGGAAGGCATGTTCGAAGTAGGCGCTGTTGTGCGCCCCCGGGGTCATCACCACCACGGTCGGATCGTCCTGTCCGGCCGGCGCCACGCTGCGCATCGTCTCCAGCAGCAGATTCGGATAATGGTCCACCGGTGCCACCCGGTTGTTGGCGAACAGTTCCGGAAACAGGCGCATCATCATGCGCCGGTCCTCGAGCATGTAGGACACGCCGGACGGCACCCGGAGGTTGTCCTCGAGCACGTAGAACTCGCCCTCGCCGGCGCGCACGATATCGACCCCGGCAATGTGCGCATAGACGTCGTGCACGACCTGCACGCCGATCATTTCCTTGCGGTACTGGGCATTGCCGAGCACGTCCCGTTCGGGAATACGTCCTTCCTTGAGGATGCTCTGCTCGTGGTAGATGTCGCGAATGAAGGCATTGAGCGCCATCACCCGCTGACGAAGCCCGGCCTCGAGGGTGCGCCATTCCTCCGCGGTGATGATCCGCGGAATGATGTCGAACGGAATCAGGCGCTCGGTGCCCGAGTCTTCGCCGTACACCGCAAAGGTGATGCCGAAGCGGTGAAACAGCGCGTTCGCCTCGGCGCGCTTGCGCGCCATGCGCTCGGCCGACATGCCGTCGAGCCATCGTGACACGTCCGCGTAATGGGGACGGACCAGGCCACCGTCTCCCTGCATCTCGTCGAAAAATTCGGTGATTGCCATTGCTCGCTCGTCTCGCCTGGGATTCTGACCT